>NZ_CP015750.1:1260807-1576008 GCF_001742185.1 Pectobacterium wasabiae CFBP 3304
ACTGGCGAATACTCGCGCTTCCTTGATCTTGCGAAATTCTTTGGTCGCGCGTTCGATGACAGCAAACGAACTGCTCTCCGGCGTGGTGCGCGCATCCCAGTCTTTTAGACGCACAAACAGTCGCGCCACGTTCTGCCCGTTACCGCCCGGCCCTGAGCCAATGGTGGAAAATACGGACGTCACGGTGCTCTTTTCCTGCGTGAGATAATACTGCTCGATCTTGTTAACCACCTGTAAGGTCTGCTGTTGCGTCGATCCCGGTGGAAGCTGTACCTGAGTCGTAAATACGCCCCGATCTTCCTGTGGCAAAAACGAGGTGGGCAGCCGGAAAAACAGGAAGGCCATAATTCCGATGATGCCCATATAAAGCAGTAGCCAGCGCCCGCTGTTGACCAATATCTTGCCGACGCCACGTTCATAGCCTAGCGACGTGCGGGTAAAGCTACGGTTAAACCAGCCGAAGAAGCCTTTACGACCGTGGTGTTGGCCTTTGGCGAGCGGCTTGAGTAGCGTCGCACACAGTGCGGGCGTCAGAATCATCGCCACCAGCACCGACAAAATCATTGACGTCACAATCGTGACAGAGAACTGGCGGTAAATCGCCCCCGTGGTGCCGCCAAAGAAGGCCATCGGCACAAATACGGCGGACAGCACCAGCGCAATCCCGACCAACGCCCCCTGCACCTGTCCCATCGATTTTCGCGTCGCGTCGCGTGGCGAGAGCCCCTCTTCGCTCATCACCCGCTCCACGTTTTCCACCACCACGATGGCATCGTCCACCAGCAGGCCAATCGCCAGCACCATCGCGAACATCGTTAACGTGTTCAGGCTAAAGCCAAAGGCATACAGCACGGCAAACGTGCCGAGCAACACCACCGGCACGGCAATTGTGGGAATCAGCGTGGCGCGGAAGTTCTGCAAGAACAGGTACATCACCAGAAAGACCAGCAACACCGCTTCAAACAGGGTTTTCACCACATCGGTGATAGAGGCTTTAACGAAAGGGGAGGTCTCGAAGGCGATTTTGGCTTCCAGCCCGTGCGGGAAGTACTGCGATAGCTCCTCGATACGTTCTCTGACGCGTTTATCGGTTTCCAGCTCGTTTGCGCCAGACGCCAGTTTTACGCCCAGACCGGAGGCCGCCTGACCGTTAAAACGACTGAGAAAATCGTAGCGTTCAGAACCCAGCTCCACTTCCGCAACATTAGCCAGCGTGACGGCAGAACCATCTTGATTGACCCGCAGCGTAATATCGCGAAACTGCTGCGGCGTCTGTAATAAAGATTGCGCGTTGATCGTCGCGTTGAGCGCCTGATTATCCACCGACGGTACGCCGCCGACTTGCCCTACCGAAACCTGACTGTTCTGCGATTCGATCGCCCGCACCACGTCGCTGGTCGTCAGCGCGTAGTCCATCAGTTTGGCCGGATCCAGCCAGATGCGCATCGCATACTGCGAGCCATAGGAATCGACCTCGCCCACGCCACTGATACGGCTGATCGGCTCCTGAATATTTGTCGCGACATAATCGGAGATATCCTGTTTGTCCATGCTGCCATCGGTAGAGACAAACGCGACCATCAGGATATTGGTATCACCCGTTTTACTTACGGTAACCCCCTGCTGCTGTACATCCTGCGGCAGCTTGCGGGTCGCGGATTGCAGTTGGTTTTGCACCTGCTGGCGGGCTTCATCGGGGTCAGTCCCGGCTTCAAAGGTCAGCATAATTCGGGACTGCCCGGTATTGCTGCTGTCCGAGGACATATACATCAGGTTATCCAGCCCGGTCATGCTTTGCTCGATAACCTGTGTGACGGTATTTTCCAACGTCTGTGCTGATGCACCAGGGTAGTTAGCTGTGATCCTTACGCTGGGTGGTGCCAGATCGGGATACTGTTCTAGCGGTAATGACTTGATCGCCAACATACCGCACAGGCTGAGAAGGATAGCCAGCACCCACGCAAAAATAGGACGGTCGACAAAAAAATTCGCCATCGCTTCTATACTCCTCAGCCATATTTTGACGTGGCTGCTTCATGAGCAGCCTATTTATAATCGAACAGAATCGGATTCATTCAACCCAGAGAAAACCCTGCATACAAGGTAATGCCGATCGCTTCAGTATGGATTCAGGGGGAAACACGGTGATGGGGTTCCCGTAGGGATACCTCACACCGTGGTAGCCCCCGGTATCTCGATCTTGAAACGACCGACATTACGCATACAGCGAGCCAAATTACCTTAACTGCCAGCATCGGTTAAATCGTGGAGAAATTGAGGAGAAAATGTAAATTATCGTCGGTTACGCCTGAGCGAACGCGATTATCTGCTCGGAAAAGGCATCCGGGTGCGAGATAAACGGCGCATGTGCGGCCTTTGGTATCACCACCGACGTCGAGTTCGGCCATTGTTCCTCCAGCAGTCCGGCAACTTTGCGCGGCACCAGCCCGTCTAACGCACCATAGAGCCGCAGAAACGGCACAGCCACATCGGCTAACGGCTGGCGCAAATCGGCTTCACGCAAAATTTCCAGCCCACCGTTCAACACGTCGACTGACGGCATCGGCTGTTCCAGTACCACGCTTTTTAGCAATCTTGCATCCTGCCGTGCGCTCTCCGTTCCCAGCGTTTGCAGCGCTAGAAACCGCTCGACCGTGCGCTGGAAATCTTCGCTGAGCTGCTGTTGAAAGCCCTGCAATACATCTGGCTTGATGCCCGGCCAGTCCCCCTGGGCGCTGAAACAGGGCGATGACGCCACGGTAATCAACTTGTCCACCCGTGCAGGGGCGCTTAGCGCAATTTGGCTGGCAACCAGTCCACCAAGCGACCACCCCAGCCAGATGGCGCGATCCGGTGCCTGCGTCAGCACGCTGTCCGCCATGTCATTCAAGGACATCGGCCCAAATCCCTGGCTTCTGCCATAGCCCGGCAGATCGACCAGATGCAGGCGAAAATGCGGCGCGAGTCGCACAACCATGTTCTGCCATACCTGCGCATTCAATCCCCACCCGTGCAGCAGCACAAGATCCGTGTTTCCTGCGCCTTCAGTCTGCCAATACAACGCTGCCATCAGTTATCTTCCTTTATCAGGGAAAAACCGTATTTAGGGAAAGAATATGTTAACCATCACAGCACGTTGCTGGCTATGTTTATTGCCGCTTCATCGCAGCCAGCAGGGGATTTGTTCGTACTGTCAGCGCCATCTGCCCCGCTTGCCTACCTGCTGTCCGCGCTGTGGCTTACCCGCAGACGACACAGCGCATCAGTGCGGACGCTGCCAGCAAAATCCACCACCTTGGCAATCGATGACCTTTATCAGCGACTACACACCGCCACTCAATACGCTGCTTAAGCATTTCAAGTTTAACGGTAAAACCGAGCTGGCAGCGGTACTGGCACGGCAGTTGTTACTACGTTGGCAGAGGGCCTATCGCGAACGAAAGCTCACCGGGCAGGTGCCGCTGTTCCGCCCCGATCGTCTGTTCACCGTTCCCCTGCACCGGAACCGCCAGTGGCATCGTGGTTTCAATCAGACCGAACTGCTCGCTCGTCCTCTCGCTCACTGGCTGGACTGCGCTTACGATCCACGTGAGTTACAGCGCACTCGACGCACGCCGTTGCAGCAAACGCTCAGCGCCAGCGCACGGCGAAGAAACCTGAGGGGCGCATTTTCCTGTGATGTCCCGCTGTCCGGGCAGCAGGTGGTTTTACTCGACGATGTGGTCACGACAGGCAGTACCGCCGCGGAAATTAGCAGGCTATTGCTCGCTCAGGGCGCGGCAGGCGTTCAGGTCTGGTGTTTGTGCCGAACCTTGTAGTCAGGGGGAGGATGGGCGTATTATAACCGATAGGTGCAGTCAACTATCGAGCTTACTATTATGATCCGTATTACCGATGCTGCTCAGGAGCATTTCCTGAAACTGTTGGCAAAACAGGAAGAAGGCACACAGATTCGCGTATTTGTTATCAATCCAGGTACGCCAAACGCCGAATGCGGCGTCTCTTATTGCCCGCCGGATGCCGTAGAAGCCAGCGATACCGTGCTGAAATTTGAAAAGATTTCTGCTTACGTGGACGAACTTAGCGCCCCTTATCTGGAAGACGCTGACATTGACTTCGTAACTGACCAATTAGGTTCTCAGCTCACGCTGAAGGCGCCAAACGCGAAAATGCGTAAAGTGGACGACAGCGCCCCGCTGATGGAACGCGTTGAGTATGTGCTGCAATCGCAGATCAACCCACAGCTAGCGGGCCACGGCGGTCGCGTGACGCTGATGGAAATTACCGATGACGGTCTGGCAATCCTGCAATTTGGCGGCGGCTGTAACGGCTGTTCTATGGTTGACGTCACGCTGAAAGAAGGGATTGAGAAAGAGCTGCTGCAAACCTTCCCTGAGCTGAAAGGTGTGAGAGATCTCACCGAACACCAGCGCGGCGAGCACTCCTACTATTAATTTCTCCCGCTGATTACTGCTTCTTAATCCTCCCCAACTCTGGGGAGGATTAACATTCCGCTGGAGCGATGCGTTTACCGCATTAGCTTTTTACCGGTACGCCACGACGTAAATCCACATCCCGAACCAGTCGTTCAAGGCAGCGGTCAGCGAAGATCGATTCCAGCGGACGTGTCAGCTTACGTCGCCAGTTAGGGTATTCGCGGTTGGTGCCCGGTACATTCACCGGCGTGGCCATATCCAACCAGTCTTCCAGTTGAAACCCGACCAGTGCGCTGGCGCTATCGGCGACATAGCGGTGAACGCCACGGCTCAGCGGTGCGCCCATTGTCGTCAGCGCCGCGTTACGGCCAACACGCTGTGGCAACAGCCCGTAATGGTGTAATGCGTTGAGCAGCCCCTGTTTCGCTTTTTCACGCTGCTGCATCTGCTCTTGCAACAATGCCTCTACAGGGTACAGCCCTAACTCGCGCCCAAGCGATAAATCCACGGTTTGCCAGTAGCCGCGCAGCGTCGGAAGGTCGTGAGTGGTAATGGTTGCCATCGACTGGCGCGGGTAATCCTCGGGGGGGCGAAAGTGGTCCTCTGCATCCTTTTCAAAGAACAGCACCTTGTAAGAATAGATGCCGTAATCATGCAGTTTGCTGACAATTTCCGGCGGCACCGTGCCTAAATCCTCACCGATAATCAGGCAGCGATGACGCTGACTTTCCAGCGCCAGTACCGCCAGCAGATCGTCAACTGGATAATGTACGTAGGCCCCGTTGCCCGCCGGCTCCGCCTTCGGTATCCACCACAGGCGCAAAAGCGCCATCACATGATCGATACGCAACGCGCCGCAGTGCGCCATGTTGCTGCGCAGCACGTCGATAAACGGTTGATAACCCCGAAGCTGCATCATGGTGGGGTTCATCGGCGCCAGTTGCCAGTTTTGTCCTTGCGGCCCGAGCGGATCGGGCGGTGCGCCGATAGAAGCATCGAGACAATAGAGCTGTCGTTCGTCCCAGGTTTCAGCACCGCCCCGTGCGACCCCAACGGCCAAATCACGATACAAACCTAACGGTAAACCAAGCTGTTTGCTGTGCGCGTAGCAGTCTGCTAATTGCTCATGCGCCACCCATTGCAACCAACTGTAGAACGTAATCTCATCGCTGTTTTCACGGCGAAAGGCTTTTACAGTCTCACTGTGTACATCATGATAACTGGCAGGCCATTGATGCCAGTCCGCATAATTCTCGCCCTGTTTTTTCAGGTAGGTCTGCAACGCATCAAACGTCGCCTGAAGTTGGAGGCTCTGCCCACCGCTGACGACAAACTGACGAAATGCACTAATGCGCGGGTCCAGCGCGCTACGGGTCGTAAAATAGCGAAACGCCAGCCGCAGAGCCGCTAACTTAAGCTGCGTCACCGGCTCATAATCAACCCAGCGCCCCGCCCGCAGCGCTGCGATCGCGCTTTGTGTCTCCTCACGGTGCCACCACACCTGCGCTTCCCCGCTCTGCTGGAAATCATCAATCCGATTCACATCGATATAAATAATGTTCAGCCAGTGGCGGGACGACGGACTATAAGGGCTCGCCGCCTCTGCCAACGCCGGGTACAGCGAATGCAGTGGGTTCAGCCCCACAAAGGCGCCACCGCGGCGGGCAATCTGTTCTATCAGTTGGCGCAGATCGCCAAAATCCCCGACGCCCCAATTGTTCTGCGAACGCAAGGTGTAAAGCTGTACGGTCACACCCCACCAGCGTTTTCCCTGCTGTAAAGCTTCGGGTTCATAGCAGCGATGCGGGGCAACAATAATCCGGCAGCTCCAGCGCTGGTCGGCTTGCGTCAGCGTCAGGTAATGGTAGCCCAGCGGCAGCACGCCCGGCAGAGCCAGCGTTGAACCACCGGTTATCTGCCCTTGAATTTGACCGCCGTTTTCATACATCAGCGTCCAGAAGAATTCACCGTGACCAGCAAGCTCGATGACCGCATCTCGGCCTTGCAAGAAGACACGAACAGGCGGCAGGGGCGCATTACCGCTATCAGAAACGTCCATCATTGCCTGAATCCGGTTTCTGACTGCGGCCGCAACAATGTGCTTTTTGCCATAGGCATCGGTATAGCTTTCCGCGATGCCGGTCTGCTGGCTTGCCAGTTTATCCACCTTGAACATCCTCTCCTTTTCCTAATGATCCGCTTGCCAAATACGCGTCTGGTAATCATGAATCGCCCTGTCCGAACTAAACATCCCCATTCTGGCGGTATTCAGCACACAGCGACGCGTCCATTCATCCGGCTCACGATAAAGCGCATCAACACGCTGCTGCACCTCACAATACGGTGCAAAATCGGCCATTAACATATAGGGATCGCCCAGCTTCAGCAGGCTATCCAGCAGTGGGGCAAACGCATTTTTATCCCCCCGGCTGAATGCACCACTCGCTAACTCATTCAGTATTTCGCGTAACAAAGGCGTTGTAGCAAGGTAGTCCGACGGCGCATAGCCCTGAGTCTGTAGGGCTTTTACCTGTTCTACGGTATGCCCGAAAATGAACAGATTGTCCTCGCCGACCTGCTGCGCCATTTCTACATTTGCCCCATCTAACGTGCCAACGGTCAACGCGCCATTCAGCGCCAGCTTCATATTGCCAGTGCCAGACGCCTCTTTACCTGCCGTCGAAATCTGCTCAGAAACATCAGCAGCAGGGATCATCCGCTCAGCCAGCGAGACACGGTAGTCCGCCGGAAAGATGACCTTTAGGCGATCGCTAACGCGGCGATCCTGATTAATGACCGTAGCGACCCGGTTAATGGCATAAATGATATTTTTTGCTAAGACATAACCCGGTGCCGCTTTGGCACCGAACAAAAAGACGTGCGGCACTATATCCAGATGCGGATTGTCACGCAATTGACGATATAGCGCGAGAATATGAAGTAGATTCAAATGCTGACGTTTGTATTCATGCAATCGCTTAATTTGCACGTCAAACAGCGCCAGTGGATCGACCACGATGTCGTACTGCTGGCGGAGATAGCTCGCCAGTTGCGTTTTATTATCGGCCTTGATTTGTCGATAACGCTCACGAAAGCCAGCATCGTCAGCGTAGGGCTCCAGCCCTTGCAGCGCGGGTAAATTATTCACCCATGGCGTATTTAGCGTGTCATCAATCAATGCAGACAGCGCCGGGTTACATTGCTTCAGCCAGCGGCGCGGCGTTATGCCGTTGGTGACATTGTGGAATTTGGTCGGCCACAGTTGATGGTATTCGGGGAACAGATCTTTCACCACCAGTTCCGAATGCAGTGCCGCCACGCCATTGACGGCAAAGCAGCTCACGACGCACAGGTTTGCCATACGGATCTGGCGCTGGTGGCGGATGGCAAGCTTCGCCCACATCTGCCGATCGCCAGGCCATTCTTGCTCGACCTGCACCTTAAACTGCGCATCAATTTGCCGGACAATCGACAGATGACGAGGCAGCAAGCGGCCAAACAACCGTTCGTCCCAGCGCTCAAGCGCTTCCGGCATCAGTGTATGATTGGTGTAAGCAAAGGTGCGTCCGGTTATCGACCAGGCGTCGTCCCAGGATAGCTGGTGTTCATCGAGCAGCAGGCGCATCAACTCAGGGATCGCCAGCGTCGGGTGGGTATCATTAAGTTGGATGACTTCATAATCCGGCAGCGCAGACAGCGCGCGCCCCGCGCTAAGATGACGGCGTAAAATGTCAGCCACCGAACAGGCGCAGTGGAAATACTGCTGCATTAGACGCAGGCGCTTGCCCGCCGCATGATTATCGTTCGGGTACAGCACGCTGGTCAGGCTGGCGGCGGAAATACCCGCCTGCGCCGCGCGCAAATAGTGACCCTCATTGAATAAGGTTAAATCAAACGGATCGCGATGCGTCGCACGCCACAAACGTAGCGGCTGCGCGGCCCCGTTTTGATAACCCATCACCGGCAGATCACAGGCTTCGCCTCTGAAAACCGTATCCGGCAGCCAGCGCAGGCTACCATCGGTCTGGGGTTGCAGACGCCCGCCAAACCCAACCTCTACCGCCAGCTCAGTACGTGGTAAAAGCCACGGATAGGTATCACGCTGCCAGTCATCGGCCGTTTCCTGTTGCTGCTCTTGTGCAAAATGCTGACGGAACAGGCCATACTGGTAGTTGAGGCCGTAGCCCGTTGCAGGCTGCCCCACTGTTGCCATCGAATCCAGAAAGCAGGATGCCAGCCGGCCTAATCCACCGTTGCCTAAACCCGGATCGATTTCCTGCTCCAGCACATCGCTCAGGCTAAGCCCTTGATCTGCCAGTACGTCGGCTACGGCGTCATACCATCCCAGATTCAGCAGGTTGTTGCCTGTCAAACGACCGGGCAGAAACTCCATCGACAGGTAGTTCACATGGCGCTGAGGCGTATTAGCCGTGGAAGAGCTTGGCGCTGCGGGATGCATCAGCAGTTGTTCCGCTAGCGCGAGGCTGACGGCACGCCAGCACTGCACCAGTGTCATCGCCTTCAAGGAAGCGACGCCACCGAGCCGCTGTTGGCGAAGCAGCGCGGCGGCAAACTGTGCTGCATCAAAGGCGATAGCAAAATGATTGGAGGAAGCAGGCTGCGTCAAAGTCTCTGACGTTTTCGCAGCCACTGAACGTTTTGAAGAACCTGACTTTTGTGAAGAACCAGACTGATTTGAAGAATCTGACATCGTGCCTCCTCCTTTGTCCATCATGGAAAAGGCACATCGGGCTCAACACAACTCCAACTGTACCTTATGTTGTTCAATAATTTTCAGTACGCTGGGTGGGGGTGACTGATCGGTAAAAAGATAGTCGATCAAATCCATGTTACCCAAATTCACCATCGCATTACGGCCAAACTTGGAATGATCCGTCACCAACATCACGCAGCGAGAATTTTCAATAATCGCCCGTTTTGTGCGCACCTCATGGTAATCAAACTCCAGTAATGACCCATCCATGTCAATACCGCTGATGCCCAAAATGCCAAAATCCAGACGGAACTGAGAGATAAAATCCAGCGTCGCCTCACCCATAATGCCGCCATCGCGGGTGCGAACTTCGCCACCAGCCAAAATCAGGCGAAAATCCTCTTTTGCCGTTAGCAGCGTTGCCACGTTCAGGTTGTTGGTGACCACGCGCAGATCTTTATGCTGCATCAGCGCATAAGCCACCGCCTCAGGCGTGGTGCCGATATCGATAAACAAGGTCGCACCGTCTGGAATCTGGCTCGCCACCCGACGGGCAATACGAGCCTTTTCATCCGACCACATCATTTTACGATCGTGATAAGCCGTGTTCACCGAGCTGGATGGCAATGCCGCGCCACCGTGGTGGCGATGGATTTTATTTTGCTCAGCCAGATCGTTCAAATCGCGACGAATGGTCTGCGGGCTCACCGCAAAATGATCCACCAGTTCTTCAGTACTGACATACCCCTGCCGACGCACCAGTTCAATAATGGCGTCATGCCGTTGTGTCTGCTTCACATTTATCCCCTAAGACGCCCCGATTTACCGGGGGTTTGTTTTATTATACGTGTCCCAAAAGGCCATCAATAGCCCAACAATCAGCCCTGCCACATGCGCCGCATTCGCGATCGACATGCCTAAAATATCGAAATATCCGGCGACCAGCCACAGTAACGCAAAGACCATCAGGCTGCGCGGCATAGCCAAATAACCGTCGGGCTCTCTTTCCCCTCGCAGCCAGACGTAGCCCATCAGGGCATAGACCACGCCAGACAGGCCACCAAAATAGGTGCCGCTAAACCAGGACTGCGCCCAGCCGCTGACCAGCGCGGAGACCAGCGTAATGACCAGCAGCTTGCCGGTCCCCAACACTTTTTCAACCGGTCCACCCAGATACCACCACCACATCAGATTGAACAAAATATGCAGCAGGGAAAAGTGCAACAAAGCATGACTGAACCAGCGCCACAGTTGTGCCTGCTGTCCTTCTGCCGGAAAGGCTAGCCACACCATCACGCTCTCATAGCCTGAAATCTGCATCAGGATGAACACCGCAATCGTCACGACCATCACCGATAACGTCAGCGGTCCTGCCTTTTGCTTCAGCGTTTGCAGGAAAGAATAGCGTTGGTATTGAATGCCGGTGTCCATCGATCCCGTTTGCCAACTGGCCGCCAGATAGCGCGGATTGGTCGGGTCGCGCAGAAAAATTTCCAGCGCTTCCTGAACCTTGCTCAGTTGGGTTTCATCTTCTAGCCACAGCTCAGCTTCATGTCCTTGAGGGCGCATGTCCAGATGAACCTGCTGAGTACGCATGTAATCGACAAATGCCTGAGCCAGACGCGGGTTGGAGAGAGCAATAACGCGGATTGGCATTGTTGTGTATCCGTTAGCGAATAGATTTACCTAAAAATATCATATTGCTTCGCAGGCTGGGGGGGAAAAAGTAAAAACCCCCTTCTTAACCGATAACATTCTGCTAACTTCCGTTTACTTCCGTTTCACCGATCATCCTATGACAGTAGTCACTTTTTAGCCGCAGACTCTCCTTTAGGCTCATAACCAACAACTGAGGTAAGCATGTTTCTAGAAGAAAGACGTAATCAGATTCTGGCCTATCTGGCCAAACATGAACGCGCCAGTGTCGATTATCTGGCAACGGCCTTTGCCGTTAGCAAAGAAACTATCCGCAGTGACTTGAATGAACTGGCACGGTTGCACCTGATTCAGCGCTGCTACGGCGGAGCCATTATCGTGCGACGTCTTCTACAGTCCGAATTAATCGCCCCGTCTGGCGAGAATTTCGAAGTACTGCTGAAGCGGTTAGAAAAACAGAACAGACATCAAACTAGCAAACAGAAAGGAAATTCGATGAACGGCAAGGTGTGTATTTTAGGATCGTTCAATGTTGATATCGTCGCCAAGGTGATGCGTTTTCCCAAGGGCGGTGAATCCATCATGGCTCAGGGCAGCGCGATCGGCCCTGGGGGTAAAGGCGCTAACCAGGCAATGGCTGCCAGTCGGGCAGGTGCACAGGTCTATTTCATCGCTAAAGTGGGTACCGACCAATTTAGCCAATTTGCCTACGATCATTTTACGGCATCAGACATTCACTCGTTCAAGCTGTACCAGTCAGATAGCGAACCCACGGGTAATGCGATCATTTACGTCTCGCAGCAAAACGGCGAAAACATGATCGCCATCCACCCCGGTGCTAACCAAACCATTACCGATGACGAAGTCGCCGCCATCGCGTCAGAACTCACGACCTCAGACGTACTGCTGGTGCAGTTAGAGAATAACTTTTCCGCAACGCTGAACGCGATCAAGCTGGCTCATACGCTGGGCAAGAAGGTGATTCTTAACCCCGCGCCCTACTCCAGCGAGATCCTGCCCTATCTGGATTATCTCGACGTCATCACGCCTAACGAGACGGAAGCCTCGCTTCTATCCGGCATTGATATTCACGATGTTGATGATGCCAAAGAAGCGGCGCTGAAAATCGCTGCTCTGGGGGCCAAACGCGTGATTATCACCATGGGCTCCCGCGGCGCACTGCTGTTGGACGGCAAGCAATTCCAGCATATTCCCGCCTTTCCGGCACTCGGTATCGATACAACCGGTGCAGGAGATGCGTTCAACGGCGCATTTGCCGCCGCGCTCGCTAACGGACAGAACATGGCGCAGGCCGCCACTTATGCCTCGGCCTTTGCTTCCCTTGCCGTTGAGCGTGAAGGGGCCTCTAACATGCCTGAACATCAACAAGTTATTGCACGTTTATCGCAACGCTAACGCGGAAAATCGCCCGCAACCGCTGTTTTTTGGAGAATAAAGAAATGAAAACAATTGATGGTATCGTCCCTGTCATGCTGACCCCGTTCACCGAACAGAACGACGTCGATTATCCCGGTCTGGCGAAGCTCATTGACTGGTACATAGACAAAAACGTCGATGCACTGTTCGCCGTATGTCAGTCTAGCGAAATGCAGTTTCTCTCGTTAGAAGAGCGTGTGGCCGTGGCGCGCTTTGTGGTGGAACACGTGCAAGGCCGTATACCGGTGATTGCTTCCGGCCATATCAGCGACGATCTCAATGCACAGGTTGAAGAGCTTTCTGCAATGGCGGAAACCGGCATCGACGCACTGGTGCTTGTCACTAACCATCTCGATCCACAGAAAGCGGGCAGCGATACCTTCTTTGCCAATCTGAATCATCTGTTGGACGCCCTGCCGAAGACACTGCCACTTGGCCTCTATGAATGCCCAGCGCCTTATCGTCGGCTATTGAGTGATGAAGAGCTGACTTATTGCGCCAATACAGGCCGTTTTGTGGTGCTAAAAGACGTCAGTTGTGACCTGGCTACCGTCACCCGCCGTGTAGGTTTAGTGCAGGGAACACCGCTCAATATCATTAACGCCAATGCCGCTATCGCGTTCCCCGCGATGAAAGCGGGCTCACGCGGCTTTAGCGGTGTATTCACCAATTTCCATCCTGAACTCTATGTCTGGTTATATCACCATCATCAAGAAAACCCCGAGCTGGCAGAAGAACTGGCTGACTTCCTGTCGCTGGCTGCCGTGACCGAAACCTTGGGCTACCCGAAAAATGCCAAGGTTTACCATCAGCGCCTCGGCACCTTTACCAGCATTCAATGTCGCGTCAATAAAGATGACGTACTGGAGAAATATTGGGGATTAACCGTCATCCTCGATCAAATTCGACACGGAACAGAGCACTACCAGAAAAAAATTACACGATAAAAATAAGCGTCTACGGGTAACGGGAATAAATGATTCGTCTCGTTACCCTATATAAAAAATCGCATTCACAGGGGAATATTTCATCATGATTATTTGCGATCAGCGCGATTGGGCGCAGGAAAAGCATGCCCTGCACCCTATTATCCAAAAAGGGATTGATTATATTAATCAAACTGATTTCGCCAGATTAACACCAGGGAAATACGATATTATCCCAGGCAAGATGTTTTGCCTGTTGCAAGAAACTTCTACGGTGCCTGCTGCACAAATGCGTGCAGAATCACACTTCAATTTTGTCGATATTCAATACCTCATTTCCGGGGAGGAGAGCATTGGCGTGGCGCGTGGGGCCAAAGAGCATACGGTTATCGAGAATAAAGCAGCACAAAACGATATCGTATTTTATACCGACACACAAAACGAATCCTTTATTCATCTGTTACCCGGCATGTTTGCCGTATTTTATCCCGAAGATTTACATCGCCCTTGTTGTCAAACGCATGGCGAATCTTTTATCCGCAAAGCGGTAATCAAGATTCACCTCAGCCTGTTTACGGAAAATAAATAAAATGAAACAGACAACTGCCTCATCTACACCTGCCGCTGTAACGCAACCTTCGCAGAAAATATCTCGTCTGCGTTGGAATATTATTTTCATATTACTGATTGCTGCCGTGGTGAATTATCTTGACCGCGCCAATCTCAGTATCGCCAACACCACCATTTCAAAAGAGTTTGGCTTCAGTTCCACACAGATGGGACTCCTGCTCTCCGCATTCTTATGGCCTTATGCCATCGCTAACCTGCCTGCTGGCTGGCTAGTCGACAAATTTGGTCCGAAAAAAATGTTCTCCTGGGCTCTCGGCCTCTGGTCTGGCTTCACTATTCTGGCCGGGTTCGTCAATGGCTACGCCATGTTTTATGGCCTGCGTATGTTACTCGGGGTGTCTGAATCTCCGTTCTTTACCTCCGGGATTAAAATCACCCACCGTTGGTTCCCAAGCAATGAACGCGGCCTACCCACTGCCATCATCAACACTGGTTCGCAAATCGCCAACGCAGTTGCGCCACCGATTTTGACCATTCTGTTGTTAACCATGGGCTGGCGTGGCATGTTTATCGCCATTGGGCTGGCTGGCATTCCGCTCCTGCTGGTCTGGATGAAGCTCTACCGTAACCCGACGCCACAGGAAGAAGTTGAAATCCATGGCCCTGTCGAAGCCACGGAAACGCAAAAACCAGACACGCCAAAAGCAAGCTGGGGCTCTCTGTTCAAGCACAAGACGACCTGGTTCATGATCCTGGGCAATTTCTCCATCATGTTTACCATTTGGGTCTATCTCACCTGGCTGCCAAGTTATCTGGAACGTTCTCTTGGATTCAGCTTGATGAAAACAGGTTGGGTCGCATCTATTCCATTTATGGCCGGTATTTTGGGCGTGCTGTGCGGTGGGATAATTTCTGATCGTCTGATTCGTCGCGGCACCAACACCATTACCGCGCGCAAGATCCCCATTGTATGCGGCGCCGCTCTCGCTGCGTGTTGCGTAGCTCCCGTGCCGTTCGTCACTGATACAACATTGTGTATCGCGCTGCTTTCTCTGGGATATTTCTTTTCTCAGATGCCTTCTGGCGTGATCTGGACGCTCGCGACCGATATCGCCCCGAAAGCACAGGTTGCCTCCCTTGGTGCCATCCAGAACTTCGGCGGTTTCCTCGGCGCGGCCAGTGCCCCCATCGTCACAGGTATCATTCTGGATATGACGGGCGCGTTTACCAACGTGTTTATCTTCGGTGCCAGCTTACTTATGCTAGGTGCTATCAGCTACGGCGTATTTGTCAAAAAACCGTTACCGGCTGAACAATAATGGTTCACCTGCTGCGCCTTCAAACGCAGCAGGTTTCCACTGTCACACTGGCGGTAACACATCCTGCGGGTAACGATGCTGCCAGGCTTCAAAGCCACCATCAATGCTGTACACCGAATCAAATCCCAGGCTAATCAGGTACTGTGCGGCATTGCGGCTGCTAATGCCGTGGTAGCAAATCACCATGACCGGCGCATCGAAGTCAGCATCGCGCACAAAGTCAGACAGGCTCTCGTTCGTCAGGTGCGTTGCGCCAGGAACGTGGGCAACGGCAAAACTCTGTGGATCGCGAATATCAACGACAACGCCCCCTTCCTGCCAGCGGGAATGGGCTTGCTCAATACTAATAGCTTCAAATTGTTCCATCGAAAGTGACAACCTTGTTAATAATTGACAGGATGTTAGTAACAACTGGCGTCATTGTAACCCGCCTTTGGCGGCATAAAACCTATATGATTATAAGGTTATTAAGAAAAACAGGGCTTCGCGTAATACTGGACCGACCGCTGAGAGATAGCTATTACACAATAGAAGCCAGCGAGAACGCGACAGAAGCCTGCCAACGAGAGTTTCTGGTTCAGGACCCCGATAGTTATCTCTTGCGCTTCAGCCAATATATCGAACAGCCGTAGCTCCCTGCTGGGCTATACCGTCAAAGTAGCCTCAAAACCTCCCGAATATCCCTTATTTTAATGTGACAATTATCATCATATTGTTAGCTTCATCACGCATAAATGTTTTTATTTGGTTAACCATTGGCTGATTTGTTTGTTTTCGATTATTATAATGCTCGAAAACGAACATTTTGATTTATTCGAAGGTGGAGGAAGAAACGTGGAAACCAAAGATCTCATCGTTATCGGCGGCGGAATTAACGGTGCAGGCATCGCCGCAGATGCGGCTGGGCGGGGTTTATCAGTCCTGTTGTTGGAAGCACAGGATCTTGCCTGTGCCACGTCCTCCGCCAGCTCCAAGCTGATTCACGGTGG
Organism: Pectobacterium wasabiae CFBP 3304; assembly: GCF_001742185.1. Taxonomy (NCBI): domain Bacteria; kingdom Pseudomonadati; phylum Pseudomonadota; class Gammaproteobacteria; order Enterobacterales; family Pectobacteriaceae; genus Pectobacterium; species Pectobacterium wasabiae. The sequence goes on from NZ_CP015750.1 coordinate 1,276,855, forward strand.
CCTGCGTTACCTTGAGCACTATGAGTTTCGTTTGGTCAGCGAAGCGCTGTCTGAGCGTGAAACGCTGCTGAAAATGGCCCCGCACATTATTTTCCCGATGCGCTTTCGTTTGCCCCATCAGCCGCACCTGCGTCCAGCCTGGATGATTCGCATCGGCCTGTTCATGTATGACAACATTGGCAAACGCGTCAGCCTGCCTGCCAGTAAGGGACTGAAATTCGGTGCAGATTCCGTTCTTAAACCTGAACTGAAGCAAGGCTTTGAATATTCGGACTGCTGGGTGGACGATGCACGTCTGGTGGTGTTAAACGCGCAAGAAGTGACAAAACGCGGCGGAGAAGTCCGTACTCGTACCAAAGTGACCCGCGCTCGCCGTGAGCAAGGCGTGTGGATTGTCGATGCGGTTGATTCACTGACCGGCGAAACCTTCACCTGGCGCGCCAAAGGCCTAGTGAACGCGACCGGCCCGTGGGTGAAAGAGTTCTTTGATGACGGCCTAAAACTGAAATCGCCTTACGGCATCCGTTTGATCAAAGGCAGCCACATCGTGGTGCCAAAAGTCCACAACCAGCCGCAGGCGTATATTCTGCAAAACAAAGATCACCGTATTGTGTTCGTGATCCCGTGGCAGGATGACTACTCGATCATCGGCACCACCGACGTGGAATACAAAGGCAATCCACACGATGTGAAGATCGATGACAACGAAGTCGGTTACCTGCTGGATGTGTATAACGATCATTTCAAACAGCAGCTCACGCGTGACGATATCGTCTGGACGTATTCCGGCGTGCGTCCGCTGTGTGATGACGAATCCGATTCTCCACAGGCGATTACGCGTGATTACACCCTGTCAGTGGATGATGATAACGGTCAGGCTCCACTGCTTTCCGTGTTTGGCGGCAAGCTGACGACGTACCGTAAGCTGGCAGAACACGCGCTGGACAAGTTACACAAGTATTATCCGCAGGCAGGAAAGGCCTGGACGAAAGGTGCGGTACTGCCGGGTGGTGATATTGCTGGTACGCGTGATGACTACGCCGCCGCACTGCGTCGTCGCTTCAATCTGCCTGAATCACTGACGCGCCGTTACAGCCGTACCTACGGTTCAAACAGTGAACTGATCCTGGCAAACGTGAAAAACCTCAGCGATCTGGGTGAAGATTTCGGTCATGACCTGTATGAGGTAGAACTGCGCTATCTGGTTGAGAAAGAGTGGGCTGTCACGCTGGACGACGTCATCTGGCGTCGTACCAAACTGGGCATGCGCTTTGATGACGCGCAGAAACAGCGCATCAGCGACTGGTTAGCCAGCCACCACGAACAGCAGATGGCAAAAGCGGGTTAACTAGCGGTTACCGCAAGCGCTTTTTACTGCAAACACAAAAACGTCGTAGGTTTTTACCTACGGCGTTTTTTATATCATTAACACACAATCACCATAGTATTGGTTTGATAATCCAGATACCTTCAGCACACTCGCCGATAGTACCGTCAGACGAGACATAACCCATGTTGGCAGCAGTCCAACGGCATAACCAACTCCCGCGTAGCTTGACGTTGTATGGATATATCGGGATGATACAGTACAAACATGGGTTTTAATGTTATGAATAATACAATTAAGGATGATGATGAGCAGGAATACATGTTTAAAATCGGATAATAATGGAGTGAGAATAAACAAATCATCTATTATTAAAATTTTTTTATTACCCACCTTTTTTTGGTGTTTTTTATCATTTTTATATGTTTTATTTTTCGGCGAACGATATAGTGAGACGAATTTTTTTAATAGCTGGGATTTTTTAGCTTGGATTATTTTTTCCGGTTACATCATCTTTATTGGGGTTGTATCTATTTGTTTACATTTCATAATTAAAAAATATTTCATCGGCGCGATGGCGATTATTATATTTATCATGGTAACTATAGATTTTGATTACGTGATTTCATCTTTACTGTTTATTATTATGCTCACCATTCCCATTTTTGGCTCGTTGACGTTGAGATATCTGCATAAAAAACACGCGCATCATGCGCAGACTAACAATCAGGGCAATGAACATTAATGCCGATCATTAGAAAACCTTGAAATAGTTATATTACATCGAACTCAACCAATTAGATTTCTCATCTGTAATTTGTAGACATGGAGTCGTTAAAAAATGAAAAAAATATTATTACTTATCGGAATATTACTAGGCATGGGAGGAACATGGCTATACCAGTGGATGAAGCCATCTTCTGACGATCCCTATTTCTTTCTAAATCCCAAACCAAATTACATTGGAGATAAAACTTACCCAATAGAAAAAGATATAGACTTATCTAAAAAAGGAGGGGCTTTCGATTTCATCTTTTGGGATACCCCTCAGCAAAAGCCAAAGATTTTATATTTATTTCCATTATCATCACCATCGCCGCACATATTATTAAAAGTAAAGAATTCAGACGCCACAAATGGAAACAGTAGTATTATTTATACATTTAAAGAAAATAAAGACCCAGTAGTTAATTTTGAATTGTATAAAATAAAAAACGATCTTACTGAAGAATTAATTGAGAAAAAGATAATTAGTAATCTCGAACCTTATACAATTAATAATGAATATTTATTTTTTTATATAACGGATCAAATAAAACAGTATGGGCAGTACCGGATTCACATTGACATACTAAATGACAATAAGAAGTTGAACGGAAATCATTTAACTTCTTCTATTTATATAGAGCAAAGATTTTTAAAATAAAAGGATTTTATATGAAGCCAGAAAATAAAACAGAAGAGCTGCTTGAATATATTTCAAAAAAAGATAATCTAACAGTAGAACAAAAAAAGCAAGATATTAAACAGTTTGCATACCCTGATAAAAGTGTGAATTATAATGCTGGCCAAGCTTGCGCCACATGCCCGCCCCCCCATGCCAGAAAAGAGTTTGTAGATGAGCTTATTAATTCTTTAGAACCCAGATATGCAGTTACTATATATACAGCTTACCCAGGAACACCACTAAACGATGACTATGGAAATCCAGAATTTGATAAAACTACTGAGGAAAGAATAATTTCAGTAGCTGGCCATATGTGGTTTAAACTATCAATAATCTCTGATAATAATCCAAAACCAGACTCTTATGGATTTGCCCCCATAAAATCAGGTATAATAGGAAATGGATTTGTTACTAAAAAAGATAATATTCACTATGAAAATCCTTATTACAGTAGAAAAATAGAGGTAAAAAAAGACCAATACGAAAAATTAAAAGAATTTGGAGACACCGCATTTAACAAATCTAATAAATACTTCAACCTCTACTACAATGGAGCAACAAATAGCTGTATCGATTTCACATGGCAAGCATTACGCCATGCAGGGTTAATTCCAACAAGTACATCGAATGATTTTAGTCGTTATAATCAAAAAAAGAAAAAAACAGGTAAATTTGATGGCGATCTTAAAGTAATTAATAACATTCCACATATAAAGTCTATTCCCGCACCATTTCCTAATAGCGAATTAAATTCTGAGGAATATAACGAAATACCAAATAGAGCAATATTTCAAAAGTTTTTGTCTCGAAATGATGGCGATAAAAACAATGAAAATATAGGAATAGCAAGTAGACAACATAACGATGCAATCAATAGTGTTTGATATCGTTGCGGGTTCATCAACGGTTAAAGCTGATGGTTTGCCGTTGGCTCGTTAGAGCGATCCTCTGATTCCTCACGGTCATAGTAGGAGCATCAGCGATGGCTCATCCAGTGTGTTCATTAATGGCAAACCCGCGGCTCGTTTTGGAGATGAAGTAAGCTGTGGTGGCGTGTTGATTGGTGGGGGAAGCGTGAATATCGGCTGATACACTCTAAATACACAGATCTCCCTCAGCCTTAGTAAACAGGCGTTCATTGAACGCCTGTTTATTTTAAGAATTAGCCATCAATGGCAGAGCCCTTCTCTCATCACAGCCGTATCGGTTTAATATTCCAGATATCTGCTGCATATTCACCGATAGTACGGTCAGACGAGAAATAACCCATGCTGGCAATATTCTGAACGGCACAGCGCGCCCATTCATCCTTGTTCTGATACAACTCGTCAACCCGATCTTGCGTATCCACATAGCTGCGATAGTCTGCCAGGAGCTGGTAGTAATCGCCAAAATTAACCAGCGAATCAAACAGATCGCTGTAACGGCGGCTATCATCAGGGCTAAAAGCCCCTGTGGTGATTTGCGTTAGCACACGGCGTAGCTCTTCGTCCTGATCGTAATATTGCCGTGGGTTATAGCCGTTCTGCCGTAGCGCTTCAACCTGATCGGCCGTGTTGCCGAAGATAAACATATTCTCTTCGCCAATATGCTCCAGCATTTCGACATTTGCCCCATCCAGCGTGCCGATCGTCAGCGCGCCGTTCAGGGCAAACTTCATGTTGCTGGTCCCAGACGCTTCCGTTCCCGCCAGCGAGATCTGCTCAGAGAGATCCGCTGCCGGAATGATCAACTGCGCCAGACTCACGCTGTAGTTCGGAATGAATACGACCTTCAACCGATCGTGCAGTGCCGGATCGTTGTTGATCACCTTCGCGACATCGTTGATCAGGTTAATAATGTGCTTCGCCATGTAATAGGCCGATGCTGCCTTGCCCGCAAAAATGGCAACGCGCGGAACACGCGCGACGCCGGGATCGTCCTTAATGCGGTTATAGAGCGTGATGATGTGCAACACATTCAACAGTTGCCGTTTGTATTCATGAATACGCTTAATCTGCACATCAAACAGTGACTCAGGGTTAACCACAATATTTAGGTTTTCCGCCATGTAGGTCGCTAAACGTACTTTATTCTTGAGCTTCACCTTGCGGATTTTCTGCACAAACGCCGGATAATCGATGTGTTGTTTCAATTCGCTCAACTGGCTCAGATCGGTACGCCAGGTCTGCCCGATGGTGTCATCCAACAGTTTGGAGAGCGACGGGTTAGCCAGCGCCAGCCAGCGTCGTGGCGTTACGCCATTGGTTTTATTACAGAAGCGATTGGGGAAGAGTCGGGCGAAGTCGGCAAACAGGGACTGCACCATCAGATCCGAATGCAGCTCCGATACGCCGTTCACTTTATGGCTGGCGATCACCGCCAGCCACGCCATCCGTATTTTACGTCCGTTGTTTTCATCAATGATGGAAACCCGCGCCAGCAGCTCGTTGTCATCGGGAACTTCTTTCTGCACGTACTCCAGAAAATGTTCGTTAATTTCGAAAATCAGTTGCAGGTGGCGCGGCAGGATTTTACCCAGCATATCAACCGGCCAGGTTTCCAGCGCTTCCTGCATCAGCGTGTGGTTGGTGTAGGAGAAGACCTTCCTCACTACCGTCCACGCCTCGATCCACTTGAATTTATGCTCATCAATCAGCAAACGCATCAGCTCAGGGATCGCCAGTACCGGATGCGTATCATTCAGGTGGATGGCGAATTTTTCCGCCAGATTGGCATAGGTCTTATGCATCATCCAATGGCGGCTGAGGATGTCCTGCACCGTCGCGGAAACCAGAAAGTATTCCTGACGCAGGCGCAGCTCGCGGCCTGAATAGGTCGAATCATCGGGATACAGCACGCGCGACACGTTTTCCGAGTGGTTTTTATCTTCCACCGCCGCAAAATAGTCGCCCTGATTGAATTTACCCAGATTGATTTCGTTACTGGCCTGCGCACCCCACAGACGCAAGGTATTGGTGGCATCGGTATCGAAACCGGGAATGATTTGGTCGTAGGCGCACGCGATAACCTCTTCCGTTTCCAGCCAGCGTAACTTGCTGCCTTCCTGCTGGATACGTCCCCCAAACCGCACTTTGTAACGTGTGCTATGGCGCGGAAATTCCCACGCGTTGCCGTATTCCAACCAGTAGTCCGGCGATTCCGCCTGCTTGCCGTTAACGATATTCTGTTTGAACATGCCGTATTCGTAGCGAATACCGTAGCCACGCCCCGGCAGCGCCATCGTCGCCAGCGAATCCAGGAAACAGGCAGCCAGACGCCCCAGGCCACCGTTCCCTAAACCAGGGTCATTTTCTTCCTGTAGCAGATCGTCCAGTTCCAGCCCCATACCATCCAGCGCCGCTTTCAGATCTTCATACAACCCCATCGCCAGCAGCGCGTTCGACAGCGTTCGCCCCAGCAAAAATTCCATCGACAGGTAATACACCTGCCGCACATCCTGCGAAAGCTGCGCGCGATTCGAGCGCAGCCAGCGTTCTACCATCCGGTCGCGCACAGCCAACAGCGTGGCATTTAGCCAGTCATGTTTATTCGCAATCGAGGGATCTTTCCCTACGGTAAACATGAGCTTATAAGCAATAGAGTGTTTCAGCGCTTCCACACTGATCGTTGGTGAAGTATAGATAAACGGAGAGTTCATAATATTCATTCCCAAGTGAGTGTTACCATACCCTGTCGTTTTCAGATTGCATGCGGATGACGCGCCGCAGGAAAACTAGTGGGTATACAAGCGTTGATATAGCGCACCATAAGCCTGAGCAGAAACCTGCCAACCAAAATCCATCGCCATCGCCTGACGCTGCACATAGCGCCATAGCGTAGGTCGGGACCACAACACAAACACACGACGGATCGCGCGGGATAGCGATCCCACGCTGCAATCGTTAAAGACAAACCCGCTTGCCAGACCATCCGCCAGATTCTCCAACGAACAGTCAGATACCGTATCTGCCAGCCCGCCGGTTCGGCGCACCAGCGGCAACGTGCCATACTTCAAGCCGTAGAGCTGTGTTAACCCGCAAGGCTCAAATCGGCTGGGCACCATGATGACATCCGCGCCACCAATGATGCGGTGCGAGAAGGCTTCGTGATAGCCAATCTGTACGCCAACCTGACCGTGATATTCGGCGGCGGCAGCCAGAAAACCTTCCTGTAAATCAGCATCCCCTGCGCCCAACACCACCAGTTGTCCACCTTGCTCTAGCAGATCCGGTATCGCGCTTAACGCGATGTCGAGTCCTTTCTGGCTGGTCAGCCGGCTAACGATGGCGAAAACCGGCGCCTTGTCGTCGACCTTCAACCCCATCGCCGTTTGCAGATGTCGCTTGTTTTCCGCTTTGTTCGCCAGCGCCTCACGGCTGTAGTGGCTGGTGAGCAAAGGATCATGCGCCGGATTCCAAATCGTTTCGTCTACGCCATTGAGAATGCCGGACAGCCGCCCCTCTTCTTCACGCATCTGCAATAAGCCTTCCATACCGTAGCCATAGGCTGGCAGCGTAATCTCATGCGCGTAGGTTGGGCTTACGGTCGTAATGTGGTCAGCGTAGAACAAACCGGCCTTGAGGTAAGAAATCTGGCCGTAAAACTCCAGCCCGTAGACCTGAAAGAAGTCGCTCGGCAAGTGGAGATTCGCCATATGCCGGGCATCAAACAGACCCTGATAGGCAAGATTGTGAACGGTAAAGACCGATTTCGCCGGACGGTTACGTGCGGCCAGATAGGCGCAGGTCAACCCCGCGTGCCAGTCATGAGCATGCACAATATCGGGCCGCCAATAGTGATCCAGCCCGCACGCCATTTCACACCCCATCCACCCCAGCAGCGCAAACCGCAGATAGTTGTCAGCATACGCATAAAGCGCCGGATCGTGATAAGGGCTGCCCGCGCGTTCATACAGCTCAGGCACATCAATCAGATAAATACCGACGCCGTTAAAATGGCCGAACAGTAAGGTGACATGTCCGGCAAACGTATCCAGCTCACGCACAACCTGTATATCGACGATCCCTTTTTTCAAATCGGGGAAGGCCGGCAGGATAACGCGGGCATCCATCCCCGCCGCAATTTGCGCGCCGGGCAACGCACCTGCCACATCCGCAAGACCGCCGGTTTTCAATAGTGGAAACAGCTCTGAACAAACATGTAAGACCCGCATTATGACTCCCATTTTGTGCCGATGGCGTTTACAGCTTTTCCAACATCGATCGCGTAACCAGAACGATCCCTTCTTCCGACCGATAAAAACGGCGGCTATCCTCTTCCGCATTTTCACCAATCACCATGCCTTCCGGCAGGTGGCAGGCACGGTCAATCACGCAACGGCGTAAACGACAGGAGCGTCCCACGTTGACATCCGGTAGGATCACCGTCGAATCGATACTGCAAAATGAATTGACCCGCACGCGCGGGAACAACACCGAATGCGTGACAACCGAACCGGAAACGATGCAGCCCCCCGATACCAGCGAGTTCATTGTCATGCCATGGCTGCCGGAGCGATCCTGAACAAATTTGGCTGGCGGCAGCGATTCAATAGCGGAACGAATTGGCCAGTGCCGATCGTACACATCCAGCTCTGGCGTCACTGACGCCAGATCGAGATTGGCGCGCCAGTAAGCTTCCAGCGTGCCGACATCCCGCCAATACTGGTGTTCATCTTCACCCGACGTGACGCATGACAAGGTAAAAGGGTGAGCCCAGGCCAGACGCTGCGAGACAATCTTCGGGATCAAATCCTGACCAAAGTCGTGGGCAGAGTCCGACGCGTTGCGATCCGCTTCGAGTAATTGATAAAGATAGTCCGCATTAAAAACATAGATCCCCATGCTCGCGAGCGCCATATCCGGGTTATCCGGCATTGGCGTCGGGTTATCTGGTTTTTCGGCAAAATCGAGGATGCGATGCTGTTTGTCCACGCTCATGACGCCAAAGGCATTGGCTTCTTCCAGCGGCACGGGCAGGCAGGCGACCGTACATTCCGCCCCCTTCTCCACGTGGTCAATCAGCATACGTGAGTAGTCCATCTTGTAGATGTGATCGCCCGCGAGGATCACCACATACTCCGCACGGTAGCGCCGAATAATGTCGAGATTCTGACAGACGGCATCCGCCGTTCCCCGATACCAGTGATCGGTAGAATGGCGTTGCTGTGCGGGGAGTAAATCCACAAACTCGTTCATTTCCGCATTCAAAAACGACCAGCCGCGCTGAATGTGTTGCACCAGCGTATGCGACTGATATTGCGTAATCACGCCAATGCGGCGTATGCCAGAGTTCAGGCAGTTAGAGAGCGCGAAATCAATAATGCGAAATTTACCGCCAAAATGGACGGCAGGCTTGGCACGCAATGCCGTCAGCCCTTTCAGTCGCGTTCCACGACCTCCTGCCAAAATTAATGCCACGGATTTCAGAGGGAGCTGTCTTGCCAACATCAGAGGGTCATGCTTGTCGTTGTTCACCATGGCTATCTCCTGATTATTCTTTTAATGGCTTGCGCTTAGGCGGTCTGTTTTATCAAGACGCATACCGCCTGCGCTTGTCCGTGCCACGTTCCGCCCTCAGGCGGGTTCGTCTCATCAAACGGCGGTGAAACCTGCCAGTGGCCTTCTGGCAAAATGAACGTTCCGGCATGCAGGCTGGCGTTGACCAGCACAAGCCAATGACCGGAAAGCAAAATCTGTAGCTGATGCTCCCCCTGCTCCCACTGCGACGGCGTCAAAGGCTGTCCTTCTCTGTTCAGCCACTGCACCGCGCCGTCCCCTTCTTGCCACCACGTTTCCTGCTGCAATGCCGGGATCGTGCGACGCAGTTGGATCAACCCGGCGACAAATTCACGCAAAGTGCGATCCGAGTTTTCCCAGTACAGCCAGGTCAATTCATTGTCCTGACAGTAGGCGTTGTTGTTGCCCTGCTGGCTGTGCCCCAGTTCATCGCCCGCCAGTAACATTGGTGTGCCCTGCGACAGAATCAGCGTCGTCAGCAGCGCCTTCTGGCTAGCGAGTCGACGTTGACGGATGTCGCCATCGGCTTCTAACCCTTCCGTGCCGTGGTTATTGCTGAAGTTACTGTTTGTGCCGTCACGGTTACCTTCACCGTTAGCATCGTTGTGCTTGTGGTTGAAACTCACCAGATCGCGCAGCGTAAAGCCGTCATGAGCCGTTAGCTTATTGATAGAGGCGTAAGGTAGGCGGTCGCGCTGCTGGAAGATGTCGCTGGAAGCAGCAAAACGGCGGGCAAATGCACCGAGAGAAATGTCACCATGCAGCCAAAAGCGCCGCATATCATCACGATAGCGGTCGCTCCACTCGGCGAACGGCGTCGGGAACTGACCCAACTGATAGCCGCCATGCCCGATATCCCACGGTTCGGCGATCAGCTTGCAGCCCTGTAAGCGGCTATCGTTTTTCATGGCAGACAGCAGCGGCGCGGCAGCAGTAAAATCGGGAGTACGCCCCAGCACCGTTGCCAGATCAAAACGAAAACCGTCAACATGGCAGACCTCGCGCCAGAAACGCAGGCAGTCCATCACCCAGTCGATCACCGTCGGATGATTCAGGCGCAGCACATTGCCGCAGCCGGTCCAGTTATGGTATTCGCCGCTTTCGCTCAACCAGTAATAACTACGGTTGTCGATGCCGCGCTGGCACAGCGTGGGCCCTTCAACGTCCAATTCGGCGCTGTGGTTGAACACCACATCCAGAATGACTTCGATCCCCGCGTGATGCAGCGCTTTCACCGCATCGCGAAATTCATTCAGCGCATCATCGCCAGCAGCCAGACTGTTATCCACCGCAAAGGGCAGTAACACGTTATAGCCCCAGTAGTTACGCAGCCCCAATTGCTGAAGCCGAGGCTCATCGGCATGTTGCTGCACGGGAAGTAATTCCAGCGTTGTGATACCCAATGACGTCAGATAATCAATCATCACTGGATGACCCAACGCCGCATAGCTACCGCGAATATCTTCGGGAATATCGGGGTGCAACTGCGTCAGCCCGCGAACGTGCGCCTCATAAATTACCGTCTGGCTCCAAGGTGTTTGCGGATACTGGTCACCCTGCCAGTCATAATCCTCTGCCGTCACTACGCACTTCGCCATGATCTCCGCACTGTCGCGTTCATCCCGCTGGTCAATTCCGCCTTGCAGGCAAGCGTCGTCCACCACCCAACCGTCAAGCTGGCGGGCGCACGGGTCTAACAACAGCTTATGCGGATTGAAGCGTAACCCCTGTGACGGATCGAATGGCCCATCGATCCGAAAACCGTAGCGTAAGCCCGGCTGTGCAGCGGGAAGATAGCCATGCCAGATATCACCGCTGCGTGCGGTCAGTGCGAGCCGCTGTTCCTGCTGACGTTCGTCGAACACACAGAGCTCAACCCGCTCGGCATCCGCCGAAAACAGCGCGAAATTCACGCCCTGTCCATCAAAACTGGCACCCAGCGGCGTCGGCTTGCCCGTCTGCAATTTCGCCATTTACACCTCCTTCACCAGATACAGCGTGGCAAGCGGCGGAATGGTCAGGACGAGGGAGTGCTGGCGCTGATGACTGCCCCACTCCTCGCTGTAAATCGTCCCAACGTTGCCCTGATCGCTACCGTTATAGTGAACAGAATCGGTGTTGATGACCTCACGCCAGCCGCCGGGCTGGTTGATGCCAATCCGATAGCCGTAACGAGGTACAGGCGTAAAATTGCTAACCACCAGCACTTCATTGCCTTGTTCATCGCGCCGGACAAAGGCAAAGACCGAGTTTTCCCTGTCGTCCACCACCAGCCATTCAAAGCCCTGCGGCTGAAAATCCAGTTGATACAGCGACGGCTGCTGACGATAGTAATGGTTGAGATCGCGCACCAGCGACTGCACGCCGCGATGCCACCCTTCCGGTTCATCCAGCAGATGCCAGTCCAGACTGGCGTCGTGGTTCCACTCACGCCCTTGCGCAAATTCACCGCCCATAAACAGCAGCTTTTTGCCGGGATAGGCCCACATAAAGCCGTAATAGGCGCGTAAATTGGCAAATTTTTGCCAGACATCACCGGGCATACGATCCAGTAGTGAGCGCTTGCCGTGCACCACTTCATCGTGAGACAGCGGCAGCACAAAGTTCTCGCTATAGGCGTACAGCATGCCGAATGTCAGCAAATCGTGATGGTATTGACGGTGAACCGGATCGAGCTGCATATAGGCCAGCGTGTCGTGCATCCAGCCCATATTCCACTTGTAGTGAAACCCTAAGCCGTTACAGTCAGGCGGCAGCGTGACGCCTGGATAATCGGTGGACTCTTCAGCGAGTGTGATGGCTGCAGGCGCGGCATGACCCAGCATGTGGTTGGTGTAACGCAGGAACGCAATCGCTTCGAGGTTCTCTTTACCACCGTAATGGTTAGGCACCCATTCGCCTTCGCTGCGGCTGTAGTCGCGGTAAATCATCGAAGCCACCGCATCCACCCGCAGCCCGTCGATACCATAGCGTTCCATCCAGAACAGCGCATTACCCGCCAGATAATTACGTACCTCATGGCGGCCATAGTTGTAAATTAGCGTGTTCCAATCCTGATGATAGCCTTCGCGCGGATCGGCGTATTCATACAGCGCGGTGCCATCAAACTGTGCCAGACCGTATTCGTCACCGGGAAAGTGCCCCGGCACCCAGTCCAGTAAGACGTTGATGCCCGCACTATGGAGCGCATCAACAAACGCTCTGAACTCCTGCGCGGTGCCGAAACGGCGCGTTGGTGCATACAGTCCTAACGGCTGATAGCCCCAACTGCCATCGAACGGATGTTCGTTAATCGGCATCAATTCGACGTGCGTGAAGCCCATGTACTGCACATAATCAATCAGTTGGTTCGCCAACTCCTGATAGCTCAACCAGAAATTGTTATCCGTATGCCGCCGCCAGGAACCGAGGTGGACTTCATAAATGGAGATAGGAGAGCGCAGGCTATTCGCCTCGCGACGAGCCTCATTGGTCGGGACTTTCTCAGGTAGCGGCGTAATCAGCGATGCGGTATCCGGGCGCATCTGCGCTTCAAACGCGTAAGGATCGGCCTTCAGTCGGACGCTACCGTGGCTGTCGATCATTTCATATTTGTAGAGCTGCCCCGCTTTCACATCGGGCAGAAACAGTTCCCAAATGCCGTTTTCCCTGCGTAGCCGCATCGGGTGGCGGCGACCATCCCAAAAGTTGAATTCTCCCACCACCGAAACGCGCTGCGCATTGGGTGCCCAGACGGCAAAGCGCGTGCCTTCTACCCCATCCAACGTTTCCAGATGTGCGCCTAACCGCTCGTAAGGTCGCAGGTGGGTGCCTTCGGCCAACAGCCAAATGTCCATATCCTGCAACAGCGGGCCAAAACGGTAGGGATCTTCCATTACCCAAGTTTCTTCTCGCCAGGTCACAGCCAATTGATAGTGAAAAGCATGTTTCCGGCGCGGCACCAGACCACAAAAAAAACCGCGCTCATCTATACGTTCCAGCTCGACAATTTTTCGCCCGTTGCTGGCATCCACAACCCACGCTGCCTGCGCATCCGGCAACAATGCGCGAACTTCAAGACCTTCGGAGGAATGATGCATGCCTAACAGCGAAAATGGATCGGCATAATGCCCGGAAATAAGTGAATTAATCGCATCAGAAAACGCTGACATGGTATTCATCCTTTGATTAACCATTTGAATTAAATAAATAAGCGATATAAAACGTTACGTGGCGCTTATATTTTTCCCAAACTTTATTTTCGATAAAACTCAATAAAAATAATGAGTTATTAGCTTGCTAACGAATAACGGCGACATGTAAAAATAATGAATACTATGAAAGGGTTCTCGCGCTACGTCCCCTCATTTAGCGTAGTCAAAGAACGGAGAAATATCTGAGAACTGATGAGATTTTTCCGTTTATATTTATACGAATAAGTTATGACACAGGACTATTAGCATCTTTTGTTTAAAGATCGATTCGCCCGCTAGCAAAAAGCAGTACAATTCGGTGGATTGTGTACGTTGAAGATGTTGTATGACGAGACCCTGCCCATGGTTAGCCAGATTGATCTAATTCTTTCCCTGTTACAGCAGATGTGTGTTTATCTGGTAATCGCTTATTTACTCAGTAAAACACCGCTGTTTATCCCGCTGATGCAGGTCACCATTCGCCTGCCGCACAAGCTGGTCTGCTATCTGGTTTTTTCCGTGTTTTGCATTATGGGAACCTATTTCGGGCTGCATATAGACGATTCCATTGCCAATACTCGCGCGACGGGCGCGGTGCTCGGCGGGATGCTGGGCGGCCCTTCGGTGGGTTTTCTTGTCGGGTTAACTGGCGGATTACACCGCTATTCGATGGGTGGCATGACCGCGCTAGCCTGTATGCTGTCAACCATTGCCGAAGGTCTGCTCGGCGGACTGCTGCATCGCTATCTGGCACGCCGTAATCGTATCGATTTACTCTTTAAGCCACTCGTCGTCGGCCTGACCGCACTGGTTGCGGAGATACTGCAAATGGCGATTATCCTGCTGGTCGCCCGTCCATTTGATAACGCCGCCGAACTGGTGAGGGACATTGCGCTACCGATGATGATCACCAATACCATCGGTTCCGCCATGTTCATGCGTATCCTGCTCGACAGGCGCGCCATTTTTGAAAAATACACCTCCGCGTTTTCTGCCAAGGCGCTGCAAATCGCCGCCCGCGCCGAAGGCGCGTTGCGTCAGGGGTTCAACCCACAAAACAGTATGCGCGTTGCCCGTATTTTATATGAAGAGCTGGGTGTCGGTGCCGTGGCGATTACCGATCGCGACAAACTGCTGGCGTTCATCGGGCTGGGCGATGACCACCACAACGTCGGCGCACCCATTACGTCATCGCATACGCGCCGGGCAATAGACAACAATCAGGTGGTGTATGCCGACGGCAACGAGGTGTCTTATACCTGCTCGATTTCATCGCACTGCAAACTGGGCTCCACGTTGGTGATCCCACTTCGTGGCGAAGATCAGCGCGTTGTCGGCACGATCAAGCTTTATGAACCTAAAAATAAGCTATTTTCCAGCATTAACCGCACATTGGGAGAAGGGATCGCCCACCTGCTTTCCGCACAGATTCTGACAGGCCGCTTTGAACAGCAGAAACAACTGCTGGCACAGTCAGAAATCAAGCTACTGCATGCGCAGGTCAACCCGCATTTTCTGTTCAACGCACTGAATACGCTGTCCGCCGTGATACGACGCAACCCTGACCATGCTCGTCAGTTGGTACTTTCTCTGTCGACGTTTTTCCGTAAAAACCTTAAGCGCAGTAACGATGAAGTGTCGCTCAATGACGAGCTAGAGCACGTTAATGCCTACCTGGAAATCGAAAAAGCACGCTTTGCCGATCACCTGACAGTAGACATTTCGCTGCCGGAAGCGCTGCGTGAAGCGCGATTGCCCGCATTTTCCCTGCAACCGATTGTCGAAAATGCGATTAAGCACGGTATCTCACAGATGATTGAAAGCGGGCACATCCACATCAGCGGACGCCTGCATGCCAATACGCTGGAACTGTCAGTAGAAGATAACGCGGGCACCTATCAGCCCCGCAGCGGTGGCGATGGGCTAGGCATGAATTTGGTCGACCGTCGTATTAAAGCGCGCTACGGCAACCGCTATGGCATCACGGTGGTCAGCGAGGCGGATAAATTCACTCGGGTCGAAGTACGCGTCCCGCTGATCTCACCCCGTCAGGCATTGAGGCAGCTCGATAGCGTGACGTGACGGATTAAGATGATTGGCTCATCGTGCTCTGGAATGAAAGCATACGTTGGTGGATGGTTTTTCATAAGCCATCAATCTCTGCAGTATTTGACTGATGTTTCTACCGCAGCCTCACTTGCCTATGTAGAATGATTGAGCGTCAGGCACTAAATTGCATAAATATCATAATAATAGTTGTAAAAACCATCAGTAAATCTCAAAAGACCCTGATCGGAACAGACTGAATTGATGAGTTCTCTACTGGCAAAAAGGATTCTGTCCGACAGAGCAAAGTGAATTTAATATTACATAAGGAATATGTTATGGCAGATACAGCGCTTTATGCCGCCTTGGAACAAGCAGTGCCCGGATTTTCGGCACAAAACACGGCTATACCAGATCTTGATGAGTCGCATGGCGACTATAAACAAATGCAGTGGCTGGATGATTTTTTAGGGGAAAACTTTATTTGTTATATTGAATGGAAAGAATTTGATCCTCGGGATCTGGGTACTCTCGTACCTATCAAGCAGTCTGGGGTCTCCTTATCTGTGGACAGTTTGTTTGACGATGAGGGTTGCCCGGTCGGGGACATCGATCCCGAAGAGATCTTTTATGACGCACCGGGCTTTTTCCTACCAGTGTTACAGCAGCAGCTACAACAGGTCGAATTGCAATTGCTTGAAGTCGGATTAATTCAGGACGGAGGTGTTTATTTACATGAAAACTCACGCCTTATCTGCACCACGACGAATAAAGAGAAAGTGGAGCAACTGAATCAGTGTCTGCAACAAAGGGGTCTGGTGCTTTGCTGAAAGTGTTAGCGGCAAACCCGTAGTCCAGACATCAATGAAAGCAACCAAGAATAGCCAGCGTTGTCTACGCCATCTCTTCTTCGCTGTTGGTATTCATCCGTTTATGTTCTCGATGTAACCTGAGTATGAAACTGGCGCAACACCAACCGATGTCGCGCCAGAAAAGCAGGAGAATTACAGCAGGATGCGCAGCATACGGCGCAGCGGTTCAGCGGCTCCCCACAGCAACTGATCGCCGACCGTAAAGGCGGACAGATATTCCGGCCCCATGTTCAGCTTACGCAGACGACCCACTGGCGTGGAGAGCGTGCCCGTTACCGCAGCAGGGGTCAACTCACGCATAGTGATGTCACGATCGTTCGGCACCACTTTCACCCAGTCATTATGGGTAGCCAGCAGTTGTTCAATTTCCGGCAGCGCCACGTCTTTCTTCAATTTGATGGTGAACGCCTGGCTGTGGCAGCGCAGTGCGCCGACGCGCACGCAGAGGCCGTCAACTGGAATCACGCTGCTGGTGCTCAGAATCTTGTTAGTTTCCGCCTGACCTTTCCACTCTTCACGACTCTGGCCGTTATCCAGTTGTTTGTCGATCCACGGAATCAAGCTGCCTGCCAACGGCACACCGAAGTTATCAGTCGGCAGCGAGCCGCTACGGGTCAGCGCTGTGACTTTACGTTCGATATCCAGAATCGCAGAAGCCGGATCCTGTAACTCTTTCGCGACTTCACCGTGCAACGCACCCATCTGGGCCAGCAGCTCACGCATGTGACGCGCACCGCCGCCAGAGGCTGCCTGATACGTCGCAGCAGAAACCCACTCCACCAGATTGTTAGCAAACAGACCGCCCAATGACATCAGCATCAGGCTGACGGTACAGTTACCGCCAGCAAAGGTTTTGATGCCTTTATCCAGACCCTGTTGAATCACCCCGTGGTTAACCGGATCCAGAATAATAATCGCGTCATCTTTCATACGCAGTGAAGATGCAGCATCGATCCAATACCCCTGCCAGCCACTTTCACGCAGCTTTGGGTACACTTCATTGGTATAATCGCCGCCCTGACAGGTAATGATGATGTCCAGCGCACGCAATGCTTCGATACTATAAGCATCCTGCAACACGCCTTGATGACCGCCCAGTGCGGGTGCGGGTTCACCGTGCTGAGACGTTGAAAAGAATACCGGGTGAATCACATCAAAGTCGCGTTCTTCCACCATGCGCTGCATGAGAACCGAGCCGACCATACCGCGCCAGCCAATAAAACCAACATTTTTCATGGTAACTGTCCTGCTTTGGGGGTAATAAAAAGAATTCCGGCTAACGTCGATTACGCGTAGTTATTGCTGATTCAGTGATCTGCCGCAGAGGTTGCGCGTGCCGTGCCGTAAACCTGTAAATTATCGTGTCATTCAACCTTACAAAATGTACATAAAGTCGCAAGTGAATTTATTCGATAGTACGGCATTTTTCAGCAGTCATTCTAATATCATCAACCTGACTCACGATAAGAACCGCGGCCAATACATAATATCGCCGCCACGGTCAGGTAATAGGAGCAACAACTAACATGACAGAAATGATCTCCGCAACGGTGCTGCTGTTGCTCATTATGGACCCACTCGGTAACCTGCCGATTTTCATGTCCGTACTCAAGCATCTCGACCCTAAACGCCGACGTGTGGTGCTGATCCGCGAAATGCTGATTGCACTTGGGCTGATGCTGATTTTCCTGTTCGCCGGTGAACACATTCTGGCGTTCCTGAATCTGCGTACCGAAACGGTATCCATTTCCGGCGGTATCGTGCTGTTCCTTATCGCGATTCGGATGATTTTTCCCTCGCAGGAAGGCAACAGTAGCGGTCTGCCAGCCGGAGAAGAACCGTTTCTGGTGCCGATGGCGATTCCACTGGTCGCAGGGCCGTCGATCCTCGCAGCGCTGATGCTGCTTTCCCACCAGTATCCGGATCAGTTACCCCACCTGACGCTGGCATTGTTTATCGCCTGGACGATCTCCTTCGTCATCCTGCTGATGTCAGATTTGTTCTTGCGTTTGCTGGGTGAGAAAGGCGTGAGTGCGCTGGAGAAATTGATGGGGCTGATCCTAGTCATGCTGTCAACGCAGATGTTCCTCGACGGTATACGTGCTTACATGAAGCTATAAAAATGGGGCTCAAATAACTGAAGCCTACGATCTTTTCCTGCAACGCAGTTGGCACCTAAGCGGGATTACGCAAATAGCGGCTTACCGTCATTTTGGTAATCCCAATGCGGCCAGCAACATCCTGAATAACGGGTATTATCTTCTTCATCATCGATTAAAAGCGCTTGAAAAACAGTGTCCTAAATCTAGTAAAAAAAGGGTAAGGAAAGGCGAAGGGGAATAATTTAAGCGTTCCCAAAAGTACGAGATGGCTTTTAATTATCCATGTTGATAATGATGCTTGAGCTTATTTTAACGCTGCCTGTCCATTGCCCCAATGCCTAAATATTCAGCACCTTATTAATTAACATTAATATTTACTCTTTTTTATACTCTATTTAATAGATTGTCAGAATATTGCTGTCTGATATCTGAATATCAAAAAATGACAGGTGATGTTATAGCACTTAACTATTATTTCTCTGTCATTAAACCTTGGCCTGAAGAAGGAAATATTTTATGAATATTAAACAGAAAATAAACGCAATGACGCTGGAAGAGAAAATCGGACAAAAGCTCATGCTGGACTTTCGCTACTGGGATCCAACGGGAAAAAGCAATCAGGACATGACAGTTCCCGATGAAACGGTAGGCAAATTAATCACGGATCACCATATTGGTGGCGTGATCCTGTTTGCCAACAATCTGAAAGATAAGCAGCAAATTAAAAAGCTGACAGCTTGGTATGCCGCGATGGAAGTCGGTGGTGGCGTCCGATTATTCATTAGCACAGATAACGAAGGGGGCAACGTTTTCCGCCTACCGCGCGGCGATTACACATCATTTCCCGGCAACATGGCGTTATCTGCAGCGATTGAAGGGGGTTCCGATATACAGATTGCCAGCGAACAGGGTCGTCTGATGGCACAAGACATGCTTGTTATGCATATCAATACCAACTTTGCACCGGTCGTTGATGTCAACACTAACCCTTTCAACCCAGTCATTAACGTGCGTGCTTTCAGCGACGACGCGGACACCGTTTATCGTGTGGCGGAAAAAATGACGGCAGGCATGAAAGATCAAGGATTGATCACCGCTTACAAGCATTTTCCGGGGCACGGCAGTACCTCCACGGATTCTCATACTGGCCTACCTCGTGTCGACCGCTCACGAAAAAGCGCCTTTGCCATCGATATCATGCCTTATAAGCGGGCTATTGATAACCAGACAGTACCGGATATGGTCATGACGGCCCATATTCAGTATCCGGCACTGGATAACTCTCAGGTCACTACACGTAACGGTGAGAAAATTACGGTGCCTGCGACCATGTCACATGCGATCCAGACTGATATCCTGCGCGGTGAGTTGGGCTATGCTGGAGTGACGATTTCAGATGCACTGGATATGGGCGCGATTGCCGATCATTTCAGTCAGGAAGAAGCCGTCCGACAGGTGTTTACCGCTGGCGTGGATATAGCCCTGATGCCCATCAGCATTTCATCTCCTGATCAGATCAAACGCTTGCCAGACTTGATCCAGCACATTGTGGACACGGTGAAGAAAGGGAACATCAGAGAAACCGAGATTGATGCGTCGGTAGAGCGCATCTTAACCCTCAAAGCACGGTATCACCTTTTATGTGAGAAAAAACAAACTGTCGCTGACGACTCTTCTACACGGGGATGCGCGGTAGAAAAACACATTGCCGATCGTTCCATAACTGTGGTGATCAACCAGCAATCACTGCTGCCATTAAGAGACAAAACTCTGCGCTATTTTATCCTGACCCCTTGGGGAGAGCAGGCCAAAGGCATTGCAACCGTGATGACACAGGAGGGATACCTAAATGTGGTTGCTGCGAAGGAAACGGAACTGACCGATGCCCAAGTCAGAGATCACATTTCCAACTGTGACGTATTTCTTCTCGGGACGCTGTCAACCCGCTTTACGCCAGTTGAGCAGGATGGCACTGCCACCGCAAAAGCAGAAGACGGTGTCGCTAATAACCCATACCCGAACTGGTTACGACATGCTGCCGATCTGGGGAAAAAACGCATTCACCTTTCACTACGTGCACCGTATGACATTATCAACTACGCTGGCGACGTTAACGCTGCTGTGGCGACGTATTCCTATTACGGGTATGACAATGGCAGCTGGCGTGGCCACTCGATGATATCTTTGGCGGAGGTGCTGACAGGTAAGCGCGCGCCACAGGGGAAACTCCCAGTCAATATCTGGAAAAACTACGATGTGGAGACGGATACCGGTACGGTGGCGTTTTCTAGAGGGTTTGGGCTGAGCTGGTAATGTGGCTGAAATAAGCCCGCGTCCTTTCTACGCGGGCTTATTAACGTCCTCGCCATCGTTATACTGGCGGCAAATCAAACAGCAGAATTTCGCTATCTTCGCTGGCGTGTACGGAAATAGCCGCTTCGTCCCAGACCGCAAATGCATCGCTGGTTTCCGCTTTTTGGCCGTTAATCTCTACACTGCCGCGCACCACTTGAACCCAAATGCGACGATCGGCCTGAATCTGATACACCGATTGTTCCTGCGCTTTCAGCGCCCAGCGCCACAGCGTCATGTCCTGAAAGACTTTCAGCGAGCCTTCACGCGCATCCGGGGACAGCACCAGTTGACGCCCCTGAAGCACATCAAAGCGCTTCTGCTCGTAGCGTGGCGTCAGTCCGGTTTTTTCCGGGATAATCCAGATCTGGTACAGATGCAGTTGTTCGTCCTTGCTGGCATTGTATTCAGAATGACGAATGCCCGTTCCTGCGCTCATAATCTGGAATTCACCCGCTGGCACCTGCTCTTTATTTCCCATGCTGTCCTGATGCTCAACCGCGCCGGACAAGACATAGGTCAGAATTTCCATATCTTTATGCGGGTGCGTGCCGAAACCCTGACCGCCTTCAATAAAGTCTTCGTT
This sequence comes from Pectobacterium wasabiae CFBP 3304, assembly GCF_001742185.1. NCBI lineage: Bacteria > Pseudomonadati > Pseudomonadota > Gammaproteobacteria > Enterobacterales > Pectobacteriaceae > Pectobacterium > Pectobacterium wasabiae. The sequence continues at coordinate 1,298,259 of NZ_CP015750.1, forward strand.
AATCACGCGCAGTGCTGAGAATCCCATGAAATCAGGATCGTAATAATCGGCAAATGAGAACGTGTGCCAACTGTCGAGCCAGCCGTGATTAGCATGTCCGCGATCTTGCGCTTGACGTAAATAGATCATGTTCTTTCCTCCTGCGTTTCTGATAAGGAAAGTGTAACGGGCGGTGATAAATAAGATAGCGCAAAAAACTCACCGCTCTGTTCGAAAAATCAGAACGGGATGAAGGGCTGGAGGGAAATGGCAAAAAAAAAGCCAGCACCCGAGCTGGCTAAATAATACTGGAAGCAATGTGAGCAATGTCGTGCCTTCACAGGGAAACCGGACCGTCATCAACACCATTAACACAGGCACATGACACCGCTCCCCCGGAACGCACAGCAATAATAATCATTATCATTCGCACTTGTAAAGTGCTTTTTGCGATAAATTCTTATTCTCAATACGGACCACAGAACAGCGCGTTTGGCTTAATACCGATCGTTTAAACACCGAGATACACGGAGCGAGGAATCCTTACGGGAACCTCATCCCCGTGTTCCTCCTAAAATGAGGATTACGTGACCTGCATTATTCGTTTTGATCCGCTTTTGCTTGTTACTCTGGCTGTGCTAATGACCTTGCCAGCAGCGTGATCGGGTGCTCACATAGCTTGCTAGTCGACATCTCAATCTGCCATTTACAGGTTTCGCAGTCCGTCACCACGATATCAACCCCGCTTTCTTCAATCTGCTGGAACAGCGGAGCGCCAATGCCTTGCGAGGTGGCATAATTCTCTTTCTTAAAGCCGTAGGTGCCCGCAATACCGCAGCACTGGGAATCCAGCATCACCAGTTCAAGACCGGGGATGCGTTGCAGCAGCGCTAAGGTATACGCCGTCCAGCCCATCCGTTCCAGGTGGCAGGGCGTATGATAGGCCACCCGCAGCGGCAATTTACGCAGCGGCAGCGTTCGCCCTTCTTCTTCCAACAGACGATAGAGTTGCCGCGTCACCAGTTCGATACCATCGCGCACGTGCCCATTGTCCACACCCAGCAGATGCGGATACTCATCCCGCAGCGTGAACGTACAACTGGATGACGTCGCAACCACTGGAAGAGACTTATGATTGATCGCCTCATCCAGCGACGTAATATTCGCGTGCGCCTGCTTTCTGGCCTTGTCGTGAAAACCATTGGCAATCAGCGGCACACCGCAGCACTTCTCTTTATTCAGCAACTGAACGCCAATACCCATCGCGTTAAAGACCTGAACCAGATCTTTACCTAACTGTGGATGGTTGTAGTTCACATAGCAGCCGTGGAAATACGCGACCTGCTCATCATAGGCCCGTTGCTTTGCAGCCTGCTGGCGATACCAGCGCCGGAAAGTACCGAACGAATATTTCGGCAACTGGCGACGATGGTCGATTTTCAACGCTTTATCCAACAACTGGCGCACCGGTTTCAGGCTGGTAGCCGTATTGACCAATGGCGCAAACGGCGTAGCAATCGATCCCATGAGGTCGGTATGGCTCAGAATGGCATCGCGCAGCGTCGGCTTATGAGTACTGTGTACCGCTTTCGCACGCTGAATGATGTCGCCGATTTTGACATCCGACGGACACGCAACTTCACAGCGTTTGCAGTTGGTGCAGTATTTCAGCGCATCATCATACAAAGCCGGATCTTTGCGCCGCAGGCGCTCGCCATCCGGCCCAGCCTGTTTCGGGCCAGGATAGAGCGGGTTCACGCGCGAAACCGGACAGTACGTGGTACAGACCGTACACTTGATGCAATCTTCAAAACTGTTGTCGCTAAGCAGGCTCATAGATTGCCCTCCTTCAAAATCTGTTCGGCAACATGGAGCGCACTGAGCAAGGAAACCCCTGCGCCACATCCCTGCACAATGGGGTCGAAACCTTCCAGCACCGCGCCAATCGCATACAGATTGTTGACCGTTTTTCCCCCGATACGCGGATGCAGATGTTCATCGACAATCGCACCAAATTGCATATAAGGTTGCGGCGCAAACACGTCCTGCTGGCTCCAATCCTCGCGCTGCTCAGCAAACCGAACATCCAGCCCAAAGACGGGTTCGGTCACCCGATCGAACTGTGTCACCAGCCCGTTACTGAAGAAACTTCCGCTCGCCAATACCGCATGCTTCGCCCGCAGCGGAATATCGCGATGATGGTGGCTATGGACTGCGATCTCCTGCGGCGACAGTGATGCGCGCACCGCGCGATCGCCCGGCATCACCATGCCGCCCAGTTGGCGAAAACGCTGTGACAGCGCCTGATGTAACCGTAGCCCGAGTACCGACGGCGGTAATGTCGGTAACAACAGCACCGGTTTACCTAACGCATCAGCCAGTTCACGCACGATCTCAGGGCGATCTAGCCCCAGACAGGCAGGCATGATGATGGCGTCGTTACCGTGGGCCAGAAGCGATAACTCTTCCACCAGCGCCGCGCGATTTTCCGGTCGATCAAGCACACGGGCGATATTTACCGCACGGAATTCGCTGGGGTTTTGACGTAACCGATCCAGCACGGGCAGCTTGAGTTCATCACTGCGTGCCGCGATCCCCTGCGTCTGAAGCGTACCGGCCACAATACGAGACTGAAAATCCAGAAAGCCTTCAATACCGGCAATGAGTGGGTTGTCGCCAAAACGGGAATCCGGCAGGCCACGTGTGACGCCGTCCACCGGGCTCAGCCAGCATGCGCGAAATTTACCTAACGGCGTCATACGCCAGTGATTGTGCCGATGGTCGCCCAACAGGGTGATATTGCTGCGCTCCAGCAACGCTTCCACCTGTGGTAGCAAGGCCGATACCGCTGCCGCGCCCATACGGGAATAAGGATGATGAGGAGCCTGACGCGCCAGCGCATCCAGCGCCTCAAGCGGCTGGTTAACGGGCTGCCCGTCAGGAAGATGGGAAAGTAAATCCAGTGCACCGGACGAAAAATGCAGTGCATTCTGCCCAGCGCTGACAATCGCGCAGCGTTTTCCCTGCTCCGATAACCGAATACCGCAGGTCAGCCCCGCCAGCCCGCCGCCGATAATCACAACATCATAGCGCATGACGATCCTCCTGACTGTCGCTGGCCGTCAGACCGCACAATCCCTGATAAATCCAACTGGTAAACTCGCTTTCGCGCAGCGCATTGCCCCACGCAATCGGGCGAATCCCTTTCCAGCGTTCGTTCAAAAATTGACTGAGCTGCGTGAGCGACTGTTCCGGCGTCGCGGTGCCCAGACGGCATAGCAGACCTGCCGCACGGCAGGCGCACAATTCACCCTGACAGGTGCCCATACCAACACGAGTACGCCGACGCAAATCAATCAGGTTATTCACCTGCAACGATTCCACTGCGTAGCGCACTTCTCCCGCCGTCACGGCCTCACATTCACACACCAGGCTGCGATCCAGACGTTCACCGGACAGCATTCTTCCAGCGCGTTCACCGTGGCGGTAAATCGCCGAACCGCGCAGCGGCGCAGAGAGCGGTTTTGCCGCAGGATAAGCAGATAAAGCATGAGGGGCGGTTTTCACCTCCTCCAGCGATTCAGAACCGGGCAGCGGCGTCTGTGCCGTCGAGCAAGCGACGTTATGACCCAGCTTTTTGCAGATAGCGTCCGTCACCCATTCCGCCATCAGGCGATAGGTCATCAGCTTGCCGCCGGTGATAGTAATAAACCCCTCCAGCCCGTCACGGCTGGCATGGTCAAGCAGCACAATGCCGCGACTCACGCTACGCCCGCTAGGATCGCTATCGTTGGCAACCAGCGGGCGAACGCCCGCATAGGCACGTAGAATTCGCGTGCTTGCCAGCGACGGCGCCAACATTGAGCCTTCCCGCATCAGCGTTTCCACTTCAGCAGGCGTCACCAGCATATTGTCGATTTGATCGTAGTCGATGTGGGTTGAGGTGGTGCCAATCAGCGAAATGGTATCGCCCGGCACCAGAATGTCGGCATCTGCCGGTTTACGACAGCGGTTGATCACCATGTTGTTAATGCGGTGCCCAAGAATCAGCAGCGCACCTTTTGCCGGGAACATGCGCACGCGCAGATCGGCATATTCCGCAATGTGTTGTCCCCAAATACCACCCGCGTTGACCACCACCTGCGCATATATTTCTGTTTCTACACCTTTTTTATGGTCGAAAACGCGCACGCCGGTAATACGATCGCCCTGACGAATCAGCCCAATGACCTCATGATAGGTTAGAACTTCCGCGCCATGCTCGCAGGCATCGATCATGTTGGCCGCCGTCAGGCGAAAAGGATCGACAGAGCCATCCGGCACGCGAACCGCACCAATCAACGTCGGATTTGCCGCAGGCTCCAGCCGTAGCGCTTCCTGCGGGTCTATTGCCTGCGCGCCAATCCCTGCCTGCTGGCAAGCGGTAATGAACTGCGTCTGCCAGCCGAGATCGTCTTCCGGCAAGGTGATAAACAGACCGTCGGTTGGCTCAATGCAATGGCGGGCGATCCGCCGGAGGATCTGGTTCTCTTCAATACATTCGCGGGCAGACTCACCATCGGTTACCGCATAGCGGGCACCGCTGTGTAATAAGCCGTGATTACGCCCGGTCGCTCCGGTCGCAATATCATAACGTTCAAGCAACAGGCAGCGCAGCCCACGCAGGGCACAATCCCGTGCCGTACCCGCCCCCGTCGCACCACCGCCGATGACAACCACGTCAGTTTCACGCCAGTTCCCAGTATTTTGCTTCATGTTCTCGCTCCAGGCGGAGGATATAGAGGGTATGTATGTTGCTATTGGGACACAAAAAGGAGGGTTAATGTTTGATAAAGAGCAAAAACGAACACTAAACGAAAATAAATGAGAGTTTAAAAACAATAAGTGTGATTTACATCACTAAAACCACACTGTGGAATTTTCCGATTCTGTTAACATGAGCGCAAAAATCGTCACAGTTTCATAAAAGTGTAACATTAGCGTCATGAATCACACTCATTTGCACGCTATCCCCTTACAATAACGTTCGTAATAGAACAAAAAAGCTATCGTTTTTTTTCGCATTGGAGATATCTATGCTGAGTATTTTTAGGCCCGCCGCCCACCAGCCACGCGTGTCGCAGGATCGTGTCGATCCCCTCTATCGTCGCCTACGCTGGCAGATTTTCATGGGGATCTTTTTTGGCTACGCCGCCTACTATCTGGTACGCAAAAACTTCACACTGGCAATGCCTTATCTGATTGAACAGGGCTTCTCGCGCGGTGACCTTGGCTTTGCGCTGTCCGGTATCTCCATCGCCTACGGCTTTTCCAAATTCATCATGGGTTCGGTATCTGACCGTTCGAACCCACGGGTTTTCCTACCTGCCGGTCTGATTCTGGCGGCTGCCGTCATGCTATTCATGGGCTTCGTACCGTGGGCAACCTCCAGCATTGCAGTCATGTTCGTCTTACTGTTCCTGTGCGGCTGGTTCCAGGGAATGGGCTGGCCACCGTGCGGACGCACCATGGTTCACTGGTGGTCACAAAAAGAACGTGGCGGCATCGTGTCCGTATGGAACTGCGCGCATAACGTCGGTGGCGGGCTTCCACCTCTGCTGTTCCTGCTGGGTATGGCCTGGTTTAACGACTGGAAAGCCGCACTCTACATGCCAGCCTTCGCCGCCATTCTGGTTGCACTCATCGCATTTGCCCTAATGCGTGATACCCCGCAATCCTGTGGTCTACCGTCAGTTGAAGAGTACAAAAACGACTATCCGGTTGATTACAATGAAAAAGATGAAGAAGAACTGACAGCTAAGCAGATCTTCATGCAGTACGTTTTCCCGAACAAACTGCTGTGGTACATCGCTATCGCCAACGTCTTCGTTTACCTGCTGCGTTACGGCATCCTCGACTGGTCACCGACTTACCTGAAAGAAGTTAAACACTTCGCACTGGATAAATCGTCCTGGGCTTACTTCCTGTACGAATATGCGGGTATTCCAGGCACGCTGCTGTGCGGCTGGATGTCCGACAAAGTGTTCAAAGGTAACCGTGGGGCAACGGGCGTGTTCTTCATGGTACTTGTCACCATCGCCACCATCGTTTACTGGATGAACCCAGCCGGTAATCCGGGTGTGGATATGGCGTGTATGATCGTCATCGGCTTCCTGATTTACGGCCCAGTGATGCTGATTGGTCTGCACGCACTGGAACTGGCACCGAAGAAAGCAGCCGGTACCGCAGCGGGCTTCACTGGCCTGTTCGGCTACCTCGGTGGCTCCGTTGCCGCCAGCGCCATCGTTGGCTATACCGTTGACTTCTTCGGTTGGGACGGCGGCTTTATGGTGATGATCGGCGGCAGCATTATGGCTGTGCTTCTACTGATTGTTGTTATGCTGAATGAGAAAAAGCATAAAGCAGAGCTAGCCAACCGCGCCTAACATTTGACGTGTGTTTTATGCGCGGCGTACTTGCTACGCCGCGCATCATCCAACCCCACCGCCTCACCCAGCACGTCGAGATCGTCCTTGGCGATGGATTACTTCAGAAACAGGTCTCGCAGGTAATTCGGCACCGCGCTGTCTGCATTAGAACCAATCACTTCGCGATCTGGCAGTAAATCCTTCAGGCGCTGATGCGCATTCTGCATGACGCAACCTTTACCCGCCATCGACAGCATTTCGTAGTCGTTCATGCCATCGCCAAACGCCACGCACTCTTTGAGCGAGAAGCCGATAATCTTCGCGACCTGCTCTAGCGCATGGCCTTTAGACACGCCGCCCGCCATTACTTCCAGACAACTGAGCGTCGAAAAGCTCACGTTGACCCGATCGCCCCAACGCGCGTTGATCGCTTCTTCCAACGGCAACAGTTGTTCGTGAGAATCGCAGGTAAAGAACACTTTGCTGATGCCATCGGTCTCAAGCAGTGTGGGTTCAAACAGCTTGTATTTAAAGATCGACTCTTTGAAGAAACGCTCTTCTTCAGCACGTGGACGGTTCATAAACCAGTCGTCGTCACGGTAAACGTGCGTCAGCATATCGGGGTTCGTGTGTACGACACTGTAGAGGTCGCGGGCAATGTCCTGATCCAGATTGTGGCTGAAAATCAGCTCGCCCTGCGAGTTGTGAACACGCGCGCCATTCGAGGTAATCATAAACGCGCTGATACCGAGATTATCGCGGATCTGCGCGACATCCATGTGGTGCCGTCCGGTAGCGAACACAAAGTGAATCCCTTTCTCCGTCAGCAGCCGGAGGGTTTCTTTCGCATACGGGGACAGCGAATGGTCAGGTGACAGCAGTGTGCCATCTAAATCGGACGCAACAACATGGTACATAACGATGAGATCTCACTTCTGGTGTAGTGGCGGCACGCGCCGCAAAAATTAATGATAACGCGCAAAGTGCGAAAAAATCAGCGCAAATGCCTGAGCGCGGAGGTGATCTGTTTCAAAGAGAATTTCATGCCGCGCACCGCAGATAACCTGTAAAACGCCGTCAACATTGGCGTTACCGTTCTGCGCCAGTGCCTGACAAAACGTATTCTGACTACGGTTATCTACCACGCGATCTTCCTGCGCCTGCAATAGCAGAAGCGGCGTGGTGATGGCGCTAGCCTGTGACAGCAACTGCTTTCCCACCAGTAGCGCCTCGCGCACCCAATGGTAAGTCGGCCCACCTACGCGCAAATCCGGCGAATCCGCATAAAAGCGAATACTGCGCTGGTAGCGCTCACGGCTGTGCGTCAGCACATTCATCCGATAAGGCAAAGGGCGCCACTGTCCGGTGCCGATCGCGTAATAATCACGTATCGCCGGGCGACGCTCCGCCCAATCGACAATCCATCCAGCCACACAGTGCGGAAGCGGTAAATGAATACCAAACATCGGCGCACACAGTGCCACCGCATCAAACGTCGCGGGTTGGCGAGCCAGAAGCTGTGCCAGAATCGCACCGCCCATGGAATGGGCTAACGCAAACCGTCGGGTATATCGCTTAACGTCAATGTGTTGCTGGCACAGCGTTTCGGCATCATCGACATAATCACTGAAGCGCAGCACGTGTCCACGGTGGCGGTCTTGCAACATCCGTCCAGATCGCCCTTGCCCACGGTGATCCATGATGAGCACATCATAGCCGCGATGAAAAAGATCGTAAGCCACTTCGCTGTATTTAACATAGCTTTCGATACGGCCTGAAAAGACAACAACAATCTTGTCATGCTGGGGCGCGGTAAAACGAACAAACCGGATTGGCACAGCATCCACGCCAGAGAATTCGCCCTCTTCGCGCTGACGCCAGAAATCCAGTAATTCTCCGGTAGCAAACGCGGCAAACTGCGCTTCTCGCGTCAGCAGACTGGTCATTAACGATTCAGGCGTTAACCGTTCCGACGCAAACAACGTATTGGGGCGTTGGATCATCACACTTCTCCGGTGACGCAGGGAAAACAAAGCTAGCGGAAGAACATGACAAGCAGTAGAGCACAAGCGTATTGTGACACAAAAAACAGACAGACTCTCGTAATACAGAACGTGGTTCAGGAGCCGTATTTCATGACATTGGATTGGTGGTTAACCTACTTACTCACAACGCTTATTCTCAGTCTTTCACCCGGTTCGGGTGCCATCAATACCATGAGCACCGGCATCAGCCACGGTTATCGCGGCGCAGCAGCCTCCATCTGTGGCTTACAGGTTGGAATATCCATTGATATCGTTCTGGTTGGCATCGGGTTGGGTGCACTGCTTAATCAGTCCGTGCTGGCTTTTGAGCTTCTAAAATGGCTGGGCGCGGCTTATCTGATCTGGTTGGGCATTCAGCAGTGGCGTGCTGCTGGCGCACTCGACCTTCAGGCGCTTGCCAGCACCATGCCGCGTCGTAAGCTCTTTAAACGAGCGATACTGGTGAACCTGACCAACCCGAAAAGTATTGTGTTTCTGGCAGCACTGTTTCCGCAGTTCATCATCCCCCATCAACCGCAGGCCGCACAGTATCTGGTGCTGGGCATCACCACCATTGTGGTCGATATTATCGTGATGATTGGCTACGCTGCACTGGCTACGCGCATCGCAGGATGGCTGAAAGGTCCACGACAAATGAAGACGCTTAACCGAGTATTCGGCTCGCTGTTCATGCTGGTCGGCGCGCTACTCGCCACGGCGAGAAAAGCCTGATTAAAGCAGCGCGCCGTATCGGATCGCAACGCGCTGTTATTACTCTGGGAGAGACATTCTCACCGAGAAAGGTTAGCGAGAGAAAATCAGGTGCAGGCCAAAACCGGTAAACAACACGCCCGCCACGCCATCCACCCATTTAGCCAGACGCTGATAGCCACGACGTATGGTCGGTAGGGCGAAAACCATCGCAACCAGACTGAACCAGATCAGCGTTTCAATCGAGATCAGCGCAAACAGCCCCCAACGCGCCCCACTGCCGACGCTGTCGCCGACAAACAGCGAAAACACGCTGCCGAAATAGATCAGCGCCTTTGGGTTAGCCAGATTCGTCAGCAGCCCACGCATAAAAGTTTTGCCACGCTGCGGCAATACCACCGCCGTTTCCTGCGTGGTTTCCAACTGCGCTTTACGCCGCGCCGAGCGCAGCATCTGCCAGCCCATCCAGCACAGATACAGCCCACCGCCAACGGTAATTGCCGTATGCAGCCAGGCCATTTTTTGCAACAGCAGGTGCAGCCCCAACAGTGCGATAGCCGCCCAGACCACAACGCCCAGAGAAATACCCAGCACGCCCATCATCGCTTCACGGCGGGAACGACTGGCCGCCGTTTGTGAAACGAAAAAGAAATCCGGCCCCGGGCTCATCAGTGCAATGAAATGCACCAGCGCCACCGTCAGAAATAGCATCAGCATGTTGGTTTTCCTGTTTGTTAAATACACTCAGACAAGACGAGCATCACTCGTCATCATTATCGACATGATCGCGGATCATGTTCATGAAAGGTGCACCAAAACGTTCGAGTTTGCGGTGTCCTACCCCGTTGATATTCAACAACTCACCCGCGGTGATCGGCATCAGTTCCGCCATCTCCAGCAGCGTCGCATCGCTGAACACCACGTAAGGTGGAATATTATCTTCATCCGCAATGGATTTACGCAGTTTGCGCAATTTGGCAAACAGCTTGCGGTCGTAATTTCCGCCGTAAGATTTTTGATTCGCTCGGGGTTTCAGGTTAATCACACGCGGCACAGCCAGTTGCAGCGGCATTTCACCCCGCAATACTGGACGCGCAGATTCGGTAAGCTGTACGGCAGAATGCATCGTAATGTTCTGGTTCAACAAACCCAGATGAATCAATTGGCGCAGCACGCTGACCCAATGTTCCTGCGATTTGTCTTTACCAATACCGTAGACCGGTAGTTTGTCATGGCCGAAGTCACGAATACGCTGGTTATTCGCACCGCGCAGCACCTCAACAATATACCCCAGACCAAAACGCTGCCCGACTCGGTATACGCAGGAGAGCGCCTTTTGCGCTTCAACCAACCCGTCGTAACGCTTCGGCGGATCGAGACAAACATCGCAGTTACCGCAGGCCTCTTGGCGTCCCTCACCGAAATAGTTCAGTAACACCAGACGGCGGCAGGTCTGCGCCTCGGCAAACGCGCCCATCGCATTGAGCTTATGACGTTCAATATCCAACTGCGGTCCGGCGGGTTTCTCTTCCAGACAACGGCGCAGCCACGCCATATCCGCCGGATCGTAGAACAGCGCGGCTTCGGCAGCGAGGCCATCACGCCCGGCACGTCCCGTTTCCTGATAGTAGGATTCGATGTTGCGCGGAATATCAAAATGCACCACAAACCGCACGTTAGGCTTGTTGATGCCCATACCAAAGGCGACGGTTGCAACCACGACTTGAAGATCGTCACGCAGGAACGCTTCCTGCACTTGAGCGCGCCGCTCATTGTCCAACCCGGCGTGATATGCCCCTGCGCTCAGCCCACGAGCCTGCAAACGCGCGCTGATGTCTTCCACGCGGGAGCGGCTATTACAGTAAATGATGCCACTTTTTCCGCGCTGCCCCTGCACGAACATCCAGAGCTGGTCGAGCGGTTTGAACTTCTCCACCAGCGTGTAGCGAATATTCGGGCGGTCAAAACTGCTGATCTGAATCAGCGGCGAGTGAAGATCCAACAGGCGAACAATATCGTTCCGCGTGGTCTCATCGGCGGTGGCCGTCAGTGCAATAAAAGGAAGGTGAGGAAAACGCTGTTTAATCTGCCCCAGCGCCCGGTATTCAGGACGGAAATCGTGTCCCCACTGGGAAATGCAGTGCGCTTCATCCACCGCGATCAGTGAAATCTGCCAGTGGGCGAGATGATCAAGGAAACTGTCCGTTGTCAGGCGTTCCGGCGCGATATAAAGCAGTTTGATCTGGCCGGTACGACAGCCCGCCATTACCTCAAGCTGCTGTTCGCGCGTCTGCGTCGAATTGAGACACGCTGCCGAAACACCGTAAGCCTGAAGCTGATCGACCTGATCTTTCATCAACGAAATCAGCGGAGACACCACCAACGTCAACCCGTCCATCACTAGCGCAGGGATTTGGTAGCACAGAGATTTGCCGCCGCCTGTCGGCATAATGACCAGACAGTCCTGCCCACTGAGCGTCGCGCTGATAATTTCCTGCTGACCCGGTCGGAATTGCTGGTAGCCGAACGTGTCCCGTAGAACCTGAACCGCCAGCGCTTCCTTATTCAATACTTCCGCCGTAGACACGCCTTCCCCAATTCAATGAAATCAAACAGGCGCTATTTTCAGCGCCGTCGGATAAAACTGCAATCGCTAAATCACACGATCGTTAGAACATGTCGTTCAGCGTCACCCCAACACCGAAGCGGGTCTGACGATGGTTGTAATCAATCAGGGATTCACCGTAGCCGCTGAAGACCTTGGTGTAGAAGCGGACATGACGCGTCAGCGGATAGCTCCAGCCCAGTTCACCGCCGCCGTAGCCGCTGTTCCAGTTATAACGCCCTTCCGCGCTAAACACGCTGTCGCCCCACACATAGCCGACGCGTAAACGGTAATGGCCCATGTATTTGGTGATATCCGGATTATCGTCCTCACTGTCGGAGAAACGCACCCACGGCTTCACATCAACCTGCCAGTTGCCGTTTTGCGCCATCAGACGCGCATAAGCGCGGTTCCAACTGCGTGAAGTTGGATCAGAACGGCCGTTAGACTGGTGGTTAAAGCCCACTTCCACATCTCGCAGCGTCCAGCCTGCTAATGTGTAGTGGGTTGCCCAGCCCAGGAAGACCTGTGGCTCATAGTTGGTTTCACGGAACGGAGAAGATTCGCTTTTATTAGACAACTGCCACCAAGAACGCTGTGTATAAGACGCGCCCAGCAGCGAATTATCACCCAGAATACCACGCCAGATCGGGAACCCGAGGCTCAACTGATAGTGCACTTCATCTTTACGTGCTTCATCGCCCCAGTTATAACTCTGTATCGCCGTCTTATTGATGTTACTGGTATAGGTATACAGTAAGTAGTTGCTTTCGTAAGGATAAAGAATAAACGGGGTATCGTGCTCTTGTAACAGGCTAGCGATAATACTGCCACGAACCGCCGGTTGATTCGGCGCAGGTGCGTTGGTCGTATCTTCAGCATGAGCCTGTGCCATCAGTAATGTTGCCAGTGCGAGTACTATTTTACGCATTCATTTTCTCCGACATAGTTTTCCTCAGGCATTCTTTTATCCAAATAAATGCTTTTATTTAAATAAATTCTTTTATGTAAATAAGGATAAGCTCTTCCCCACTCAAACCCGCCATTCTACACAGTTCAACGGCGTTTGAATTACCGTTCCCCGGTTTCTCGGCTTTTTCTGGCAAGAAACAAAATCAATGCATAAAATAAACATCCACATAACAAAAAGACATCAAATTAACCGTATTTAACGCGTGTCTCTTATTTGGGCGGGAAACAACTATGGCTGACGTACAGGGAACCACCTTAACCAGAGATACCGTGCGCCAGCTCGTTGGCGAGATTTTCATTTACAAGATGCCATTCAACATCGAGCTAGGCCTTGAACTACAGCAGTTTGAAGCCGACAAAGCCGTCCTGGCGTTCGCTCGGCAAGATAAGCTCATCGGCAATGCGGCACAAAAGATCCTGCATGGTGGCGTGATCGCCGCCGGGTTAGATGTCGCAGCCGGATTAGTCTGCGTCGGCAACACGCTGCTGCGCCATGAGACGATCAGCGAGCAAGAGTTTCATCACCGGCTTGCACGTATGGGAACCATTGATATGCGGGTCGATTACCTACGCCCAGGCTATGGAGAACATTTCACTATTACCAGCACGCTGCTGCGCGGTGGTAATAAAATCGCGGTCGCGCGCGCCGAATTGCATAACGAACAGGGTTCGCATCTGGCCAGCGCCACCGCAACCTATATTGTCGGGTAGCGTTTATCGTTGGCAGACATCCACCATTGGCAAACCATGTCATGAACACTTTACGTGAAAGCGCTCACAGTTTTGGGTAGACTTAGCGTTTTCCCGCCGTCCTTATCGAGTTACCCATGAACGCGCAACAAACCCGTGAGGGGATCTTTTTCGCCCTCGGTGCGTATTTCATTTGGGGAATTGCTCCCGTGTACTTCAAGCTACTTGAGCACGTTCCACCCAATGAAATACTGACGCACCGTATTATCTGGTCATTCTTCTTTATGCTGATCCTGCTGACGGTCGGCCGGAAATGGCGTCAGGTGAGCCATGCCTGCCGCAACGTCAAGCATCTGTTTTTGCTGGCATTAACGGCAGTGCTTATCGGCGGAAACTGGCTGTTGTATATCTGGGCGGTCAACAACCATCACATGCTGGAAGCCAGCTTGGGGTATTTTATCAACCCGCTGGTCAACGTCATGCTGGGCATGATCTTTCTGGGTGAACGCTTTCGCCGCCTGCAATGGCTGGCCGTGCTGCTTGCCGTGACTGGCGTACTGGTTCAACTGTGGACATTCGGCTCGCTGCCGGTTATCGCGCTCGGTCTGGCATTCAGCTTCGCGTTATACGGGCTGCTGCGTAAAAAGATTGGCATCGATGGGCAAACCGGTATGCTGATCGAAACGCTATGGCTGCTTCCAGTCGCCGTTGTGTACCTGTTTTTTATTGCCGATACGCCAAGCAGTCATCTGACGGAAAATCCCTGGTCGCTGAATCTGCTACTGCTTTCTGCCGGTATCGTCACCACCGTGCCGCTGTTGTTCTTTACCGCAGCCGCCATGCGCCTACGCCTGTCAACACTCGGCTTTTTCCAGTATCTCGGCCCCACCATCATGTTCATGCTGGCAGTGGTGTTCTACGGTGAAACATTCAGCAGCGACAAGCTGATTACCTTTGCCTTCATCTGGGGTGCGCTGGTGCTGTTCATTCTGGATGCACTTTATACGCAGCGTAAGCTACGGCGCACGCCAGCTACAGCATCCCAGCCTCAACACGGCGGGAAATAAAACGCGATAAGATCGGGCTGAACAACAACGTCGAAAACAGCCGCAGCGTCTGCATGGCAATAACAAACGCCATATCGACCCGGCTGCCTGCGGCGATAATCGCAATCGAATCCAGCCCGCCGGGGCTGGTCGCCAGGAAGGCGGTCAGCATATCCACCGGTATTATTTTCGTCACCATCCATGCCATTCCACCACATAACAGCATCAATCCGACAATCGACGCCATCATGTGCGGCAAGGTGCGGATCGCCAGCAAAAAAATCGGGCGAGTGAAGCATAAACCCACGCTCCACCCAATCACGGCATAAGCCAATGCCAGCAACCATTCAGGCGTTTGCAGTTGTAATGTTCCGCTGGCATGCAGCATCGAACCGATAATCATCGGCCCCAGTAACGCCCCAGAGGGAATACGTAAGCGTCTAGCCAGCCAAGCGCTACCGAATGCCACCCCGAGCGTCGCGATAAAACGCCAGTCCAATGAAGGGAACCACACGAGCATGGCGCTGTTTTCCGCCGCGTCATCCCCCAAACTCAGGCGTGCAACGAACGCCGCAGAAGCGGTCACCATCAGCACCCGCAAATATTGCATGAAGGCGACCAGTCGCACATCCGCACCGAACTCGCCAGACATGGCGACCATCGCGGATGCGCCGCCCGGTGATGCCCCCCAGGTTCCGGTCGTTCCGGGCAATTCGCTAAATTTGACCAGTAGCCAGCCAGATAATCCGCTGGCAGCCAGCGTCGCCAGCAGAATGAACAGCACCAGTGGCCATTCGTTCAACAACGGCGTCAGGATAGAAAAAGACAGGCTTTGTGCAACCAGACAGCCCAGAACGGCATTACTGCCCGCAAAGCCGACGGGCGGGATGCGGATCGTCGCACCATTTAATCCCATGACGACGCCGACCATCATCGGCCCCAGCAACAGCGCAGCAGGAACGTGGTAAACCTGTAGTCCAAACCCCAGAATTAATGAGACCGACAGTAGGATCCCCCATTGCACCCACGGTGACATCCCTTTCATGTACACGACCTGTATTTAACAATAGAAAGTAATAATGGAAAGTAAGAACAGAAAAGCGGTTCACCATTCTAAACAGAATAGCGGGAGAATAAACAGGAATAGTAAGGTCGCAAACTATCAAGCAGGAAAGGATTTTTGCATCAAAGGGAAGAAATGTTATGCGCCTGATGATTAATCTCCGTCAGGCGCATCGGTAAAAACTTAGAGCCAGTTTTTACGTTTAAAGTAGAGATACGGTGCCAGTCCGGCGAGGATCATCAGCACGATCGCCCCCGGATAGCCAAACGACCACTTCAGCTCCGGCATAAACTCAAAGTTCATTCCGTAGCTGGATGCCACCAACGTCGGCGGCAGGAACACCACGGATACCACCGAGAAGATCTTGATAATCCGGCTCTGTTCGATGTTGATAAAGCCCATCGCCGCCTGCATCAGGAAGTTAACCTTCTGGAACAGTGATTCGTTGTGCGGCAGCAGAGATTCGATATCGCGTAAAATTTCACGCGCCTGCTCCAACTGGCCGGACGGTAAACGGGCTTTACGCACCAGAAAGTTCAACGCACGTTGGGTATCCATCAAACACAGACGAACCTTCCAGCCCACGTCTTCCAGCTCCGCCAGCGTAGACAATGCATCATCGTACTCGTCGCCCTGACGCCCTTCCATAATAATGCGGCTCAGCGATTCCAGATCGCTGTAGATGTTCTCGATTTCATCCGCCAACTGCTCAATTTTAGTCTCAAAGAGATCGAGCAGCAGTTCATAAGCATTGCCGTCTACCAGCGTTTGGTTACGAGCACGCATGCGATACAGGCGGAATGCGGGAAGCTCACGCTCGCGCAAGGTATACAAGCGACCATCGCGAATGGTAAACGCCACGGTAGAGTTGCCCGCATGATCTTCCGCGTCTTCGAAGAAGAAGAAAGAGTGAATATGTAGGCCGTCTTCATCTTCAAAAAAACGTGCCGACGCTTCAATGTCTTCCAGTTCCGGACGGGTTGCCAGACTTTGTCCCAATTCGGTTTGTACTTTCTCACGCTCATCGTCTTCCGGCTCGATCAAATCGACCCAAATTGACGTAGTGAGATCATCGGAGTCATCCAATTCCAGACGAGATAAACGGCAATTATCCAGTTTAAATGCGCTCAGCATGGGCCATAGCTCCCTTTTCAGTAGCAGAGATGGATAACGCGATTGAAACACAGAAACGGAGGTGAGGTGTCACCAGCAGGTTTCAGTCCGTTCGACGGATCTGACTCATAGCGACAAAAACAGCATCGCTGACAACCACGAAGGGTATCAGCAGAGGAAGATAGCCTTAGAAGTTGTACCTAATGAACAGGTTAGTGAGCCAGTATCGACTGGGTGTGTCCAAGGCGTTAGTCCTCCGAGAATAATGATGCGCGCATGTTACGCTGAGATGAAAAAGACTTCAACTTTAAAACCGTGGCTGAAACACGCTGTAAAATATTGTCTAAATGGATAAGGTTTATCCAATAAATCCGTCGCTGAAAAGGGTAAAAAACGCAGTCCTCAGAGTAAAAAAGAACTGCGTTTATCGGTTAAGCGTGGTCTGGTAAATAGGCGATAGCACGGACGGGGAAGCCGGGCGCACCAGCGAAATTAGGGTAGCTGACGTGAATATAAGCACCGGTAGACGGTAACTGGTGCAGGTTATTCAGCACCTCAACCTGCCAGGCATTTTGGTTCAGCACGAAGAACTCGCCAATCAGCCCGTTGTTGCGACGGAAATCCGCAGCGGAATCCGTATCCAGCGTTTCATGCCCAACCGCGCTAATGCCGCGTTCTTCAAACAGGAACGTCAGCGCCTCAAGCGACCACCCAGGCGTATGGCTGTTGCCCTTTTCATCTTTATTGGCGAAGGCATCAAGATCAGGCCAGCGCGTGCTCCAGCCGCTGGCAAACGCGACAAAACTGCCTGACGGGATTTCCCCGTGTTCACGCTCAAACGCCAGAATGTCATCAACCGACAGGCGGTAGTCGGGATCGTTCGCGACGGCGTCTTGCTTGTGGAGCACCACCAGCGGCAGCAATAGCTCTTTATTATCAATACGATCCAGATAGCGCTTACCCGCGACAAAATGCCCCGGCGCATCAATATGCGTTCCCGTCTGCGTCGCAAACGTCACGGCCTGCGCATAGAACCCGTGATCTTCAACGTTGAATAAGGTCTTACGCTGCAACACGCCTTCAAACGCACTAAAAATAGGAATCGACTCCGTCACCGTATGCGTGAGATCGACCCATTTCTTCTTCTGTAACTCGGCAATAATCTGGTCTAGCGTCATGGGCATGCTCCTTTTTTATTGTGATACCACACATCCATGGATACGCGGCAGGCCACCTAGCATTGTCGAAAATGACGATAAAGACTAAGACAGGGTTTTTATAAGTTATATAACCCCGTCATACTTCAAACTGCATCGTGACGATCACACCGTTTCCAGTTTGGCATAAGCGGCGACCAGCCATTTAATACCCTGTCCCTGAAACGCGACCTGAAGACGGGCGTGATCGCCGCTGCCCTCAAGATTCACGATGGTGCCTTCGCCGAATTTCGCATGGCGAACCCGCTGCCCCAGCTTGTAGCCGCTGTCATTTTGCGTTATCGGCGTGCCAAGGCGCTGGTGATTGACCGGGCGGGAGACGCTGGCACGTAATCGCACCTCTTCAACACACTCTTCCGGCAGTTCACCGACAAATCGGGAAGGCCGATGATAGGCTTCTTTACCGTATAACCGACGGGACTCGGCGTAGGTTATCGTCAGCTTTTCCATGGCACGCGTGACGCCAACATAAGCCAGACGACGCTCTTCTTCCAGACGCCCACCTTCATCCAGCGACATCTGGCTAGGGAACATGCCTTCTTCCATGCCGACGATAAATACCTGTGGGAACTCCAGCCCTTTCGCCGAGTGCAGCGTCATAAGCTGCACAGCGTCCTGATTGGCATCAGCCTGACCTTCACCCGCTTCCAGCGCAGCATGCGACAGGAACGCCTGAAGCGGCATCAGATCCTGATCTTCTTCCTGATAGCTGAACTGGCGCGTCGCCGTCACCAGTTCCTCCAGGTTTTCTACCCGCGCCTGCCCTTTCTCGCCTTTCTCCTGTTCGTACATGCTCCACAGACCAGAATCTTTAATCGCCCGGTCGGTCTGCACATGCAGCGGCAGTTCAGAGGTTTCATAGGCCAGCGCATCGATCAATTCGATAAAGCGTTGCAGCGATGCCGCCGCACGCCCGGCCAGCACCTTCTCCTGCAACAGCGCCCGCGTGGCTTGCCACAGCGTCAATTGACGATCGCGCGCCGTCTGACGCACTACGTCCAGCGTGCGATCGCCAATACCGCGCGTCGGCGTATTCACCACGCGTTCGAACGCCGCATCATCGTTACGATTAGCGATCAGGCGCAGATAAGACAGCGAATCTTTGATTTCCTGGCGTTCGAAGAAGCGCATTCCGCCGTAGATGCGGTACGGCATACTCTGCTGTAACAGCGCCTCTTCCAGCACACGTGACTGGGCGTTGCTACGGTAAAGAATAGCGTTATCTTTCAGCGCACCACCGTTTTCCTGCCAGGCTTTAACTCGGTTGACGACGTAACGTGCCTCATCCAGTTCATTGAACGCGCAGTAAAGTGAAATGGGCTCGCCCTCAACACCGTCCGTCCAGAGGTTCTTACCAAGCCGCCCGCCGTTGTGGGCAATCAGGGCATTCGCCGCTTTCAGGATATTGCTGGTCGAACGATAGTTCTGCTCCAGACGGATCGTTTCTGCACCAGAAAAATCCTTCAGGAACAACTGAATATTTTCGACCTGTGCCCCACGCCAGCCGTAAATTGACTGATCGTCATCCCCAACGATCATGACCTTGGCGCTATCGCCCGCCAGCATGTGGATCCAGGCGTATTGAATACGGTTGGTATCCTGAAATTCGTCCACCAGAATATTGGTAAAACGCTCACGATAGTGATTCAGCACATGCGGCTTATTCAGCCACAGTTCATGCGCGCGCAGCAGCAGTTCGGCGAAATCCACAAGTCCGGCACGATCGCACGCCTCCTGATAGGCTTGATAGACACGCTGCCACGTTTGCTCGATAGGGTTGCCGTAGCTTTCAATGTGCTGCGGACGTAAACCTTCGTCTTTTTTACCGTTGATGAACCACATCGCCTGACGCGGCGGCCACTGTTTCTCGTCCAGATTCAGCGCCCGAATCAGCCGCTTCAGCAAACGCAACTGATCGTCACTGTCCAGAATCTGGAAATCCTGCGGCAGGTTGGCATCCATATGGTGTGCGCGCAGCAGACGGTGTGCCAATCCATGGAAGGTGCCAATCCACATGCCACCCTGACTGGTGCCAATCAAGTGATTGATACGATGACGCATCTCTGCCGCGGCTTTATTGGTAAACGTCACCGCCATGATGGAGTACGGCGAACAGTTTTCAACAGACAAGAGCCAGGCAATGCGATGAACCAGTACCCGAGTCTTGCCGCTGCCTGCCCCCGCCAGCACCAATAAATTGCTGCGCGGCGCGGCTACCGCGGCACGCTGTTTGTCGTTGAGGCCATCGAGCAGATCAGAAACGTCCATAGGTACGGGTTATCCGGTGACGGGAAACGCCGCGCATGTCAGCGGCGTTTCCACTGGTGATTTATACAGACTAATGCCGTGATTATAACAACGCCGACAGCGATGCCAACCGCGAAATTTCAATATGCGGCAGCAGCCGGGCGTCGCCAATCTGCGTCAGGCTGCCTTCACGCAGGTTAATCCAGCAAGCCTGCATACCGCAGCGGATCGACCCCGCCACATCGGTCGTGAGATCGTCGCCCACGTGCAGAATCTCATGCAAAGGCAGATTGAGTTTTTCCGCCGCCAGATGGTACATGTCATCAAACGGCTTGGCGCGGCCATCTGGACCGGCACGCAGAGTGAAAGAAAAATAGCCGTCCAGACCAAACCGATGCGGTTCAGCGTTGCCGTTGGTGATCGCCGCCAGCGGCACCTTTTCAGCTAATGCTGCCAACGTCTGGTGCGTCTCTTCCGTAATCGCAATCTGGCTACGCCAGTGGGCAAAGTTTTCCATTGCCGCTTTTGCGCCATCCTTAGATTCTACGGCGCTTAGCCCACGTTCTAACATTGCCAACTCAACCGCACGGCGACGCCATTCGGTAACGTCGTGATAGATATCTGGCTCACGCTCTAGCAAAGTCTGGCGTAAGTTTTGGAAATCATCTGCCTGAAAATCACGAAGCGCAGGATGATACTCTTGCAGGAAGCGGATTGACTCTTGTCCAGTGCGCCTAATGACGTCTGCGTTATCGTACAGCGTGTCATCCAGATCGAACGTGATCGCACGGATCGGACCAAGAGGTCGGTAAAAATGCATCAGGGTTTCCCTCGTTTGGCGCGTGGATGCGCAGCATCGTACACGGAGGCTAAATGTTGAAAATCAAGATGGGTGTAAATCTGCGTTGTAGTCAGGTTAGCGTGGCCAAGCAACTCTTGGACCGCACGTAAATCACCGCTGGATTCCAGCATGTGCGTCGCAAAGGAGTGGCGCAGCTTATGTGGGTGAACATGGCTATTAACGCCTTGCTTAACACCCCACTCGGCAAAACGCTTTTGCACGTTGCGCATCGAAATGCGTCGCCCCTGATTGGAGATAAACACAGCATTGTCCTGTGGGCCGAACAGTTCGCGCAGCGCCAGCCAGCGTTCCAACCAGGTTACTGCCGTTTTTCCTATCGGCAATTTGCGCTCTTTGCTGCCTTTCCCTACCACCCAGACTTCACCGCTTGCCAGATCGATGTGCTGATAGTCCATGCCAACCAGTTCTGCCAGACGCAGCCCCGCGCCGTACATCACTTCCAGCATCGTGCGGTCACGCACCGCAAGGGGATCGTCCAGATCGATCTCCAGCAGGCGATTCATCTCATCCACATCCATATTCTTAGGCAACGGGCGCCCAGCGCGCGGTGCGGATATTCCTTTCGCCGGGTTTGCCGCCAACACACCGCGTGACACCATCCAGTCGAGAAAACTGCGTAATGACGATAGACGTAGCGCAAGACTCGCTGAATGTAGCCCATCGCGTTTACTGCGGGACACCACGGAGCGCACGCCAGAGGCATCCAACTTGCGCCAGTCAACCACACCCGCAGCGGAGAGTATCGTGATAACCGCAGATAATTGGCGCGAATAGCTGGTCAGTGTCAACGGACTTAACTGGCGCTCTGCCTTCAGATAACGCAGGAAGGCATCAACATCCGTTTGTAAAAGAGAAGAGGAAGGTGACTCCGATGGTGCGGGTTGTCGGCTCATACCCGCTCAACCCAGCGTGCCAGCATCGCAGGCAACATCATAGCCATTTGCTGAAGCAGTACGGTTCCCATGCCATCCTGATAATGGTAGCTGTCACGGCTGCTGAAAATCAGCACACCCAAATCGTGATGATTGCCCATCAGCGATAGCGCGACCGACCCGACCTGTCTGGCCTGCGGTAGCAGCAGTAACAGTTCCGATCCATTCAGGCTGCCAAGGTAGTGGTTCTGTTGTCCAAAACGCTGAATGCGCAACGGCTCAAAGGTGGGGCGGTTTAGCCCAAGGTGGGTAAAACCCGAAGGCGCACCGATGCGCCATTTGTCGCTAAACAGGCGAACCGTTGCTCCCGCCAGACCAAGCTGACGCGCCCAGCGCTGCAACCGATCTAACATATCTGTGAGGCTATCCGCCGATGCCAATTCGGTTTGTAACCCAAGCAGGCGATTGAACAGCACTTCATTCGCACCGGCTTGTTCCATCAGCAGCGTGATCTCTTCCTCAAGCTGGGTGATGTGGTTACGCTGGCGCGCCAACTGCCATTCCACCAGCGACACGGTTCCCCGGACGGGATGAGGAATGCGCATCTGTTCGACGGGACGCGCATTGCGGATAAAAAAATCAGGATTTTGTTGCAGGAACTGCAAAACCATCTCGTCACTGAGTGCGATCTCGCGTTCTGCCTGTTCCTCGACATTCTTCATAAATGAATAAATCCATCGTAGACATGCGTTGCAGGCCCGGTCATGAATAACGGATGTCCCGGCCCATCCCACTGGATATCCAACTCCCCGCCCGGCAGCGATACGCGAACTTTCGCGGACAATAACCCCTGCTGGATACCGACCGCCACAGCCGCACACGCACCACTACCACACGCCTGCGTTTCTCCCGCACCGCGCTCGTATACGCGCAGACGGACAGTCTGGCTATCGACGATCTGCATAAAGCCGATGTTGGCGCGTTCAGGAAAGCGCTCGTGGCTTTCCAGCAACGGCCCCAGCGTTTCCACCTTCGCCGTCTCCACGTCGTCAACCTGAATCACGCAGTGCGGGTTGCCCATCGACACCACGCCACAAAGCACCGTATGTTCGTCGGCACGCATGATGTAGGTTTTCTCCGCTTTGACCGCGCGAAAAGGCACCTGTTGCGGCTCGAAATTCGGCTCACCCATATTAACGCGCACCAGTTCATCGTCCGTCACAGACAGTACCATCCGGCCAGTCTGCGTACTCACGGCGATATCACGCTTGTTGGTTAGCCCTTTCAGGCGCACAAAGCGGGCAAAACAGCGCGCGCCATTACCGCACTGTGCCACTTCACTACCATCCGCGTTAAAAATGCGGTAATGAAAATCCAGTTCAGGATCGTAGGGCGGTTCGACCACCAACAGTTGGTCGAAACCCACACCACAGTGCCGATCCGCCAAACGGCGAATCAGTTCGGGTGAAAAATAAACGTTTTGCGTAACGGCATCAACAACCATGAAATCGTTGCCTAATCCGTGCATCTTAGCGAACTGCATTATCCTGACTCCCCCGCTTACTTAACCGGGCGCGATAAACGTATACGTGACCTGTTGTTATTGGTTGTCGTCACACACTAAGGACGCATTGACGGTTTCTTTTGCGGCGGCTGGTTCTCATTTTGCTGAGTCGTTGACGCGCCGGACTTGCTATCGGTTGGCATATAAAGCGGACCTTTCAGGCCGCAACCGAGTAAACTCACCACTGATAACGCCAGAAGAAGTGGGCGAAATGCGTTTTTCATTACGTTAAGACCTGTCATTAATACTCGTATGCTCTCTATAATCGCAGGTGGATCATGAAAATCAATAGGAATCGAAAATGAACGATAGCGAGTTCCACCAATTAGCCGACGAACTCATGCTTCAGTTGGAAGAAACGCTGGATCGGTTTGAGGGCGATGCTGACATCGATTACGAGATCAACGGCGGCGTAATGACGCTGAGTTTTGAGAACGGCAGCAAAATCGTGATTAATCGGCAGGAGCCACTGCACCAAATCTGGTTAGCGACCAAAGCGGGTGGCTACCACTTCACCCTTCAGACGGAACGCTGGATATGCAATCGCAGCGGTGAAGACTTTCTCACATTGCTGTCATCCGCCTGCTCGGCGCAGGCCGGGGAAACCGTTCACTTCGAGTAACTGCCGCATTTCCAATGGCATCACAGTTCAGCGCCGCCCCAGAACGATCGGCACCAGTACCAGCAACAACAGCATGCCAATACCGACCATATTCACCAGCGGCCAGCCGCTGGTTAGCGCCATCAGGCTACCAGCCGACAGAGACGCCAGTGCGTTAGGCAGGTAAATCAGCAGCGAGTTAATGCCCTGCAAGCGAGATTTATGCACGGAATGGGTAAAAGCATTCAGCATAAATGTCCCGCCGTTGAACATAAACGCCCACCCGATGCCAAACAACATCAGCGCAAAAAGAAAGTGCCAGAACGTCAAACCACTCAGCGCGACCGCCACCCCCACCACGTTACAAGCCACGCCGATCGCCACAACCTGAACCGGCGTCAACCGTTTCGCTAGCAGCACTAATAGCAGTGCAGGCGCATACATCGCGACAAAATGCCATTGCAAAACCGTCGCGCTGTGGCCAACGGAAAAGTGGTGCTGGTGCATCGCCAACGGCACCGAGTTCATTAATAGCGTCATCACCACAAATCCTACGGAACAACTTACGGTTCCCAACACAAATGCCCGACTTTTCAGAATCGACGCCAGCGGTTCACTACGCTGAGCGCTGGCCGTAACCATCGACATCGGGGGCAGTTTGAGACCAAACAGCAGCAATGATGTCACAATGGAGATAAACGCGGCGGCGATAAAACTGCCGAGAAACGGGTACGATGCCCAGAGTTGAGAAGATTGGCTAGCGGCAAACGGACCGAGGAAGCCCCCCAAAATACCGCCGCTGATCACCCATGAGATTGCTCGATTTTTCTGCTGATTATCGATGAAAATTTCAGCAGCCGCGAAACGATAATATTGGTTAAATGCGCAGGACATTCCCAGGACAAACGTCGAAAACACGAAGAGGGGGAAGCTATGTAGCACAATCGCTAGCGCCGCCAACAGCGCCCCTGACAACCCGAGCAGCGTGCCGATGATGAACGCATTACGCCTGCCATATTTTGTCATCAATGAGGAAACGGCGTAGATCATCAGCGCCGCGCCACACACCGTCGCGGTAATCGGTAGCGTGGTCAACAGAGGAACAGGCGTCATCGATACGCCAACCAGCGTAGAACACAGCGTCATCAGGGAAATAATACTGCCGGTCAGCCCTTGTCCGAGCGCCAGCAGTATCAGATTTCGGCGTTGCAACGAATCCATCAATACATCCTTTTCTGAATGCGCTGAAAGCCGAGTATCAGGACGTGACTATAAAATCTGTAGCCGCTGCTTCATCGTCATCACCTCATCCCCAACCACGGGCGTGATGCACAGATGAGAAAGCGCACTGCTGCGGAACGGGATGACCTGCGTGCGGCCGTCCAACTGTACAATTTGGTAGAACTGCGGCAGGTTGAAATTGATGAAGCTGGAACCATAAGTAAAGCGATCGTGCGAAGACGAATAGAAGCGGCTGACATCGCGCACCAGCTCTTCTTTGCTGCCTTCACAGTGGTGATACACTTCAACGCGATTTGACTCATCGAGAATATAGATATTAAAACCCTGATTCTCTGTCACATCTTCAAAGAAAAATTGGATGATCCCTTCGCTGGCGACACCATCAACGACTGCCGGTAAATGCACATGGTTGGTTTCAACCTGAACCGGCTGGCCTTGCAGTTTGTTGTTGGAAATCGCGCCATAAAATTCGACCGCGTTTTCCAATTTCTGCACCGAGACACTCAACCGCTCAAAGAACAGGCCCCAGGTTTGTCCCGCCACTTTCACGGCTTTGAAGCGCCCTGGTTCTTGCTGACGCGTACTGGTCAGGCGCAGCTCAATGCATTCGGAGACCAACTGCTGCACGCGGGTACGAATCAACCCACGCAGGTGCTGGCTGTAGCAGAACACTTCCAGTGATTCCGGCAACGCCGCATCCTGATGCATTTTGCCCAGAATGGTTTTTAACGCTTCCAACACCGCCTGCTCGCCGCTGAAATGCAGAGTACGGACTTCATTCCATGAGTTGCGATACAACAGATCGATGCTGCCGACCAGACACTGCTGCTGCTGGCCGAAGCTGAATACATCCAGATGGCGGAAATCGAAATGCACCACCTGATTACGGAAAGCCGCGGTCGGATCGTGTTCCAGATTAACGATAATCGCCAGATGACGAATTTCACACGGGCTATACAGCGCCTTCGGCGTAGGTGCAGGCAAACGCAGTGGGAAATGGCCAGCCACATCGTCCACCAGCGCTTGCAGACGCGTGATGTCACACAGCTCGTTGCCTTTAATATACAGGCGCGTGCTTGGCGTCAGCAGACCATTAAAATAGGCCCATGCCACAAGCTTGTTCAGATAGCGGTTATATTCCAGCGGCTGATGGCTGACGATCGCATCCATCGACGGAGCCTGATTATACAGATACCAGCCCGAACGATTCGCACGACCCGGCGGAACATAAATAAAGGTTAAATTCGGCTCCGATAAATCGGGCGAAATTTGTGGGTTCAGCAGGGTAACTTTACCCGGCAGCGCTTCAAACGCGGCATACAGTTTACGGGTCAATACACCGATATCCTGCGGGCTTGCGCTGACGCTCAGATTATTGCGGCGGGCGAAGCGGATCAGGTTGCGATAGGTCTGCATCATCGCATCCAGCAGCTCATTATGCGCTTCGCGTACCTGTTCAATTTTCCAGTTAGCGCGGTTATCCAGCATCGCCAGATGCTCGTCGCTCCAGCCCCATTCCTGTACTAGTTGGCTCAGAATCTGGCGACGCCAGCCAACGCAGGCTTGTTCTCTGGAGAGCTTCTCACACACTTTTAAATAGAAACATCGACGCGCCAGATCGAGACGCGTGGGATCGTTGATCGCCGTCAGATAGTGCGTCACGCGATCCAACATCATGCAGTAAGGATCAAGGCCGAAAGAGACGATCTCGCCGTCATGCAGACGCTTTTTGATTTCTGTTGAAAGCAGGCTGGTATCCGGGTATTCCCAGGAATAGGCTTCCAGCAGCAGCGTCTTCAGCACGGCTTTATACGGGGAATCGATACTTTTATAGAGCTGCCAAAGGCTCGCACCAAAATACTCTTCCGCCGACAGCGTGCTTAATCCGCCTAAATCCATCCACTCGTTCGGTGCCAGCGCCCCCTGAGAGTACAGCGACAGCACATATTCATCGTAGTGGGATTCTTCTTCGACCGGCACCATATTCCACAGAATACGTTTACCCGCCATACGCACAGCGGTGCGGTAAAATTCGTCGAGCAGCAGGATGTGTTGCATGGTGCCGCAGTCTTCACCGCTCAGGCTACCGCTTTCATTGTGGCGGAAACGGCTTTCATCCATCAGGAAGAAGCTGACCTCAGCGCCCTGCGCCGCAGCCCACTGCTCCAGCAGCGTACATTTTTTCTGTAGGAGTTGACGCTCTTCGCTATCAAGCCAGGATTGGTGGCACACCCAGATATCGAGATCGGAGCTACAGCTCTGCCCGATAGACGAGGTGCTCCCCATTGAATAGATGCCCGTGATCGGCAGCTCGCCCTGCGGATGAGAACTGTCAAACTGACCCCAGCGCAACGCGATGCCATCAAGGTACTGTTGCTGCTTTTCATCAGGCGTGTGAGTGCAGATACCGTGAGGCACCTTGCCTTCAAGGTAGCCGGGCATCAACGGGTGATGATGATGTAATAAAATGGGCAGAAGACTGTAAACCTGCTGAAAAGCGGGCTTCATTGCTCCCAGAGCACGGTCAACACGCAGTTGGTTGATCGCATCCAGTCTTTGCTTCAAAGTCTCGATGTAGAAGTACAAGACGCTTCGCCTGATTTATCCCAGTGCCTAGAAAAACCCCGTGTTCCAAACTCGCCAATGATAAAATTAGAAGAATGTTTGGCGAATTATTGCTGGAAACGTGATCAATTTAACACCTTGCTGATTGGGCGTAAAGAAAGTAAAGAAAGTTAGACTTATCTATCTTGCTTTATTGAGAATTTCTCTACCCGACTGCATCAGCCCGGCTTCCTTACTCGTCATACTTCAAGTTACATGTGCGTTGGCTGCGCTACTCGGTACACTTACGTGCACCTCGCCCCGTTGGGGCCGCTGCCAGCAGCGTTCAAATCTGCCTTTGGCAGATTTGTCACTCACCCGAATCACTTACTTGTGTAAGCTCATCGGGACTCCTTCGCTTGCCGCGTTATTCGGCCTTATGGCCTCACCCCTACGGGGTCAGCGCAAGCGCTGTTCAAAAACGCCTTGCCGTTTTTGTCCTGAAACTCGAATTATTTAGAGTATATCTAGATTTGCGGCACCCGAATTTCAGACCGTTTTAAAGGCGCGCCGCTAATGCCCACAACCTGACACCAACGCACCATCAGTGATACGATGGCGGAAAATGATAAAAACGGTATCAAGCATGTTAGCCAATATTATTAGAATTGCCACCCGACAAAGCCCGCTGGCCTTATGGCAAGCACGATATGTTCAGCAGCGTTTGAACCATCTCTACCCCGATTTATCCGTGGAGCTGGTGCCGATGGTGACCCGCGGTGACATCATTCTGGATACGCCACTGGCAAAGGTTGGCGGTAAGGGATTGTTTGTTAAAGAGCTGGAATTAGCACTGCTCGAAGGACGCGCCGATATCGCCGTTCATTCCATGAAAGATGTGCCTGTCGAGTTTCCCGATGGCCTTGGCCTGACCACCATTTGTGAACGTGACGACCCGCGCGACGCTTTTGTTTCCAATCATTACGACAGCCTCGACCAATTACCGGAGGGCAGTTGTGTCGGTACCTCCAGCCTGCGCCGCCAGTGCCAACTGCGCGCCCGACGTCCCGATCTGGTGATTCGTGATTTGCGCGGCAATGTCGGAACGCGTCTGTCAAAACTGGACAACGGCGAGTATGACGCCATTATTCTTGCCGTCGCGGGTCTGAAACGCCTCGGCCTTGAAGACCGTATCCGCAGTGCGTTAAGCCCAGAAGCGTCTCTGCCTGCCGTCGGACAAGGCGCTATCGGCATCGAATGCCGTTTGGATGACGATCGCATCCGCCAACTTCTTGCTCCACTCAATCATACCGATACTGCCGCCCGCGTACTGGCTGAACGCGCGATGAATGTGCGCCTTGAAGGCGGTTGTCAGGTGCCGATTGGCAGCTACGCCGAGCTGGAAGGCGATACGTTGTGGTTACGTGCGCTGGTTGGCGCACCGGATGGTAGCCAGATGATTGTTGGTGAACGTAAAGGAAACGTCGTTGACGCTGAAAAAATTGGCATTGCACTGGCTGAAGAGCTGTTAGCGAAAGGAGCCAGCACAATCCTTCAGGCCGTTTACCAAGGATCAAGCCCATCATGACGATTCTGGTTACCCGTCCGTCACCTACTGGCGAACAACTGGTGACCCGTTTAAGAAAGCTCGGCTATCACGCCTGGCACAGCCCGCTGATCGAGTTTTCGCCGGGACGAGAACTCGCGGGTCTGCCTGCACAATTACAGGCGCTGCACGCCGACGACCTGGTGTTTGCGCTCTCACAACACGCGATTCATTACGCCGATCCCATACTGACGCGCACGGGCACAAGCTGGCCGGCCCACCTTGCTTATTATGCCATTGGCCGCACGACGGCACTGGCGTTACATAAAATCAGCGCACACCCTGTCACCTATCCGCCTGAACGTGAAACCAGCGAAACGCTATTGCAACTCCCTGAGTTACAAGATGTTGCAGGGAAACGAGCGCTATTACTGCGCGGCAACGGCGGAAGGGAGCTACTGGGAGAAACGTTGACTGAGCGGGGCGCACAGGTAACCTACTGTGAATGCTATCAGCGCCGAGATGTTCACTATGATGGCTCGGAACAAAGCCGCCACTGGCAGCAAATAGGCATCGACAAACTGGTGATTACCAGCGGAGAAATGCTACAACGGATCTATACTTTAGTACCTGATTACTATCGGGCTTCCTGGTTACTTGGCTGCCAGTTGATCGTCGTTAGCGAACGACTGGCAGAACAGGCGCGTCAGCTCGGCTGGCATGATATCCGGATCGCCGATAACGCCGATAACGATGCGCTCGTGCGCGCACTACAATAAACCTGATCATGGGATGTACCATTATGACGGAACACCATACCCCCACAGCTCCATCCGACAAGGTTGCTGAACGGGTTGAACCCGCTCATCAGCAGCAAGATCCCGTACCGCAGCCCAAGCGCAGTGGTGCCGTGCTAGGGACGATCGCCATCGTGATTGCGCTGGCAATAGGCGCTGGCTTGTATTATCACGGCCACCAACAGGCACAACGGGAAACCGCTTCGCTTCAACGTCTGGAATCACAGCTAAACGCCTTGCAACAGCAGCACAAGCAGGAACAACAGCAGTGGCTGGACGCTCAACAGCAGCAAAGCAAAGCACAGGACACCGCCACACAACGCATTGATGCGCTAACGCGTCAATCAGATGCGTTGCGCGATAAGCTGGCGGCGCTTTCCAGCCATGACACCAATTCCTGGCTAATCGCTCAGGCAGATTTTCTGGTAAAACTGGCAGGACGTAAGCTGTGGAGCGATAAAGACGTCACCACCGCAGGCGCATTGCTGAAAAGCGCAGATGCCAGCCTGGCGGAAATGAACGATCCCAGCCTGATAGAGATTCGCCGCGCGTTGACCCACGATATCGGGGCGCTGGCTGGCGTTAGCCAGGTTGATTTTGACGGCATCATCCTGAAAGTAAACCAGCTCACCGACCAGTTGGACAACTTGCAACTCGCGGACAACAACGCCGATGAAGCACCGATGGACGCTAACAGCACCGAGCTATCCGCTTCGTTGAGTGAGTGGCGTCAAAATTTGAGCAAAAGCTGGCACAATTTCATGGCTGATTTCATCACCATTCGCCGCCGTGACAGCGCCGCTGAACCACTGCTGGCACCGAATCAGGATGTGTATCTGCGTGAGAATATCCGTTCACGTCTGTTGGTTGCCGCACAGGCCATTCCTCGTCACCAGAATGAAGTGTACAAACAGTCACTGGAAACGGCAGCAACCTGGGTTCGCGCCTACTTCAATACCACCGACCCCACGACGCAGGCCTTTTTGGATCAGCTCGATGCCTTAAGCCAACAGTCGGTTTCACTCGATGTCCCAGCCGAGTTACAGAGTCAGGCGCTGTTGGAAAAATTGATGCAAACGCGCGTTCGTAACCTACTGGCTCAGGCGCCAGCCACACAGCAGGGAGAGTGAGCATGTTGAAGGTCTTATTGCTGTTCCTGATCCTGGTCGCAGGCGTTGTAATCGGCCCGATCGTCGCAGGTCACCAAGGTTACGTTCTGATTCAGACGGATGACTATGACATTCGGACCAGCGTGACCGCTCTGGTTATTATGCTGGTGCTGTTTTTCCTCGCTTTTCTGGCGGTGGAGTGGCTGCTGCGCCGTATCTTTCGCACCGGCTCCCGCACGCGCGGCTGGTTCCTCGGCCGTAAACGCAGCCGTGCCAGAAAACAAACCAAAGCCGCGCTGCTCAAGCTGGCCGAAGGGGATTATTTACAGGTAGAGAAACTGCTAACTCGCAATGCCGATCATGCCGAGCAGCCCGTGGTTAACTATCTTCTGGCAGCCGAGGCCGCCCAGCAGCGCGGTGACGAATTCCGCACCAAGCAATATCTGGAGCGTGCCGCCGAAGTGGCAGATACCGATCAGCTCCCGGTAGATATTACGCGCGTGCGTATTCAGCTAGCGCGCAATGAAGATCATGCTGCACGTCACGGCGTAGACAAATTGCTGGAAGTCGCACCTCGCCACCCTGAAGTACTGCGTTTAGCGGAACAAGCTTTCCTGCGCACTCACGCCTATAGCGCACTGCTGGATATTCTGCCTGTGATGCGCAAGATCAATCTGTATCCTGAAGCGCGTTTGCTGGATCTACAGCAGCAGGCCTATATCGGCCTGATGAACCAGGCGATGGCGGATGGTGGCAGCGAAGGACTGAAATCATGGTGGAATAATCAGAGCCGCAAAGTGCGTCATGAGATCCCACTTCAGATCGCGATGGCTGAGCATTTGATCGAGTGTGACGATCATGATACTGCCCAGAAGATCATTCTCGATGGTCTCAAACGTCAATATGACGAGCGTTTGATCCTGCTGATGCCACGTCTCAAAGCCGGTAATCCAGAACAACTGGAAAAAATGCTGTATCAGTACATCAAGCAGCAGGGTGCAACACCGCTGTTAAACAGCACGTTAGGCCAGTTGCTGATGAAACATGGCGAATGGCAGCAGGCCAGTGATGCCTTCCGCACTGCATTAGAACAGCGACCAGACGCTTATGATTATGCCTGGCGTGCCGATGCGCTGGAACGGCTACATCTGCCGGATGAAGCGGCGCAAATGCGGCACGAAGGGCTATTGCTCACGCTACAACAATCAGCCCACTAACTACGGCATAATCCCTTCATAAGGCTCCTTCTTTGGGGCCTTATTATTTTTTATGTCTCGATAGCAGGCCGTGGCCAAGCATTTTCATCAGACGAAAAAAAACGCTTACCGATAAACGGTAAGCGTTGAAAATATCAGGTCTGTCAGACAACAGAATGGTGCCTCACTCAACGTTATGTCCGGAAAGCCCGATGGAGATTTGCATCTTCATCTGGAGTTGGACGATAGGCACCTCAAATTGGCTCTGCGTCATTCCCAGGATTATGAAGCCGAAGCAAGCATAGAAGGTGGAATGAGCATCTACCCGCTTATTTAAGCATAAATTATGCCAACATGCATAATTTTATTATTAACGCTTCATAAAATCATGATAACCAGCTAATAATAAATACTATTTTTATTTATTGGCGGGAAGAAAGGTCAAGACACTGTCGGCGACAAAAACGAGATCGGGCTCACAAAAACTGTCGCCATTCAGAGACGAATTTATCAAATAAAATATTAATCATTATTAATCAATAAATTAAATGTCTCTTTTTTGAGACATCAAGTACCCCCAAGTGTCGTGTTTTTCCGACAGTTCTATCAAAGTTGCTGATTCAACATGCTTAACCGAGCGCGGTAGCCATTACGAATATGCTGGCAGGCCGCTTCTTGTGCCGCATCCTTATCACGCCGTACTAATGCTTCCACAATCGCCTGGTGTTCACGCCTCGCCTCTTCGGTACGCTCCGGCGACTCATAGGTAGTTCCGCGCAGTAGCGACAGATGAATACGCAAGTTTTCCAGCATTTCATTTAGATACGGATTATGGGTTGCTCGATAAATCTGCCGGTGAAAAAGACGATTGTGATCGTGCAATTGCCGACTGTCAGTAAGCGTTTTCTCCACGTTAACCATATCCTGCAACAGCTCCAGTTCTTCCGTTGAAGCCGATGCCACGGCCAGTTCCATCGCCAACCGTTCCAACCCTTCACGCACGGCGAAAAGCTGACGCAGTCGCTCATAGCTGATCTGAGCAATCATCAGCCCGCGCTGAGGGCCCGGTTCCACCAATCCCAGCGCTTCAAGCCGGTGCAGCGCCTCACGAATCGGCGTGCGGCTGAGCCCAAATTGCTGTGCCAACCGTGTTTCCTGCAAACGTTCGCCAGGCAACAGTTCACCTTTCTCGATTGCGCGAATCAGTATCTCGAACGGCGACAACGCCAGCTCTTTGTCGTTAAGTGTTAAGTTCATAATCCCTTGATATCTGGTTGACGGTCAGTACGAGGCCATGCGCAGATGGATAAAACACCTCGCCTTTAGGCTGCTCACATGTGCACGCGGTGCCACGGATCGTCATGTATTGAGAAAAATTCAAGTTTGCCCGACGCCCTGCCTTTATCAAGCTGTCGTATCGCATATTTTGTGCTTAGCTTAGCGAAAAAGCGTCTTTGTCACCGAATGAGCGATTGAATATGCTTTCGTCACACACTGTATACAAATGCATTCAACAAGACAAAACGCGCATCCCAAGACCCGCTTGGCGGTACTGGCAATGTCATCGCGTTTTTGCCTAAGGAGTTCCTACGATGCCAGCTACACCGACGCTTCCTCGCGGCAACGCGCTCAGCCAGTTTATTCACACCGCACCTACGATGACAATCCCCGATGCCGTCTGGCATGAGGCTAAGCGAGCGCTCATTGACTATCTGGGCGTCGCTATTGGTGCGGTAGGGGATGATGCCGCCAACGCGGTTCAACGCGTTGCACAACGCTGGCAGGCGCAGGGCCATGCGCAAGTTATCCTCGGAACGAAAACCACTCCGGCACTGGCCGCGCTGATCAACGGCACACTTTCTCATGCAGCAGACTATGACGATACACATCCGGCTGGCGCGGGCCACCCTAGCGGCCCTTGCTGGTCTACTGCTCTGGCAATGGCGCAACACTACGGCGCAGATGAACGCACGACGCTGATCGCTTTTATTACCGGATTTGAAGTGATGGCCAGATTGGGAGGCGGTTGGGTGCCCGGTATAGGCCGCAGCCTGCAACGTCGCGGTTTTCATCCAACGTCGATTGTCGGGCGCGCAGGAGCCGCCGCGGTCGCCGCTTCCATTCTGCACCTTAATCCCCATGCCATCGCCAATGCACTGGGGGCGGCCGCAACCATGATGGGAGGATTACAGAAATCATCTGGCACGCACGGTAAACCGTTCCATGCAGGCAAAGCGGCAATGGATGGCATCACAGCAGCAGAGCTGGCGGATGAAGGCTTTATCGCCGCCCATCATTTTTACGAAGCCGATGGCTGGGTGCAAACCTTTGTGCAGGACGGCAGCGCCGTCATCCCGCCGCTCGATTTTGGCGACAGTTGGGAACTATTAGGTAACGGCTACAAGCTGTATGCCAGTTGCCGGGGAACCCACGCGTCCATCGAAACGGCGTGTAAACTCTACCCACAGTTGAAAGGCCGTGCTATCGCCCGTATTCATGCCAAAGTCCATCCGATGGGAATGGTGAACGCAGGGATCGCCAACCCGCAAAACCCACTGGAGAGCAAATTCAGTATCCCGCACTGCATTGCGCTGGCATTGAGCGGCTATCGTCTCAACGATAGGGACTTCACGCAGAACACCGTTGACGACCCGGCACCGCGCCAGTTGCTGTCGCGCTTACAGATCGACGCAGTAGAGGGGCAATCGGCCAGCTCCGCGTTTATCGACATCGAACTGGAAGACGGTGAAAAACTGCACGCGGAAACCGATGTGTATCGCGGTCATCCGCAAAATCCGCTGACCGACGCCGAGCTACGCGCCAAGTTTGACGCCCTGACCCTCCCCGTATTAGGGGAAGCCCGTAGCGATCGGCTCTATCAGGCAGCCTTCCACTTTGAGCAGCCAGGCTCTCTCGCTACTCTCACCGAGCTATTAGCGGGCTAACGCGCCTCCGTTCGACATAACCCATTCGACATAAAAAATCTCACGATAATAACAGGACGCTTTCATGACCATTGCCCGCCAGCTTGCCCATAATCTGCTGGAATTTTCTCGCCAGACGTTCCCTGCCGACGTCTTGGCACACGCACGAACCGCCATAATTGATACACTGGGCGTCACGCTTGCTGGGGGGGTTCAAGACGGCGCGCAAAAACTCAGAGCGGTGATCGTTCCATCAGCCGCCGTAGGGAAAAGCCGGATTTTCGGTACAGACCTCAAACTCAACGCGCTAGATGCTGCATTATTAAACGGCACATCCGCACATTTACTCGATTTCGACGATTCCAATTCCTGGCTGCACGGGCATATTTCCGTCGCCGTGCTCCCAGCCTTGTTGGCAGTGGCAGACGAGCAGGAAGCCAGCGGTGAAGCAATCCTACACGCCTATCTGTGCGGCTATGAAACTGCGGTACGCATGGGCAAAGCCGTCAGCCCTTTCCAGTATCGCAACGGCTGGCACCCGACAACTTCCGTCGGCATCTTCGCTGGCGTAGCCGCCTGCGCAGTCTTGTTGAAACTTAGCGAAGAGGAAACAGCGACCGCCTTTGCCATTACCGCGTCGCTGGCTTCCGGCATCAAATCCAACTTTGGTAGCCAGACAAAATCACTGGCGGTCGGTCACGCCAATCGTAGCGCCGTCATGGCGGTATTATTGGCGCGTCAGGGATACAGTGCGGGTGATACCGCGTTTGAACATCACCACGGCTATTTCAACGTCTACAACCGTGCCAATGAGAACTATGACACCACGCCGTTAACCGAACCCTGGTCTGCGCCATCCCACATTCTCGATCCTGTAAAAGGGAATAATTTTAAATACTTCCCCTGCTGCTACGCCATTCTGGCCCCGCTGGACGGGCTGCTGGCGCTGCGCGAAGAAACCGGCTTGCCCCCCGAATCGCTGGATCGAATTCAGATTGCCATCCACCCTATTCGCTTCCCGCACATCAACATTCCCGCACCGGATACGCCACTGGCAGGGAAGTTCAGCCTGCACTATTGCATCGCCCGCGCCTGGGTACAGGGGAAGTTGACGTTGGACGACTTTATTGACGAGGCTGCGCTGCACGATCCCACGACACAATCACTGATGGCACGTGTTGAACTGATCTGTCACGACGAGAGCACCACACATACCGCACACGTCACACTGGTGACGCACGACGGACAGACCTATCATCATCGTGTGGCAGGCGCGCTAGGCTCCAGTGCAGAGAATCCGTTGCCGGACAATCTGATTGCGGAGAAGTTTATCGACTGCGCCAGTCAGGTTTTGTCGCACACCGAGGCACTGGCGTTGTATCAACGGCTGCTGCACGACGATTATCGTTAACAGCAGAAAGGATGCTTGATAGGCATTAATCGCATCGGGCATTATCATTTTTTGCATCGTCTGTTTAACCATCCGCGATACAGGGATAGCCTTCACCATGTTGCATCTTGTTCCACCCGACATTTCGCCGATCTTTGCCGGTATCCTGATCTTTTGCAGCTTTTTGACGTCTGCGTTAACGGCAGCGCTGGGGCTGGGCGGCGGCGTCACGCTGCTTGCAATCATGGGATTGGGTATGCCAGTCAGCAGTCTGCTACCGGTTCACGGTATCGTCCAGCTCGGTTCCAACCTGAGCCGCAGCCTGATTCAACGTTTGTATATTGTCTGGCCGCTGGCGCTGTGGTTTTTTATCGGCAGCGTCATTGGCATCGCGCTGGGTGCGCCCGTCGCCGTCTGGCTCCCAGACAGTGTGGCAAAAATCGCGCTGGCCAGTTTCATTCTGTGGTCGGTTTTCCGTAAACGTACTACGCCAAAACCGGTTAACCGATTGTTCTTCATTCTGGGTGGTGCACTCACCAGCCTTGGCACCATGGTCGTCGGTGCAACAGGCCCAATGGTCGCTGGGTTGATCAGTTCGCAAGGGGTAACTAAAAAGCCGCTGATCGCCACGCATGCGCTCTGCATGGTGTTACAACACGGCCTAAAGATATTGGCATTCGGAATGATGGGATTTGCCTATCACGACTGGCTGCCGATGCTGGCTGCAATGATTGTCAGCGGTGTATTGGGCACCTGGTTAGGTACACGACTGCTGGATAATTTGCCCGAAAAACTCTTCCGCACCACCTTTCGCCTCACCATGCTGCTCCTCAGCGCGCAGCTCATGTGGCAAGGCGTACAAGGACTGATCGCTCGTTAACCTCCCCTCTGTGCCTTGCTTATCGCGCAAGGCACCGCTCTCTTTTCTCCTTCGCATCATCCCCAAAATAGCTATATCCATTATTCAGCTTTAGATAGAGAAATATGCTATTTGCCATTTGCAAGCAACATTGAGAACATTTGTATACAAAAGAACGCATCACAATAAAAACAATTAATTACAACAAATTAGCCCTTGGGTAATTCGAGTTGCAGGCAGCTTGAAATCTGACGGGCACAAAACAACACCGACCATTCTGAGGATACTTATGCTGCGAAAACTACTCTCATTGACGACCGCCACTGCGCTAACTTTAGGGGGGCTTCTGCTGCCTGTTGCTCACGCCAATGCCGCTGATGCAGGAAACGGCGAGACGCTCAAAAAGATCAAAGCACGCGGTGAGCTGGTTTGCGGCGTACACCCCGCGCGCCACGGTTTTTCCGCGATTGATAGCAAAGGACAGTGGACCGGACTGGACGTCGATTATTGCCGCGCGTTAGCCGCCGCTATTTTTGGCGATGCCAGCAAAGTACGTTTTGCCGCCCTTTCCACCGCGCAGCGTTTCCCGGCAATTCAGTCGGGTGAAGTGGACGTGCTATCACGCAATATCACCGCCGATTTATCTCGCGACACCTCGCTTGGGTTGAACTTCGCCCCGCCGACGTTCTATACCGGAACCGGCTTCATGGTGCGCACCAGTGCCAATGTGAAAAAGGTAGAAGATCTGGACGGCGCGACCGTCTGCATCACGCCGGGTAGCAGCACCGAACGCAACGTCGCGCAGATTTTTGCGTCACGCAACCTGCATTACACCCCGGTGGTTATTGAGAACAATAAAGAGTACGTCGCGGCCTATCTGTCTGGGCGTTGCGACGTCATCGCTCGCGATAAAGTCGCCCTGCCCGGCGTGCGTACCTTTGATGCGGAAAAACCGTCAGACCACGTGATTCTACCGGGGATTTACTCAAAAGAGCCGCTGGCAATGGCGGTTCGTCAGGGCGATGACCAGTGGTACGACATCGTCAAATGGGTGGTTTACGCCACGTTCAACGCGGAAGAGATGGAAATCGGCCAACAGAACGTAGACAGCAAACTCAAATCGACAGACCCGGATGTACAGGCACTACTTGGGACCACCGGAGACTATGGACAAAAGCTGGGGCTGAATAACCAGTGGGCTTACAACCTGATTAAGCAGGTGGGAAATTACGGCGATATTTATAACCGTCATTTCGGGCCAGACACCCCGGCACCGCTAGAGCGCGATCTGAATAACCTCTGGACGAAAGGCGGTCTGCTCTACGGCCTGCCCATTCGTTAATTCACCACACTGTTGGCATCAGCTCGGAAAGATTCGGGCTGATGCCATACCGCCATATTCAGACACTACCGTCATTGGGTGTGTTGAGAATCGGCAATGACCAGAAGAAAAGACCGCCGGTAATGAAATCACCAGACAAGACGCTACTGCCAGCCTCAGCCACACCGTGGTCGGGAATGCCATCTCACTCGCGCCACCTGTTGAACGCTTTTGACAGTAAATCCCTACGCGCCTGGATTTATCAGTGCCTGCTCGGCCTCCTGATTGTCGCTTTCAGCTACTGGCTGTACGCCAACGTAGTCGAAAATCTACGCTCACAAAATATCGCGACAGGATTTGGCTTCCTCGACCACATCGCACAGTTTGAAATTGGTGAAAAACTCATCGCGTTTACCCCACGCGATAGCTATCTGCGTGCGCTTGGCGTCGGTTTATTGAATACCCTGTACGTCACGCTATGCGGCATCGCGCTTGCGACACTGCTGGGTTTCTCCGTCGGCATCGCCCGCGTCTCCCGCAACTGGTTGCTGGCGCGGCTCGCCGGGGGATACATCGAGATGATGCGCAATATTCCGGTGATCTTGCAGGTGATTTTCTGGTCGGTAGTTATCCGTAACCTTCCCTCACCACGCGATGCTATCGAGCTTGGCAGCCTGGGCTTTCTGACCAATCGCGGGCTGTCTTTTGCCGTCCCCGCCGCGCATCACGGCTGGCTGTTGGCCGGAACCGCCCTACTCGCCGCCGCCCTGATTAGCCTGATCCTGAAGCGCGTGGCACGCTACGTTCGGGAAAGCCGAGGACGCTCTCTGCCGACAGGCCGCCTGACACTCGTCGCGTTTATCGGGCTACCGCTACTGGTCTGGTGGCTTTCCGGCGCACCAGCAGAACTTGATCGTCCAATCCTGCGCAGTTTTAACTTCCGTGGCGGCTTTACCGTCAGCCCTGAATTCACTGCGCTGCTGCTCGGCATTGCGCTCTATTCCTCTGCGTTTATTGCGGAAATCGTGCGGGCGGGGATTCAGTCTATCCCCAAAGGGCAGTTGGAAGCGGCACGTGCGCTGTCCTTTTCCCCCTGGCACATGATGCGCCACATCATCATTCCACAGGCCATGCGCGTCATCGTTCCACCGTTGACCAGCCAGTATGTCAGCCTGTCAAAAAACAGCTCGATCGCGGTCGTGGTCGGTTACCCA
This sequence comes from Pectobacterium wasabiae CFBP 3304, assembly GCF_001742185.1. Taxonomy (NCBI): domain Bacteria; kingdom Pseudomonadati; phylum Pseudomonadota; class Gammaproteobacteria; order Enterobacterales; family Pectobacteriaceae; genus Pectobacterium; species Pectobacterium wasabiae. Next base: position 1,338,374 of record NZ_CP015750.1, read on the forward strand.
GAGCTGGCGAACATCAGTAACACGTTGATGAACCAAACCGGTCAGGCGCTCGAAGTCATTGCCATCATGATGGTGGTTTACCTGACGGTCAGCATCGTGACATCGCTGCTGATGAACCTGTTTAACCGCGCCGTCGCCATCAAAGAACGCTGAGGAACACTGAATGTTATTTCCGGTACTGTCACTCTCCGCCGTTCCCAGCCGCCTACGCACGCCACTGCTGTGGCTGCGCCGCCACCTGTTCAGCAGCGGGCCGCAAACTGTACTCACGCTGCTACTGATGGTGCTGATGTGGAACATCGGTAATAAACTGCTGCACTGGGGCATTCTCGATGCCGTGTGGTACACCACCGACCCAGACGTCTGCCGAGTAGCCGCCGGTGCCTGCTGGGCGGTAATCGTAGAAAAACATCGTCCCATCCTGTTTGGCCTTTATCCTTACGATGAACACTGGCGTCTGGTGCTGGCGATGGGGATCTGGTTTCTGGCTCTCGGTCTGTCGCTGATGCCCCGTTTCTGGTATTCGCGCATCCTCTTACCACTGTGGATTGCCGCGGTAATTGGCATCGCTATCCTGATGTTCGGCGGTTTATTTGGCTTATCTTACGTGCCTTCCAGCGAATGGGGCGGTCTACCGCTGACAATTCTGCTGTTTAGCGGCACCGTCGTCATCGGTATGCCCGTTTCGGTCTTGCTGGCGCTGGGGCGGCGATCGCCACTGCCTTTTCTACGCGGCCTGTCAGTTGTTTTTATCGAAGGCCTGCGCGGCGTGCCGCTCATCACGATCCTGTTCGTTGCCGTTAATGTCTTCCCGCTGTTCCTGCCCGCAGGCATGGAAATCAACAAGCTGCTGCGCATCATCATCGGTATCGCGCTGTTTTTCGCCTGCTATCAGGCTGAGGTGATTCGCGGTGGTTTACAGTCCGTTCCACGCGGGCAATACGAAGCGGCGATGGCGCTCAATCTCAACTATTGGCACACAACGACCAAAATTATCTTGCCGCAGGCGCTGCGCATCTGCCTACCCGCCATGACCAACCATATTATCGCCGCCATGAAGAACACCTCATTCGTCATCATTATCGGGCTGTTCGACATCCTCACTGCCACCAGTTCAGTAATGCAGGACCCGCTATGGCGGCGCTATTACATTGAAACCTATATTTTTATCTCGGCTATCTATCTGCTGTTTGGCTTCCTGCTCTCACGCTACGCGCTGTGGGTGGAAAAACGCATCGATGCCAGCCGTAACCCAGAAACGTATCACGGTTAAGCGATAGCCGTTGATGAAAACACCGACAGGAGCGTGGTTATCATGAGCTTAGCCGCAGACACTTCATTTACAAATCATGTAGTTAAAGACAATATCATCACAGACAACAACGTCATCATTGAGATCGACGCTGTCAGCAAATGGTATGGCGCGTTTCAGGCGCTGAATAACGTGACGCTTAACGTGCAGAAAGGCGAGCGTGTGGTGATTTGCGGCCCTTCCGGCTCAGGTAAATCCACACTTATTCGCTGTATTAACCGACTGGAAGAGCACCACGACGGCCATATCCGCGTGAATGGCATCGAAGTTAACGACAACATCAAGAACATCAACCGCGTGCGCTCCGGTATCGGTATGCTGTTCCAGCAGTTCAACCTGTTTCCCCATCTGAGCGTGCTGGATAACCTGACGATTGGCCCGACGCTGGTCAAACAGCGTAAGAAGCAGGAAGCCATCGATTTAGCGATGCACTATCTGGAGAAGGTGCATATCGCCAATCAGGCACATAAATTCCCGCTCCAGCTCTCTGGCGGCCAACAGCAGCGTGTGGCGATTGCCCGGGCGCTGTGTATGCAGCCGGAAATCATGCTGTTTGACGAACCCACTTCAGCGCTGGATCCAGAGATGATTAAAGAAGTGTTGGATGTGATGCTGGATCTGGCGGAGTCGGGTATGACGATGATCGTCGTCACCCATGAGATGGGCTTTGCCAAGACGGTCGCTGACAAGGTGATTCTGATGGCCGACGGCAGCATCGTTGAGTCCGCCCCGCCGCAGGACTTCTTCAACACGCCCTCACATCCGCGCACGCGCCAGTTCCTGGATCAGATTCTAAGCCATTAATAGGCAAAAATATCCGCGCCGGAGAACCGGCGCGGATAGCATTGAGCAATCGGGAATTAGCGGGAAGAGAGCTGTTCTAAGCTCTGTTTCGCGACCTGATATAAATAGTGCGCAGTTGGGAACAGTGCGCTGTCGTCAACGCGGAATTTCGGGTGGTGTAGTGCATAAGGTCCGCCGGAGCCAACCATCATGAACGTACCCGGCAGTTTCTGCTGATAGAACGCAAAATCTTCACCAATCGGGCTGGCTTCCACACGGCGCGCTTCAAAGCCTTCGTCACTTGCCACGTTCAGTGCAAACTCAACCCACTCTGGCGTATTGATCACCGATGGCGGCCCTGCGTGCCACAGGAACTCAATTTCCGCGCCAAAGGTGCTGGCGATACCCGAAACGATTTGGCGGAAACGCTGCTCAATCAAATCACGCGCGTCCTGATTAAACGTTCTGACCGTGCCTTCGACATAGGCCGTGTCGGGAATAACGTTCCAGGTGCTGCCGCTATGAACCTGAGTAATTGACACCACCGCGTTATTGTCGGACGACACCGTGCGGCTGATGATGGTTTGCACCGCAGAAATCAACTGACCCAGAATGATAATCGGATCGTTGCCTTCATGTGGCTTCGCAGCGTGGCAGCCTTTCGCCGCAATTTTGATCTCAAAACGGTCAACGCCCGCCGTCAATGCGCCGTCTTTCCCACCGATGACGCCAACAGGCAACGTCGGATCGTTGTGAATACCGAAAATCGCTACCGCATTGTCCAACGCCCCGACAGCAATCACTTCCGGTGCGCCCAGGCCTGTCTCTTCAGCCGCCTGGAACAAAATCCGCACCGTGCCTTTCAGCTCCGGTTCGATTTTCTTCAGCAGGATCGCCGCACCCAACGCAGCGGAAGAGTGAAAGTCATGACCGCAGGCGTGCATCACCCCTTTGTTGAGTGATGTGAATTCTACGCCGGATTCTTCCTCAATCGGCAGGGCGTCGATGTCCGAACGCACCACGACCAGTGGACCATCCTGTAGGCCACCGACTTCCGCGACCAGACCCGTTTTCAATGGCAGATCGAGAACGCGAATCCCTTCTTTTTCCAATACCGCACGAATCTTTTTCGTCGTTTCAAACTCCTGATTCGACAGTTCAGGATTGCGGTGTAAATCGTGGCGAAACGCCTGAATAAACTGAGCCAGAGGCTCGTGCTGAGGTGCGGTTTTCATCAATTCTTGCTCCACATTATCGTGCCCCGTCTGACGGGGCGGCCTTGTTCAGGCGTGCAGGTGTGTCTACGTATGCGTTAAATATCGTACTCAAGCGGCTCAGGCAGCTTGGTCAACTGACGCAGGAAACGCTGGGTTTGCGGGTTGTCCGAGAAGCTAATCACCTGCTCTGCCGGACCTTCCTCAACGATATGGCCGTCCGCCATGAAGATCACACGGTCGGCTACTTCTTTCGCAAACTGCATTTCATGGGTAACGATCACCATCGTGGTGTCGTTTTTCGCCAGCTTCTGAATCACCTGAAGCACTTCGTGTACCCTTTCCGGGTCCAGCGCCGAGGTCGGTTCATCAAACAAAATGGCTTTCGGATCGACCGCCAGCGCACGTGCAATACTCACACGCTGCTGCTGCCCGCCGGATAACGTCACCGGATACTGTGCCGCCTGCGGCAGCAGGCCAACCTGTTCCAGCAGCGCAAGACCGATTTCATCCGCCTGCTTCTTCGGCATTTTTTTCACGACAATCAGCGCTTCCGTTACATTCTCCAGCGCCGTCTTGTTCTTAAATAGGTTATAACTCTGAAACACCATCGCCGTCTGACGACGCAGCGCGTAGGCCTCTTTGGAGGAGTAACGATGCGTATCTAGCGTCTGTTCGCCAATTTTTATCGTACCTGACTCCGGCGTTTCCAGCAGATTTAGGCAGCGCAGCAGCGTGGATTTACCTGAACCGGATGGGCCGATGATGGCAACAACTTCGCCTTTCGCGATATCCAGACTAATGTTGTTCAACACCACCTGATCGCCAAAGCGTTTAGAAAGATTCTTTACACTGATCATGTCAGCCCCTTATCGCTGTAGCGAGTGATTCAGTTTCTTCTCCAACTGCTTTTGCAGCCAGGCGTAAACCACAATCACCATCCAGTAAATCAGACCCACGACCAGGAAGGTCTCAAAGAAACGCAGAGATTCAGCGGCAATCATCTTGCCTTCCGCGAACAGTTCGGAGACGCCCAGCGCGAAGGCCACCGAGGTATCTTTAATCAGGGAAATAAAGGTGTTCCCCGTCGCTGGCAACGCATTCAACATCGCCTGAGGCAATACGATGCGGCGATAGACCTGCGCTTTACTCATGCCAATGGACAGGCCCGCTTCCGTCTGGCCGAAATCCACCGAGGCCAGGCCCGCACGGAAAATCTCAGCCATATAGGCGGAGGTTTTCAGGCTAAAGCCGATAATCGCGGCCGTCATCGCATCCAGATTGGATAAGCTTGGAAATAGCTGCGGTAGGCCGAAATAGATAATAAATAACTGAACCAGCGACGGAATGCCGCGAAACAACGAAATATACAGTTCGACAATTTTTACTACCGCGACGATCTTGCTTTCACGGACTAACGCCAGGATAAGGCCGAGAACCATAGCAAAAAACATCGACACCACGGCAAGGAACAGCGTGGTCGGCAAATACATTAATACCTGGGGAAAGACCTTCAGCAGGTAGGCAAGATCGACATTCATGAGTTATACCATTAATGCTTCCACCGGCCATACTGCACCGGTGGAGGAGGCGATAAGTCAACCGACAAGCGGCAATGCAATAACGTTACTTTTTCGGTGAAACAGAAATATCCTCACCAAAGTATTTTTCGGCGAGGGCTTTCAGGCGTCCATCTTCACGCATTTTCGTCAATTCAGCATCGAATTGTTTACGTAACGCATCACCATTTTCGTCTTTGTGGAACGGGAAGCTGACTTCTTCAATCACCAGCGGTTCGCCAACCAGTTTGAACGGCAGATTACGCTTATTGATTTCAGCCAACAGGATCGGACGTGAATTCACGTAGCCTTCAACACGTTTAGACAGCGCATCGTTCATTGCGCCATCGCGTGTTTCGTAGGTGCGAATAGTGACGCTGCCGTCGGCAAACGCTTTTTTCAGGTTGTTGACGTGGTTAGAACCCAGAACCCCGGCAACCGTCTTCCCTTTCAGGTCAGCCAATGTATTAATGTCCGCGTTGTCTTTGTGCGTGACAATCTGGCTGCCATAATAACTGTACGGTTGGGCGAAGTTATACTTTTCCTGACGCGCAGGGGTAATTGCCACCACGTTCGCCACGGTATCCAGCTTTTTCGCTTCCAATTGCCCCATCAGGCCACTGAAATCAGCGGTAACCCACTCAACTTTGTAGTTCAAATCCTTCGCGATGGTTTCCGTGACTTCAACGTCAAACCCGACCAGCTTGTTATCCTGCTTAAAACCACTTGGATAACTCTGGCCTGTTGAACCCACTTTCAGTACTTTTTCCTGTTCGGTGCCGCTTTTCCCAGAATCACAGCCGGCAACAAGAAAGGCGGTCGTCAGCGCCAGAACAGACAACGTTACTTTTTTCATCATTTTACTGCCTCTCTTTTTGAATTTTTATCTTTCCACTGGTCATACAATTGGTTATCAAGGATTTTTTCCATCCAAATTGTCAGGTGTCCTTTTCCCAGATTCGTCTGCCCGACTTCCTTGAAACCATAATTTCTGTACATCTCAATCAGCCACGGGTGGTTTTGCGCGGTGCCGAGCGACACGGCAGGCGCTTTGAGCTGGTTAATCAGAATTTCTTCTTCCAACCAGCTCATCATTTGCTTACCCAATCCCTGCTTTTTATAGCCAGGGTGCGTCGCAAACCAGCCCAGATGCGGTAGACCGAACGGGCCCGGCTCAGGCCCCCACGGATAGCGGATGGTAAATGACGACACCATCTCCCCACCTTTTTCCATCACATAAACGCCGTGTGAGGCGATGTGCGTGCGCACCATGTCGATATCCGCATGGGCAGCAGAAAAATTGATACCTAACTGACGAATCGGCTCAAACGCCGCCAGCGCCAGCGCCAAAAAAGTTTCATCATCCGCAAGCGTAGCCTGACGAAATACGATACTCATGGTTTCACCTTATGCTGGCAACAGGCCGGAGTTATCCGCATAGCGAATCACATCATCGACCTTCTGCGGCGCGCTGCCGACGTAGTTAGCCGGATTCAGCCAGTCGTCCAGATCGGCGGCCGTCACCTGTTCGGAAAGTACCGGGTGTGCCAGCAGTACCGATTTAAAGGACTGATTCTGCTCGAATGCCTGCATAGAGCATTCGTAAACCAAATGGTGAGCAGTCTGCTTACCGAGACGTTTGCCAATCTCGAACATCACTTTCTCGGACAGCAGCAGGCCATTTTGCAGATCGAGATTCGCCAGCATCTGCTTCTCGTTGACGGACATGCCACGCAGGATGCCAAGCGCATTCTGAAGCTGAGCAGACAGATAGATATTGATTTCCGGCAGCGCGATCCACTCCGCACGCCAGCTCATCGCATCACGCTCATGTTCAACTTTCATGGATTCGTGGATCAGCGCGGCGCTCTTAAACAGCGGTGCCGTCAGGCTAGCCAGCCCTTCCAGCGCGGCAGGGTTACGTTTATGCGGCATCGTGGTAGAACCGATTTTCCCTTCGGAGAACGGCTCTTCGATTTCATTAATCTCGGTGCGCATCAGGTTGTACAGCTCGTTGCCGATTTTGCCCAGCGTACCGCTGATCAGAACCGTCACGGAGGCATATTCGGAGAAGCGATCGCGGGCAGACTGCCAGCCGATATTCGGCGTATTCAGCCCCAGTTTATCCAGCGTCAGACGCTCGATTTCCGGCCCTTGTTCGCCAAAAGAAGCATAAGTGCAAATAGCACCGTTGATGTTGCCGACCAAAACACGCTCTCTAATTTCACCCAGACGTTCAAGGTGACGAATAAATTCATCCAGCCAGACAGCCAGTTTGAAGCCAAACGTGGTAGGCAGCGCCTGCATGCCGTGGGTACGGCCAGCCATCAGCGTGTGTTGATATTTCTTCGCCAAGCGTTTCAGTTCAACGGCCAGCAATTGTGTATCTCTGACGACAATATCGAAAGATTGTTTCAGTTGTAACACTGTCGCGGTATCAACGATGTCCTGCGTGGTTACGCCGTAGTGAATAAATTCACCCGCAGCACCACACTGTCTCTGAATCGCGGCAATCGTCGGCATCAGAGAATGCTTCATGCGTGCCGCATCTTTTGCAATCTCTTCAACGTTAAGCGCGCTTGCGTCAGCGTTTTCTGCAATGGTTTTTGCCGCATCCAGCGGAATGACACCGAGTTCGCCCTCGGCAAGCGCCAGAGCAACTTCTACCTCGACCTGTTTAGTCAGGCGGTTATGCTCGGACCAGACGCCGCGCATTTCAGGCGTGCCAAAATTATTCCCTATAAGAAGAAAATCAATAAGATGTGATGCCATAATTAACTCGTTAGTGTTGGATTTATCAGGCGGGGTTTTATGTCGTCTTTTTAATTTTTAAAAATATAACATGCGGAAATTATGCGCTTTATATCTTTCGGATCTATCTTAGATCTAAAAGTTTGATTGCAAAGTATGCATCTAGACATGTTCGCTAACACTCTCTCTTGGGCTGAGAAACCCGCTTGTCACTTTCCCCTCTCTACAATGAAATTCCTTGCCCGTATCACTGCTGACGAAGGATTATCATGCTTTCCCAAAACACATCGCGAACAATCCGTATTTTATTGATTATAATACCTATTATTTCAACGTTCTCTGCTCAAGCTCAGGATCGCTATCTGCTGGAAAAAGTGGTTGAAGTCAGCCGCCATGGCGTTCGCCCCCCGACCGAATCCAATACAACCGCGTTAGAATCCGGCACGGCGCGACAATGGCCGCAGTGGGTCACGCGGGAAGGCGAATTAACCGGACATGGCTATGCCGCCACGGTGCTAAAAGGCCGCTATGAGGGCGAATATTATCGACAACAGCATCTGTTCGCTTCGGGTTGCCCAACAGAACAGCAGATTTATGTACTTGCCAGCCCATTGCAACGCACTCGCGCAACCGCACAGGCTTATATGGATGGCATGTTTCCCGGTTGCGGTGTTGCCACACACGCCGTTGAGGATGAAAAGCACGATCCGTTGTTCCACGGGGATAAAATGGGGATTGGCACGCTTGACCCTGAACGGGCAAAGGCCGAGGTGTTGAAAGCGATGGGTGGCGATCTAGATACCGCCTATCAGCGTCTTAAGCCCAGTATCACGTTGTTGAAGCAGGTCGTATGCACAGCAGACCAGCCCTGTCCGGTGTTTGATAAACCGTGGGCGCTCAAACAGGATAAGGACGGTTCGACTTCTATCAGTGGCCTGAATACGCTGGCGAATATGAGCGAGGTTTTCCTGCTGGAATATAGCGAAAACCTGCCGCTAGCACAGGTTGCCTTCGGTCATGTCCGCAGCGCGCAGGATCTCACCCCATTGATGGCACCAATGACGGCTAAATACGATTTCACCAATGATGTTCCCTATATCGCACAGCGCGGTGGTTCGCTATTGATGCAGCAAATCACACAGGCACTGGCGCAAGGGACATCAGCAGAACAGGACACCGCACTAGGCGAGCCGCCGACAGCCCCTTACTTGCTGTATGTCGCCCACGACACCAACATCGCCTATCTACGCACGCTGTTGCAGTTTCATTGGCAGCTCCCCAGCGATACCGCCGATAACATCCCGCCCGCAGGCAGTCTGGTCTTTGAACGCTGGCGTGATACCACTACTCAGCAGCGTTTTTTACGCGTCTACTTCCAGACACAATCGCTGGATCAGATCCGTTCGCTGACACAGTTGGGTAAGCAGCAGCCGTTATTGAAAGAAGAGTTGGCGTTGCAGGGTTGCCAGCAGACAGAGCAAGGCACGCTGTGTCCTTTTGCTACCACGCTGGAATCAATGCGAAAAAGCATCGATAGCAGTGCGTTAGCAACGGTGCATTACGCGCCATAACGCACTACCACGCAGGGAAACAACGTCCTGTCGGGTTGATGAATCCGACAGGACAGCATGGCTATCTGCGCACATTTTCCACCGCCAGAATAGCGCGGTTCAGTGCGTCAGGAGAGAGAGAGAACGGCAATAACGCCGCGCTATCAGTTGGGAATTTAAAGTGTGTCACGATATGCTTCACCGCTTCCTCATATTGTTCTCCTGCTATCGGAAGCGATAAGGGCATATCATAGCGATATAACTGCTCCAATAAACCCTCATCAACACACTCGCTGTCATGTGCCAGAAGAGATTGTACTAGCAATCCGAATCCGACTTTTTCACCATGTAGCCAATCGTGCAATTCAGGGATATAGGTCAAACGGTTATGAATAGCATGAGCAACACCCGGAGCAGGGTTTTCATCCCTCATACTATTAGCCAGTCCCGCGCCAGCAATCGCCGCATCAATAACCTTCTGCAACGCAGGCGTCACCTGCTGATTTTCATTATCGCGTATCGCCTGTTCCCCCCATTGTTCAAAGATATCACGGGCAAAAGTGGCGGCCTGTATCTTGAGACTCAATGCCAGGCTGTCGCTACACGAGCTCAAGTACGGCTGAAATTCATACCATTTCGCCAACGCGTCAACGATCCCGGCTTTCAAGTAACGCGCGTCGCTACGTGCAATGACGGAACTATCAACCATGACAAGGACAGGCATCCGTTTGAGCACAACAGTCCCCTGATGCCCGCCTTGATCATTATAAAGAATGCTAATTGGCGACCAGGCCGCACAGGTAGCCGCTATCGTTGGTAGTGTGGCAACCTGCCCATTTTCCAGTCCATCCGCGATGGCCTTAGCACAATCCAGCACACGCCCGCCGCCAATCCCTACGACAAACTGAATGTTATTCCGTGCAATTTTTTCACGGTGGTATTCCACACTTTCACGCGTACATTCTCCGGTTAAGAAATGCACATCAAAAGCAATTCCGTTGCTCTTAAGGCTGCCAGTCACTTCATTCTCAACCGCTTGCCAGGCACTTGGGCTGGTTAAAATCGCAATGTTCTGACTAAACGAGTGAATCAGTCCACCGATATGACGGCACAAATCAGCCTGATGATGATAAGCAAGGGGAGATTTTATAGATAACACAAGAATTCCTTTTTAACTGGCAGTTGCCATTCTTTCATAACCACGAGGAAGGCCCACAGATTGGTTTATCAGTTTAAGAATCCCAATGAAATTTGTAACTGGAGTAAAGAGAATAAATTATAGCGTTACGATATAAGCCACTCATTTTTCGCAGTGATATAGTTCAGTTTAGGTTCTTAAATCTATATCTATCAAATAATTATATTAAAACCCAAACTGATATAACCATTACACTAGGGAATAGGAATTCCACCATGCAAACACGCTTCTTTATTAAACCTAAAACACTCTTGCTCGCAGCAGGGATCGCCGTCGCCGTAGTTGGGTGTGATAACACGACCACTACGGACCAGCCACAGGTTTTACGCATTGGTACTACCGGACAGAGTTTTCCTGGTTCTTATAAAGAAAACGGTAAACTCGTTGGCTATGATGTAGAAGTCGCTGAAAAAATAGCGCATGAACTGGGATATAAGGTCGAGTGGACAACATCAGACTTTAGCGGCTTACTGGGGCAGTTAGAGGCAGGAAAACTTGATACTATCGCGAATAATTTCGTCCAAACCGAGGCTCGTCAGAAAAAATATAATTTTTCTAAAGACTACCTCACTTATGCTTCACAGATCGTCACAAGTATAAAAAATGACGATATCCAGTCTTTATCCGACCTGGACGGAAAAACGGTTGCAGGGGTTCTAGGCTCTACACACGTCACGAACCTGCGTAACGCTTTTCCCAAAAACAATATTACCATTAGAACCTACGAGACCCGAGACGGCGCAGTCAATGATGTCATCAGCAACCGCGTACAGGGCTATGTCAATTCACGCCCGATTCTGCTAGCCGAAATCAACAAACATAAACTGCCACTCAAGTTGGTTGGGGAACCGTTATCCCATGAGATCGTTAGTTTTCCGTTTGCGAAAAATCCAAAAGGCGACACCCTACTCGCCGCTTTTAACGAAAAGCTCGACACATTAAGAAGCAACCGTCAGTTGAATGAGCTAGCCGAAAAGTATTTTGGTAACGATGATGTGCTGGGGCATGGATCCAAAGCTCAATAAAACAGCCTATCGGTAACAATCCAGTCTATCTGTAAAAATCAAAGTGCGGACTCGCAGCCTTTCATATCCGCACTCTACCTCAATTAAAATCAAATAAAAAATCAGGGTTTATCGTCGTTACATGATTTTAAGTCGAAAAAAAAGCACATCTTTCGATGTGCTTTTTCTTGTAATTGGTCGGCGAGAGAGGATTCGAACCTCCGACCCACTGGTCCCAAACCAGTTGCGCTACCAAGCTGCGCTACTCGCCGAATGTACTGCTTTTTGTGAACATCACTGATGTTCTCGTTTGTGTGGTGCGAAGAGAGGGACTTGAACCCTCACGTCCGTAAGAACACTAACACCTGAAGCTAGCGCGTCTACCAATTCCGCCACCTTCGCATAACTCACAAACTTTTTCATTAACGAAAAATCGCTAATTTACTGCTAAATCTGGGGTGGCTAATGGGACTCGAACCCACGACAACTGGAATCACAATCCAGGGCTCTACCAACTGAGCTATAGCCACCATCACCACATTTACATCTTATTACGCGGCACTTCCTTTTTACGGGATACTTTCTTTACGAAGGTAAGTGTACCACCGCAGCTCTTGCACACAACATACTCGTTTACACAATATAATGGTGCGCCCGACAGGATTCGAACCTGAGACCTCTGCCTCCGGAGGGCAGCGCTCTATCCAGCTGAGCTACGGGCGCTTAGCGCCGTTGCGGGACGGGATATTACGGACTTAGCGACTGACTGTCTAGTGCTTTTTTATCGAAATGATGCGTTTGCTTATGCTTTGCTCATTTCAAGCTAAATTACGTACAAATCCGCGCTTCCCGCCCCCAAAAACGACTATTTACCCCCTGCCAGCGACGTTTTTTTACCCAATCCCAGCGCGAAATAGCACAGGCTGACCACGGCTAAAAAGGCAATACCGACCAATAAAGACATCCGTGTGTCGATATTTATATACATTCCCACCAGCACGCACAGCAAAAATGCCATCGTCAGGTAGTTTACCCACGGGAACAGTATCGATTTAAACGGATGGGTGGCCAGCGCAGCACGATGCTGCTCACGAAAACGCAGTTGGCTGATCAACACGACAAACCACGGCACCATGCCCGGCAGCACGCTGGCGCTATAGACATAAACAAACACTTTTTCCGGGTTAGGGATGACGTAATTCAAGAGTGACCCAGCCACCAGACAAAGAATAGAAACCATGACACCTGCCGCCGGTACACCACTGGCCGTCACTTTACCTAGCCAGGCAGGAAGTTGACGATTGTTAGCCAGCGAATACAGCATACGACCACAGCTATACATGCCGCTGTTACAGCCGGACAGCGCGGCCGTCAGTACTACAAAGTTGATGATGCCTGCCGCTGCCACAATACCGATTTTCGCAAACGTCAGCACAAACGGACTGCCGGACGTACCGATTTCATTCCAAGGGAAAATCGTGACGATAACGAAGATCGCGCCGACATAGAAAATCAGGATGCGCCACAGAATGTTATTGATCGCGCGCTTCAGCGTCACCTGCGGATTTTTCGCCTCGCCTGCCGTAATGCCTACCAGCTCAACACCCTGATAGGACGCCACCACCAGACAGAGTGCAAACAGCAGACCTTTCCAGCCTCCAGCGAGGAAGCCGCCGTGCTCGGTCAGGTTACTGAATCCGGTCGCCTGACCGTGGTTACCGAAGCCGAAGAAGATAATACCGACGCCGACTAATATCATCACAACGATGGTGGTGATTTTAATCATCGCGAACCAGAATTCGATTTCGCCATACAACCTTACCGCAGCAAGGTTTGCACCCGCGACCAGCGCCACCGCGGCGATGGCCGGTATCCATTGTGGCAAATCGGGGAACCAATACTGTACATACACGCCAATGGCGGTAATTTCCGAAATCCCGACCGCCATCCACATGAACCAATAGCCCCACGCGGTGAGATAACCGAAGAAGGGATGCATATATTTATGTGCGTAGACGGCAAACGATCCTGCAACCGGCTCCAGATAGAGCATCTCGCCCATTGAGCGCATGATGAAGAAAACGAAAATCCCGGCAACAATATAGGCCAACAAGACTGATGGCCCCGCCCACTTCAGCGCGCTGGCCGCGCCCATAAATAGCCCGACACCAATTGTGCCACCCAGCGCAATCAGCTCAATATGTCGGGCTTCCAACCCTCGATGGAGTTTTTCCTGCTTTACATCTTCTGCCATATATCCTCTGTCTTTATGTCGTGTTTATCCCGGCTATTGCCGGTTATTGTTCTTATTTCAGAAATACGATCTATCTATTAGAAAAAATGTTCCTCGCCTCAAATCGGCGGCCATGAAAATACCGTAATGTGGACGTGAATAACACATCAGGGACGATGAATACGTCAAAGATAGAATTCTGTCTTTCCGATTGTTTGACAAACAGACAATTGAAGTCGAATAGGAATGAAAAGTTAGGGTTATCTACTGTAGAGAAAGGCGGCGAGGGAAAGACGATGAAGCAGGTTGGCGCGTTCAACGCGCCAACGCAATAAAGCTACAGACGACCGCTGTAGTGATAGGCAACGTACTTCAAAAGCTTAAACTGCCGAAAAATCCGGCTCGGCTGGGATAGCAAACGATAGAGCCATTCCAGCCCTAGGTTTTGCCACACGAGCGGGGCGCGCTTCACATGCCCGGTAAAGACGTCATAGGTTCCACCGACGCCCATATACAGCGCATCAGGATAGTGGTGGCGACAATCACGCATCAGGATTTCCTGCCGTGGCGACCCCATCGCGACGGTGACAATTTGTGCGCCGCTGGCACGAATGCGCTCAAACAGCGCATCGCGCTGCTCTGGTGCAAAATAGCCATCCTGACTGCCGACAATATTGACGTTCCACTGCGCGTGCAGTTTCGCTGCTGTTTGTGCCAGCACATCAGGTTTGCCCCCCACCAGAAACACGGGCGTTCCCTGCTTGCCCGCCCGCTCCATCAGCGCTTCCCACAGGTCTGCGCCCGCAATCCGTGTGACGTCAGTCTGTGGGTATTTGCGCCGTATGGAACGCACAATGCTAATACCGTCCGCATACTTATATTCTGCGCGATCGAGCAGTGTTCGCAGCGCTACATCTTTTTCCGCCGTTAGTACTTTCTCGGCGTTAATCGCGACAAGCGTCCCCGTTTCAACCCGCTCCCCTGCGAACAGGTAATCAACAAACTGCGCTCTATTGCGAAAACCGTGAATGGACAAACCACGGATAGAGTAAAGAGGAACGGTCTCTGGGGTTTTCAACGCGGTCATATCTGCTCCTTTATCACAGGATCCTTTACGGTACTGGGTGTGGGTGCTAATGGCATGGCACGCATGCGCACCAGACGCTGCCGGATGAGCCCGGCGCTTTCCAGCAGCCAGTAAAGCAACTTCGCGACGAGCAAGCACAGGCCAAATACAAGACAGAAAAACACCACACGTGAAACGAAGGCATCGACGCCTTCACGCGCCAGCACAATGATATTGAATACGGCACCGAAGCAGAACGCCTGCAAAATAGCGGCCTTATAGCGATTGCTATCGTTCTTCCCTAGCTCGTACACCCAGTCAAACCACTTGATAACCAGTCCGACTGCAATAGCCCCCAGTGGGATAAACAGCACGCCGCCCATCACCACCAGCGAGCCCAGCAGCGTAGGCGATATCGCCAGCCCAGAATGGTTATTCAGCACTTCCCAGGTGAAATAGTTCGCACTGTTTAACACCAAATTCGGACGGTCCGGCCATAGCCAAGAGGGAATAAAGACGTAGAAATCGCGGGCAATCGGTGCCAACCCCTGAAATTCAATCTTGTCATAGTTCTGCCACAACAGCGCCAGATTTTCCCAGGGCGAGAAGGTGTCACGGGTTAAATAGAGGAAAGTATAAAAGGCGTAATCGCCGCTGACATCCAGCCCATAGCGCTTCAGCGCCAGCCAGAACATCCCGACAATCCCAAACACGCCAGCCGCGACTAACATCCAGAGCGTAATCCAGCCGCGCACGATACCAATAAACAGAAATAGAGCGAAGGCGATGATTACATTCGCGCGCGTACCGCCGACAATCACATACGTCAGCATCCCGAAGGCAACCGTTCCAACGAGGAACAGCAGCCACGCACGCTGCGTCTGGCGCAGGAAATACACCACCAGCATTGCCGGAATGAAAAAGTAGAAAAAGCGTTTCAACGCTACGCCGGACACATCGCTGGAAAATATCTGGCTGTAAGTACGCAACTTAAACAGTAGGAAACCGTTGTTGAGAAAGAAAATACCGACGGTCACTACCGCGATCAACGCCAGTAGCAGCCAGGTCAAGTTGGCTTCAACCCGATTCACCGTCAGGAGTGGCGCACGCGGCACGGAGGTTTTCTGGCGTAGTCGCGTCTTATAGCTAACGTAATAGATCGCATAAAACGCCGTCGCGGACAGCATCGCCTGAAGCAGATACTGCACGGGGACGACGTCAACGCCAAACCGGAATGCCAGTACACAGGTAAACGGAAAACCAAAATAGAACGTCAATAAATAGAGCAGCGAAAACAGTACGTTAAAATTAAAACGCACGCGCCGAAACTCCATCCAGGTCAGGCTCAGGATAAAGATGACTGAAATCAGGTAAACGACAAACAGCCCGCCAAATTGCCCCAATGTCATCTCGGTTCTCCCGTCGCCAACGCCAGCGCATCCCGCCAGCCTTGCAAATAATTGGGGTTGAAGAACGCGATCTGGTGTTTATCTACCGATGCCAGTTGGCGCTGCGCCTCACGCACCAACGCTTCATTCATCTGGTCACCGTAAAACAGCACAGGTAGACCTTGTTCCGTCAGATCCTGCCAGAACGGATTTTGCCGACTAATCACGAACGGTACACCAAACTGAATCAGCAGACATAACGTCCCGATCCCCTGCTGGCGATCGAAAATAAAATAGCCCAAATCACAGGTGCGCAGCATGTTGAGATAATCATCAAACGCCAGTTGGTCTTTCAGCAATTGGAAATTTTTCACGCCGAACAGCGCCAAACCGTCTTTTTCCACCTGCGCGATGTAGGACTCATTATTCGCGGGGTAGCCCATTGGCACAATCACCCGTACATTTTTTCCGAACTGCTTGTGAATCGCCTGTAGCGCTTCCTGATGACGATTCGTGCGATCGCCAGAGTTGCCGACCAGAATCGTCATCGGCCCAGCCAGCGGTTTATCCACCTGTATGCCCGTTAGCGCCGGATCCATCCGCGTCGGAAAATACAGCAATGACGCCGGCACACGAGGAGCACGCGGCTGATACCACGCCAGATCGCCACGCGTGGCAAACACGTGTCCAACACGCTTTTGCGCCATACGCCGCAGCAGATAAAACAGGCGATATTTCAGGCTACTTGCCTCTTCATACAAATCCGCCCCCCAAACGTGCCAGTAAACCTGCTCAGGTTTGATTTTCCTGCTCAGCAACACCAGCCACAGCGTAGGGTTAAACTGCCCATGTAGGAAAAAGCGCATCTTACGGTTTGATTTCGCTCTGGCGATAACCGCCTCAGCCAGCGTTTTTTTATCCACGCAGGTTTCGATACGCAGTGCAGGAAAATCAGCCGATGAAATGCCATCGCGGGACGCCACGATGAAATGCCGAATCTGCTGTCCAGGGAGTTCCGTCGCCAGTACGTCATTAAAAAAACGTAAAACGGTCTGGTTATGATGCGGGATGTCAGATCCCAATACATGAATCAGTGTCGTCATGCTCGCCTACGGTAAATAATGAATACGCAACAACAAAGCAAAAAATAGACCAGATAAGTTGCCATATAGGCCTGTGCTGCGCCTTGTGCGCCATAAAGCGGAATTAGCCAGTGAGAAAAACCGGTTAACAGGAGGAACTGGCTGACTTCCGTGAGCAGATAAAAGCGCAACGCCGCTTTCGCAATGATCAAGTAGCCAAAGACGTAAGCACCCACTTTCATTACATCCCCGACCAACTGCCAAACAAAGAGATCCCTCATTGCGGTAAACTGGCTGGAGAATAGCAGCCAAATGGCAACATCTCGCAGCAGCCACACGCAAAAGCTGACGCCCGCGACAACGGGCAACACAAATTTCAGCGAGCGAACAATCTCCTGCGCCAACGCGGTCTTATCCGTCAGACGCGAGAGCGTCGGCAACAGATAGACGGTAAAGGAGGCGGTAATAAATTGCAGGTAAGCATCGGAAATACTGCTAACGCCCTGCCAAATGCCCACTTCATCCCAACTGTAATGCGCCGCCAGCAGGTTACGCATCATGATGTATGCAACGGGCAGCGTCACCGCCGTCATCAACGCCATCAGCGTAAATTTTCCCAATTGCCCGGCGATGGCGCGATCCCACGCTGGTTTTAACGACGCCAGCGACAGCGGTGTACGCCGCAATAGCATTATTCCCGCAGGAATAACCAGCAGCGCAGGCACCAGTGCCAGTCCTGCCAATGCGCCAACATAGCCGCCCAGCCGCAGGCAGAGCCCAAAAGCCGCCAATCCGATCAGACTGCCGCCGATAACAGCCAGCGCATTGCCTATCGCATCCCGATAGCCTTTAAGGATCGCCAAAAACAAGTTGGCGTAGGCGATACCCATCTGGATAAACGCCAGCGCACGCACCACATCACGATAATCGTCATGCCCAAACAGCAGCTTGGCGATAGGCGTTGCGGCCGCCAGGAAGAGTATTGCCAGAAAGGTGGAGAAGCCCAGCACCAGCGTGATAGACGTGCCTAGCAGCGGCCTCAGTCGGTCCGGCTGTTGCTGATACTCCGCGACATATTTAGTGATGCCGTTGAAAATCCCCGCCCCGGCTAACACACCTAACACCGTAACCAACTGGCGGAAATTTCCTGCCATCCCCACGCCGCTGGGGCCAAACGTGACCGCCAGCAGTTTGACGACAACCAGCCCCGCGCCGATTTTTATCAGCGTGGAGCCTGCCGTCCATATCGATGCTTTCGCCAACGACATATCAGGAGAAGAAGCTCAGAATGGTATTGATAACGGTGCGCTGATTGACGTCCGACAGGTTGTAGAACAGTGGTAAACGTACCAGCCGCTCGCTTTCCTGCGTGGTGTAGCGATCGTCACCGGAGAAACGACCGAAGTTCAGGCCCGCCGGGCAGCTATGTAGCGGGATATAATGAAAGACCGTCATGATCTCGGCTTCTTTCATATAATTGATAAACGCACTGCGGTCGTCCTGATCGCGCAGTTTGATATAAAACATGTGCGCGTTATGAATCCCATTGGCAGGCACGGTCGGCAAGGTAAGTCGCCCGGCATCGGCCAGCGATTTGAATGCCGCGTAGTAGTTCTGCCACAGTTTCAGGCGACGCTCGTTGATCGGTCGCGCTGCTTCCAACTGTGCCCAGAGATAGGCGGCCTGAATATCCGCCATCAGGTAGCTTGAGCCGATGTCGCGCCAGGTGTATTTGTCCACCTGCCCACGGAAGAACTGGCTACGGTTGGTGCCTTTTTCACGGACGATTTCCGCCCGTTCCACCAACCTCGCGTCATTAATCAGCGTGGCTCCGCCCTCTCCGCCCGAGGTGTAGTTCTTGGTTTCGTGAAAGCTGAAGCAGCCGATGTGGCCGATGGAGCCCAGAACGCGGCCTTTGTAGCTGGACATCACGCCCTGTGCCGCATCTTCCACGACATATAAATCGTATTTCTTCGCCAACGCCATAATCGCGTCCATCTCACAGGCCACGCCCGCGTAATGAACTGGCACAATAATGCGCGTTTTTTCTGTAATTGCCGCTTCGATCTTCGTTTCATCAATGTTCATGGTATCCGGACGGATATCGACAAACACGATCTTCGCCCCGCGCAATACAAAAGCATTGGCAGTAGAAACGAAGGTATAGCTCGGCATAATCACTTCATCGCCGGGCTTAACGTCCAGCAAAATAGCAGCCATCTCCAGCGACGCGGTGCAAGAAGGCGTGAGCAGGACTTTTTTACTACCGGAATAATGTTCCAGCCACTGCTGACAACGGCGGGTGAACCCGCCATCGCCGCACAATTTGCCGCTGCTCATGGCAGCCTGCATATAATCCAGTTCCGTACCGACAACCGGTGGCGCATTAAATGGAATCATGTGATCACCTGTATAACCAATATGCCGTGCTCTCAATCGTGGCACCACGGCGAAGATAAAGACGAAGCGCCGCCACGTTACCAACCTGCGTTGCGACCCGAAGGCGTGTCAACTCTTGCTGTCGGCACCACGTTTCCGCCAGCGCCATCAGTTGTGAACCTATGCCCCTTACCGTAACACCGGGCCAAACGCCGAGTAGCCCGATACGGGCATCCGTGTCATTCACACTGCGCAGCGTGACCCATCCTTGCGGATGACCTGCGGCATCTTCCACCAGCAAACAGCAGTGGTCGAACGTCCCGCGCACGGCATTTTCAATCCACTGCGCATAGAAGCGCCCGCTATCTTCCGGTTGATACCACGGGGAACGAAAGCGGCTCAGCGCAAAAACACGCGATGCGGCGTCCCTCAGCGCTGGGATATCGTCAAGCGTAGCTTCACGCCAGCGCGGTAGCGGCGTAACGGCTGCCGTCGAATGCAGAAGCAGACTGAGGTCGGCCTCACCTTCCACCAAGCGAAAACCGAGATAGGCCAACGCATCCGCCAACGCCAGGTTGTCTGCCGCGATTTTGGCCTGCGTCAGCGTAAATGCACTCAGCGCATCACTCGTTAACGCGGGCGCAGCAGGCGAGAAATTCAGCTTACCGCTGTCAATCTGGAAGAATTCGCTTTCCCAGATCAGCGGTTCAACCGTGGCGCAAATCTCTCCCTTTCCTGCTGATATCGGACAGGTCATCGTTTCGCCCCTTTCTTTTCTGCCATATAGCACGCAGTTTAGTCGTTCAGTCCTAAACGCTCGCCGGTATAAGAACCGTCCTGCACACTGCGCCACCATTTTTCGTTATTCAGATACCAACTGACGGTTTTTTTCATGCCCGTCTCAAACGTTTCTTCTGGACGCCAGCCCAGTTCACGTTCAATTTTCCCGGCATCGATCGCATAACGCATATCGTGGCCGGGACGGTCTTTCACGTAGGTGATGAGATCGCGATAATGCGCCACGCCAGCAGGCTTATTCGGTGCCAGCTCTTCCAGCAGTTCGCAAATCGTCTGCACCACTTCAATATTTTTACGTTCGTTGTGACCGCCGATGTTGTACGTTTCGCCGATTTCACCTTCCGTCACCACTTTGTACAGTGCTCGAGCGTGGTCTTCGACAAACAGCCAGTCACGAATCTGCGCGCCGTCACCGTAAACCGGTAACGGTTTGCCCGCGACTGCATTCAGGATAACCAGCGGAATCAACTTCTCTGGAAAATGGTAAGGGCCGTAGTTATTCGAGCAGTTGGTAATAACCGTCGGGAACCCGTAGGTACGCAGCCAGGCGCGAACAAGGTGGTCGCTGGACGCTTTCGATGCCGAATAGGGGCTGCTCGGCGCATAAGACGTGGTTTCGGTAAACAGATCGTCCGTCCCATGCAGATCGCCAAACACTTCATCGGTAGAAATATGGTGAAAACGGAACGCACTCTTGTCCGCATCAGCCAGGTTCTGCCAGTAGTGGCGTGCCGCTTCCAGCATGGTATAGGTGCCGACAATATTGGTTTCGATAAACGCCGCCGGGCCATCGATAGAGCGGTCAACGTGGCTTTCCGCCGCCAAATGCATCACCAGTGCAGGTTGGTAAGCCGCAAAGACACGATCCAGTTCAGCGCGATCGCAGATATCCACCCGCTCGAACGCAAAACGTTCACTCTCAGCAACCGGCGCCAGCGAAGACAGGTTCCCCGCATAAGTCAGTTTATCGACAACCACGACGCTGTCCTGCGTTTCAGTCAGAATGTATCTGACCAACGCTGAACCAATAAACCCTGCTCCACCAGTAATTAAAATACGTTTCAACGCCATACTCCTTTAGTATCAATGACCCACTGCTGTTTCACATCTTCTGGGCTGATCGCTTTAAACTGACGATGATCGACCAGCATCACTAGCACATCGGCTTCTTTTAATGCGCTGAGGGTATCGACCAGTTTTACCTGCCCAGCCAGCGTGGACGGCAGGTGTTTGACATTCGGTTCGACGACTAACGTCACGCCAGTATTCCATTGTGCAATCATCGACGTAATCCCCACCGCAGGGCTTTCGCGCAAATCGTCAATATCGGGCTTAAACGCTAATCCAAAACAGGCCACCGTGACCTCGCTAGCGCGCTTATCCGTTTGCACCAGATAATCCGCCACGGCCGCTTTCACGCGATCGACCACCCAAAGCGGCTTACCATCGTTAACCAGCCTGGCAGTGTGAATCAGCCGCGCCTGCTGCGGATTTTGCGCCACGATAAACCAAGGATCGACTGCAATGCAGTGCCCGCCAACGCCAGGACCGGGTTGCAGGATATTGACGCGAGGATGGCGGTTTGCCAATCGGATAAGTTCCCATACGTTAATGTTTTGTTCGGCACAAATCAGCGAGAGCTCATTGGCGAAAGCGATGTTAACGTCGCGGAAGCTGTTTTCAGTCAGCTTACACATTTCAGCGGTGCGGGAGTTAGTAACCACACACTCACCTTCCAGGAAGATGTTGTACAGTTCGCTGGCGCGGGCAGAGCACACGGGAGTCATACCGCCAATAACGCGATCGTTTTTAATCAACTCGACCACAACCTGACCGGGTAGCACGCGTTCAGGGCAATAGGCAATATTGATATCCGCCGTTTCTCCAACCTGCTGCGGAAACGTCAAATCCGTGCGCGTCTCAGCGAGCCACTCGGCCATTTGCTCCGTCGCCCCCACAGGGGAAGTCGATTCCAGGATCACCAGATCGCCTTTCTTCAGAACAGGGGCGATGGACGCTGCCGCGGCCTGAACGTAGGTCAAATCGGGTTCGTGATCGCCTTTGAAAGGCGTAGGAACAGCGATCAGGAAAGCATCGGCTGGAACAGGTTTTGTCATCGCCTGAAGGTAGCCATTTTCCACCGCGACCTTGACCAAGGTATCCAAATCGGGCTCGACAATATGAATTTCACCGCGGTTAATAGTCTCAACCGCCAGTTTGTTCACATCGACACCGATAACTTTTTTCTGACGCGACGCAAAGGCCGCGGCGGTGGGTAAGCCGATGTAGCCTAGACCGATTACGGAAATGGTAGTAAAGCTCATAGTGTCACCATAATTTTTATGTCTGCCGCCGCATGGCGACGTTTAAAATCGCTCCTGGCGATTTTTTATGTCGAGCTATCCCTGCCCGACACCCTTCGGGTTGCCGTAAAGCGGCGCTAAAAATCATTTCCTATGATTTTTTAACGCATCAACAATACGTTGACAGGCTTGGCCATCACCAAAAGGATTATGGGCGCGGCTCATTGCCTGATACGCCTCTTCATCTGTCAACAGCATAGATGTCGCATCGACAATGCTCGCCACTTCCGTGCCGACCAGTTTGACCGTCCCCGCTTCCACCGCTTCCGGCCGCTCCGTCGTATCACGCATCACCAAAACAGGAACGCCTAACGACGGCGCTTCTTCCTGAATGCCACCCGAGTCGGTCAAAATCATGTAGGAACGGTTCATCAAATACACGAAGGGCAGATAGTCCTGCGGTGCAATCAGTATCACATTATTAATGCCGCTCAGGATACGATTCACCGGCTCACTAACGTTAGGGTTCAGGTGGACGGGGTACACAATCTGCACTTCAGGGTGTCGCCGGGCGATATCCGCCAGAGCACTACAAATGCGCTCAAAACCGCTGCCAAAGCTCTCACGTCGATGCCCGGTAACCAGAATCAGTTTCTTACTGTCGTCCAAAAAGGCATATTTTTCATCGAGGCTGCGGCGTAGCGTAGCGTCTCCAATAATGCGGTCACGCACCCAAAACAGCGCATCAATCACCGTATTGCCAGTGACAAAAATATGTCGTTCGGACAAGTGTTCACGCAGCAGATTTTGTCGGGAATTCTCCGTCGGGGCAAAATGGTACATCGCCAGGTGCCCCGTCAGCTTACGGTTGGCTTCTTCCGGCCAGGGAGAATACAGATTACCAGTACGCAAACCCGCTTCTACGTGGCCGACCGGAATACGCTGGTAAAAAGCCGCCAGACTGGTTGCCAATGTCGTGGTGGTATCACCATGAACCAACACCAAATCCGGTTTGAACTCTGCCATAACGGGTTCAAGCCCCGATAAGATCCGGCAGGATATCTCGCTGAGTCCCTGTCCCGGTCGCATAATATCCAGATCGTA
The DNA here is from genome assembly GCF_001742185.1 of Pectobacterium wasabiae CFBP 3304. Taxonomy (NCBI): domain Bacteria; kingdom Pseudomonadati; phylum Pseudomonadota; class Gammaproteobacteria; order Enterobacterales; family Pectobacteriaceae; genus Pectobacterium; species Pectobacterium wasabiae. Next base: position 1,362,098 of record NZ_CP015750.1, read on the forward strand.
ATCCGGTGTAATATCGAACAAACGCAGCACCTGATCCAGCATCTCCCGATGCTGGGCTGTTACGCAAATTCTCGATTCAAAGGCTCCATCCTGAGCCAAGGCATGAACCAGCGGTGCCATTTTAATGGCCTCCGGCCGGGTGCCGAAAACAGTCAACACTTTCACATTGAATCTCTTTAATCAGGTTAGATGCAGATGCTTGCCGAGCATCAAACGCAAATCAGCAAGCCAGTTAGCGCGGACGGCGGGCCAAGGCAATACCCGCCCCGATGAGCGCGCCAATCGCACCCCACATCACCATCAGAAATGCCCGACGCGGGCTGTCACGCTTCACCGGCTCTTCCGGCGTTCGCAAATAACGATACGTCTGGAAATTGGGCTCGAGCGTTGGCCCAACGTTCAGCGTTGCCAACATCGCACGATTTTGATCGTAATCCAGTTCGTAGTGAGGGCCGCTGGTCTGTAACGTCTCCAGTCGGGCTTGGAGCATCGGCCTGCCAAGCAGGAACATTTCCGATGCGGGGATTTCGTCTACCGGTGTATCCGTTTGACTACGGCTAATACCTTGTTGTTGTGCGATTTTCAGCGCCAGTTCGACGCTGCGAACTTCACGATCGTAAATCGCTTTCGCTACCGCTTCCTGACGTTTGATCTGCGACTTCATGAAAATAGTTCTGGCGGCCCAAGCCCCTTTAATCTCTTCATTCAGATGGTTGGCAGCACGCTGGCTGGCAAAAGCCACATACTGACGGAGTAACGTATTTGCATCCGCAGAGGTTTCCGCCACTAACTTAACGGAATCATTGGTTTTTTTCCCATCATCACGCGGCGTAAACTGAATATTGTTGACCAGTTCATCCAGCAAGGCCGCGTCAGCCTTTTCATCACCTTCCAGGCGTTGCTTGTAGTAGTTGGTCTGCAACCAGAAATCGCGGCGGGTATCATAAGCCGCTAATTGCATGATGAGTTCACCATAAGCATCAGCCGAGATGGGCGGTTGTTCAGGCTGAAGAGTGGAAAAAGATCGGGCATCAAGGTTACGCAGGAATTGCTGCTGCGAGTAATACCCTCCCAGCATATTGACCGTTGGTTTGTCAGTAATCGCTGTCGCACTCCACTCCTGTTTAACGAGATAGGAGTAACCTAATGCTACGATGGCAAAAAGCAGGCCAATCGCTACCGGCCACACTTTCCCACGCCACAGGTGGCGAAATAAACCACGAATATCCAGTTCGTTATCAATCAACGCATTACCAGTAGACAAGTTCTCTGATTTCATTACTTCCCCAAAGTTATTTGGTCAGGATGACTGCTTTTGCTCATCAGAATGCCGCATACGGCGTTTGACTCGCTTGATAAAACGGGCGACCCGCCATGCTCGTTTCAGGCAGTAGCCATATAGTAGAAATACAAGCAAGAATAATGCCAACATGACCCATTCAGGTATAAAAAAGAAATATTCTCCCAACACACCGATCGCAGCCAACAAGACGGCAGCCAGCGTAATCAGTACAAATGCCTGATGGGAAGAAAAACCAGCTCGCATCATTAAATGATGAATATGCTGTCGGTCAGGCGAGAACGGACTCATTCCCTTACGCAAACGTCGATACATAATGGCGATCATATCGATCAGCGGAATAGCGATAATCCACAATGCAGTAACCGGATTAATCGGATGCTGCGGGCCTTGCGTCGTCTGAATCAGGAGCCAGATAGCCGTAAAGCCAATCATCGTGCTACCCGCATCACCCATGAAGACTTTGTAGCGTCGCCCAAACATGCCGAGATTAAGCAGAATATAGGGCAACGTCGCCGCGATCATGGCGAAACACCACAATGCCAGATTCGTATGGCCGCTCAGATACAACAAGATCCCCATCGCCCCGAATGAGACGCTGGACAATCCACCGAGCAACCCATCAATCCCGTCCACCATGTTGAACGCATTGATCGCAGCCCAAACGGCAAACAGCGTAACCAAATAGCCAAACGGCCCCAACCCCATCAGCCATGGGCCGAAAATGTGCCCCAGATTGTGTATCGTCAAGCCAGCAAAGGCCATCATCACCACTGCAACAAACGCCTGCACAACAGCACGAATTTTCACGCTGATATCAAAACGATCGTCAAGCATGCCGACAAACACCAGCACACCCGCGCACGGCAGGTAAAGATGGAAGTTGGGGATATATTGATCGGTAATAAAGTAGGTAAAGCAGATACCCGCATACACGGAAATGCCGCCAACCAGAGGTACAAGACCCCGATGACGTTTACGGTAGTTGGGACGATCGACAAGTCCTATTTTACCCGCGATGCTGCGAGCAAAAAAAAGAAAGCCCAGAGAAAACAAGAAAATAAATAGTAATTCGGTACTCATAGTGAATAAGTTCACCGTTAACAGCCGTGCTGTAGCTGTTCAGTATAGACTCGGTTTACGCCTTATATCCTATCGCCCACGTTGATCGCCAGTACAAATTGAAGTGGTAACCGCGCTTTATCTGCGGAAAGCACATTCACATCCGATCACTTAGGGGATAAAAAAACGCCACGACCCAGCGTGGCGTTCCCCGAGTTATCCGTAATGTACCCGTCATACTTCAAGCTGCATGTGCGTTGGCTTCTCTTACTCACCCCAGTCGCTTACTGATGTAAGCTCCAAGGGGTTCGTGCGCTTGCCGCGTTACGCTGCTCATCTCTGAGCCTCGCCCGAAGGGGCCAACGCTTCACGTTGTTCAAAACGTTAACGTTTTGTCCTGCAACTCGAATTATTTAGGGTATATATAGATGAACGCCCGGATTTATGAACGTTTCATCATATCGAAGAATTCATCGTTGGTTTTCGTCATCGCCAACTTATTGATGAGGAATTCCATCGCATCGATCTCGCCCATTGGGTGAATGATTTTGCGTAGAATCCACATTTTCTGCAATTCTTCAGAGGTAGTAAGCAACTCTTCTTTACGCGTACCAGAACGGTTGTAATCAATCGCTGGGAACACGCGTTTTTCTGCGATTTTACGCGCCAGGTGCAGTTCCATATTACCTGTACCTTTAAATTCTTCGTAAATCACTTCGTCCATCTTGGAACCAGTATCAACCAGCGCGGTGGCGATGATTGTCAGGCTACCGCCTTCCTCAACGTTACGTGCAGCACCGAAGAAACGCTTCGGACGATGCAGGGCGTTGGCATCCACACCACCGGTCAACACTTTGCCCGAGGCCGGAACAACGGTGTTGTAAGCACGCGCCAGACGAGTAATGGAGTCCAGTAGGATGATAACGTCTTTCTTATGTTCAACCAGACGCTTCGCTTTTTCGATCACCATTTCAGCGACCTGAACGTGACGGGAAGCCGGTTCGTCAAACGTTGACGCAACCACTTCACCTTTCACCAAACGCTGCATCTCGGTCACTTCTTCCGGACGTTCGTCAATCAGCAACACCATCAGCACACAGTCAGGATGGTTGTAAGCAATGCTCTGCGCAATATTCTGCAGCAGCATGGTTTTACCTGCTTTCGGCGGCGCAACGATCAGGCCACGCTGACCACGGCCAATTGGTGAAGCCAGATCCAGCACACGCGCCGTCAGATCTTCTGTCGAACCGTTACCACGTTCCATACGCAGACGAGAGTTTGCATGCAGTGGCGTTAAGTTTTCGAACAGGATCTTGTTGCGGGCGTTTTCAGGTCTGTCGTAGTTAACTTCATTAACTTTCAACAGTGCAAAATAGCGCTCGCCCTCTTTCGGCGGACGAATCTTGCCAGAAATGGTGTCACCAGTGCGGAGATTGAAACGGCGGATTTGGCTGGGAGAAACGTAGATATCATCGGGGCCTGCGAGGTAGGAGCTGTCTGCGGAGCGGAGAAAGCCGAAGCCATCCTGCAGAATCTCCAGCACACCATCGCCGAAAATATCCTCGCCACTTTTGGCATGCTGTTTCAGAATCGCGAAGATAATATCCTGTTTACGCATGCGGGCCTGGTTTTCCAGTCCCATATTTTCGCCAAGAGTAATTAACTCAGAAACTGGCGTATTCTTTAATTCGGTAAGATTCATAGTGGTGGGTTCTTTAACTCGGGGTAAATCTCGAACTATTAACGTGAATGGTATGGCAGGATCATCCGTGCCTCTATAACAGCCTTCAACCACCGGATTCCTGTCTGGTTTCACACCTGAAGCGCATTAAATCCGCGCCAAACGACATCCGCATAAACGATATCTGCATAAATCAACGGCAGGAGATCGAAGACACATAAAACCAATTATTGTAAAACTAGTAGACTGCCCAAATCGGATCATAAACGTGTTGTAAAACAACTATTTTGCAAAAAATACTTTGTAAAACAACGTTCTTTCGATTTCGACACAGAATAATGCTTTAGAGTCTAACTTTCAGGCTTAAGCCTAAGGGGCTTAAACATAGGCAAGTACGATATGCAGTGTTGAAGAATCTAACACGCTTCCCGACGAGCAGCAAGCAGTCAATATGAGAATTGCATATTGCCCAATTGCGCCCGTCGGCAATCCCCTTTCACAGGGTATCAAGCTAATTACAGATTTGCCGTCAGGAACTCTTTCAGTTGCCCTTTGGACAGCGCGCCAACTTTTGTCGCCGCCACTTCGCCGTTTTTAAACAACAGCAGCGTAGGGATACCGCGGATACCATATTTCGGTGCAGTGGCAGGGTTTTCGTCAATGTTCAGCTTGGTCACCGTCAGTTTGCCTTCAAACTCTTCGGCAATTTCATCCAGAATAGGAGCGATCATTTTACAAGGACCACACCACTCAGCCCAAAAATCAACCAAGGTAGCGCCCTCAGCCTGCAATACTTTCGTATCAAAGCTGTCATCAGTCAGGTGAATTATTTTATCGCTCATATTTTACTCCACAGAATTATTTATATACCCAATAAATTTCAAGGTGCAGGACAAAACGTGCAAGAGCAAGGCCCGGTGAAGCGCCAAGTCATTCAATACCACCGACACACCTACAACTTGAAAAATGAAGGGCATATCTTGTTGGTCTAGCATTAACCAACAACAGGTTGACTTTATTTCACCGGATACGCTTTCGTAAAGCAATAGTTAGCTGATATTCTACCACACTATGAGCAAAACACACTTAACTGAACAGAAGTTTTCCGACTTCGCCCTGCACCCGCAGGTTATCGAAGCCCTTGAAAGCAAAGGGTTTCATAACTGTACGCCTATTCAGGCGTTAGCTCTGCCATTAGCTTTGTCAGGGCGTGATGTTGCGGGTCAGGCGCAAACCGGTACCGGCAAGACGCTGGCTTTTCTCGCGTCTACTTTCCATTATTTGCTTTCACACCCTGCAAACGCAGAGCGTCAAACCAATCAACCGCGTGCCTTAATTATGGCACCCACCCGTGAACTGGCGGTCCAGATTCACTCTGACGCGGAAGCGCTGTCTCACCTGACTGGGCTAAAATTGGGTTTGGCCTACGGTGGCGACGGCTACGACAAACAGCTTAAAGTGCTGGAAAGCGGCGTTGATATTTTGGTTGGCACCACCGGTCGCCTGATCGACTATGCCAAACAAAACCATATTAATCTGGGCGCGATCCAGGTCGTCGTGCTGGATGAAGCGGATCGCATGTACGATCTCGGCTTCATCAAAGATATCCGCTGGTTGTTCCGTCGCATGCCAGCCGCGGCACAGCGCCTGAATATGCTCTTTTCCGCTACGCTCTCCTACCGGGTGCGTGAACTCGCGTTTGAACAGATGAATAACGCTGAGTACGTGGAAGTCGAACCAGAACAGAAAACCGGCCACCGCATTAAAGAAGAACTGTTTTATCCATCCAACGAAGAGAAAATGCGCCTGCTCCAGACGCTGTTGGAAGAAGAGTGGCCTGATCGCTGCATTATTTTCGCCAATACCAAGCATCGCTGCGAAGACGTCTGGGGCCACTTGGCTGCCGACGGCCACCGCGTTGGGTTGCTGACAGGCGACGTGGCGCAGAAAAAACGTCTACGTATTCTGGAAGAATTTACTCAAGGTAATCTGGATATTCTGGTGGCAACGGACGTTGCAGCGCGCGGTTTGCACATTCCTTCTGTAACCCACGTTTTCAACTACGACCTGCCGGATGACTGCGAAGACTACGTTCACCGTATTGGCCGTACTGGTCGTGCAGGGCAAAGTGGGTTTTCTATCAGCCTGGCCTGCGAAGAGTACGCACTGAATCTCCCGGCTATCGAAACCTATATCGGTCACGGTATCCCGGTCAGCAAATACAACAGTGACGCGTTAATGAGCGATTTACCTGCGCCGAAGCGTTTAACGCGCCCACCGCGCTCTAATAATGGCCCGCGCCGACATAGTAATACGCCACGCCGCAGTGGAGCGCCCCGTAATAACCGTAAACGAGCGGACTAACCGTTGATGCTGAGCTCTTCTTCACTTTACGCAGCCATCGATCTCGGTTCGAACAGCTTCCATATGCTGGTCACCCGGGAAACCGCAGGCAGCATTCAGACGCTGGCGAAAATAAAGCGTAAGGTCCGCCTTGCGGCAGGGCTGGATAAGCAGAGTCGGCTCTCGCAGGAAGCGATGCAGCGTGGTTGGCAGTGTCTACAACTGTTCTCCGAACGGTTGCAGGATATTCCGCAAGATCAGGTGCGTGTCGTCGCGACCGCAACCCTGCGGCTGGCAACGAATGCTGACGAATTCCTGCAACGGGCTCAGGAAATTCTGGGCTTGCCGATTCAAGTTATCAGCGGTGAAGAAGAAGCACGCTTGATTTATCAAGGCGTAGCACATACGACAGGTGGGCCAGATGCGCGTCTGGTTGTGGATATCGGCGGTGGCAGTACCGAACTGGCGACAGGTGTCGGTGCCAAAACGACTCAGTTGATCAGCCTCCCGATGGGATGCGTCACCTGGCTGGATCGCTATTTCAGCGATCGCAACCTTGAAGCCGGTAACTTTGAACGTGCTGAACATGCAGCACGTGAAATGTTGCGCCCTGTCGCGGCTTCCCTGCGCGAACAGGGTTGGCAAATCTGCGTCGGCGCTTCCGGTACAGTACAAGCACTACAGGAAATTATGGTCGCGCAGGGCATGGATGAATACATTACCCTGCCGAAGCTCAGGCAGCTTAAAGAGCATGCGATTCAGTGTGATAAGCTGGAAGAGTTAGAAATTGAAGGCCTGACGCTGGAACGCGCACTGGTTTTCCCCAGCGGGTTAGCCATCCTATTGGCTATCTTCCAGGAACTCGACATCAAAACGATGACGCTGGCTGGAGGCGCACTGCGTGAAGGGTTGGTCTATGGCATGTTGAATTTGCCTGTCGATCAGGATATCCGCCACCGCACGCTGGAGACGCTACAACGTCGTTATCTGCTGGATACCGAACAGGCTAAACGCGTCAGTACGCTGGCAGACAACTTTCTGCAACAGGTTGCCCGTGACTGGCAGTTGGATAGCCGATGTCGCGAGTTACTGCGCAGCGCCTGTCTGGTGCACGAAATCGGTTTGAGTATTGATTTTCGTCAGTCGCCCCAGCATGCAGCCTATTTGATTCGCCATAGCGATCTCCCCGGCTTTACACCAGCCCAGAAGAAACTGTTAGCCACACTCCTGCAAAACCAGATTAACCCCGTCGATTTGATGCCGCTCAGTCAGCAGAATGCGCTACCGATCAATCAAGCGCAGCGCCTGTGTCGCCTGTTACGTCTGGCTATTATTTTTGCCAGCCGCCGCCGCGATGACACGCTGCCGGCAGTACGATTACGCGTAGAAGGTGAAGCGCTGCGTTTGATTCTGCCTGCTGGCTGGCTGGCTCAACACCCGCTACGGGCAGAAATGCTGGAACAAGAAAGTCGTTGGCAAAGCTACGTACACTGGCCGCTGATACTGGAAGAAACCCCAGCTTAACGGATATATATACCCTAAATAATTCGAGTTGCAGGACAAAACGTGTTCGTTTTGAATAACGCGAAGCGTTAGCCCTTTAGGGCGATGCTCAGTGATGAGCAGCGTAACGCGGCAAGCGCACGACAAATCGGCTCCAGACCGATTTGAACAGCGTGAACGCTGGCCCGAAGGGTGAGTCTCATTTATGAGACTCATTAATCCCCAGGAGCTTACACCAGTAAGTGACTGGGGTGAGTAAGCGAAGCCAACGCACATGCAGCTTGAAGTATGACGGGTATATCTACTCCCCTTTTGCTTTCGCCAACATCGCCCGAATATTAGCGACGTTCGTTTGACCTTTCTGCATACGCTCTTGTGCGCTAACGACTTTTCTTTCCGTTTCCCACACCACATCATCTTGCGGCAGTTCAAGCAGGAAACGACTCGGTTCTGGGCGCATGAGTTCGCCATACTGGCGACGTTCTTTACACAGCGTGAAGAACAGCTCACGTTGGGCGCGCGTAATCCCCACGTATGCCAAACGCCGCTCTTCGTCAACGTTGTCTTCATCAATACTGCTCTGGTGCGGCAATAGGCCCTCTTCCATCCCAACCAAAAAGACGTATGGAAACTCCAGTCCTTTGGATGCATGTAGCGTCATTAGCTGTACCTGATCTAATTCCTCCTCACTTTCACCACGCTCCATCATGTCCCGTAGCGTAAAGCGCGTCACCACCTGCGTCAACGTCATGGGTTCGTCCAGATCGGAGCCTTCGAGCATTTCAGTCATCCAACTGAATAGCTGATTGACGTTCTTCATCCGCATTTCTGCTGCTTTTGGACTCGGTGAGGTTTCATACAGCCAACTTTCGTAGTCTAACCCATGAATCAAGTCACGCACGGCGGCAACAGGCTCACGCTCCGCAAGCCGGGAAATGCCCTCCATCCACTGTGTAAACCGTTGCAGGGATTCTAGCCCACGACCCGTCAGCGACTGGCCCAACCCGAAATCAAAACTCGCGCTGAACAAGCCTTTATTACGTTGCCCTGCCCACTCGCCCAGCTTCTTCATCGTCGCTGGACCAATCTCACGTTTGGGCGTGTTCACAATGCGTAAAAACGCGCTGTCATCGTCCGGGTTAGTCAATACACGCAGGTAAGCCAGCAAATCCTTGATTTCAGGTCGAGAGAAAAAGGACGTGCCGCCGGAGATACGATACGGAATACGGTTCTGCATCAGCATCTTTTCAAATAGACGCGACTGGTGGTTACCACGATACAAAATGGCATAGTCGCCGTACTGGGTCTTTTTAATAAAGTGATGGGCAATCAGTTCACCAACGACACGCTCGGCTTCGTGATCCTCATTGTTGGCGGTAATCACTTTGAGCTCATCACCGTAACCCAGCTCCGAGAACAGCCGCTTTTCAAAGACGTGTGGGTTATTAGCGATGAGAATATTGGCGGCTTTCAGAATACGCCCGGATGAGCGGTAGTTTTGTTCCAGTTTGATCACGTCAAGCGCAGGGAAATCCTGCTGTAATAACACCAGATTTTGTGGCCGTGCGCCGCGCCAGGAGTAAATAGACTGATCGTCATCGCCGACGACGGTAAAACGTGCGCGGGTGCCAACCAGCAGCTTAACCAGCTCGTACTGACTGGTGTTGGTGTCCTGATATTCATCCACCAGCAGGTAGCGTAAGCGGTTCTGCCAGCGTTCACGCACTTCGGCATTCTGCTTTAGCAACAGCGTGGGCAGCAGAATGAGATCGTCGAAATCCAGCACGTTACAGGCACGCAGGTGTTCGTGATAAAGCGAGTAGCAATGCACAAACAGCTTATCGCGTTCGGATCGTGCCATCGCAGCCGCACCAGCAGGGTCGATCAGATCGTTTTTCCAGTTTGAGATCGTTGAGATCAACTGTTGCAGCAGAGCCTTATCATTTTCTAGCCACTGCTCCGTAAGCTCTTTCAGCAGCGCCATTTGATCCTGATCGTCAAACAGAGAAAAATTAGATTTCATACCCAGCGCGGCATATTCACGCTTGATGATCTCTAACCCCAGCGTATGGAATGTCGCAATCATTAGCCCGCGCGTCTCTTTACGCCCCAGCGTTTGCGCCACACGCTCCTTCATTTCACGCGCCGCTTTGTTGGTAAACGTCACAGCAGCAATGTGCCGAGCCTGATAGCCACACTGACGGATAAGGTGCGCAATTTTATTGGTGATAACGCGGGTCTTGCCGGAGCCTGCGCCCGCCAGTACCAGACAAGGTCCGGTGACGAATTCGACGGCATGTTGTTGGCTGGGGTTTAAGCGCATAACGATCTTGCTCACTCATAAAATGGAAGGCGATTGTAGCAGAAAGCCGTATCGATCTTGACCGGGGATTTGTTATTAAGGAAAGCACGTCGCAGTCCACATCCTGCGTTGCAAATGTTACATTGCGCGCCGGAATCTCTTTTGCAAAAAAGGTAATAACATGGCAAATACCGCAGCAGCCCTACACATTCTGGTCGATACCGAGCAACTGGCTAGTGACATTTTGGCTCAACTGGAAAAAGGTGCCGATTTTCAGAAATTGGCGCAAAAACACTCAACCTGCCCATCAAAACGTAACGGTGGAGATTTAGGTGAGTTTCGTAAAGGTGACATGGTTCCCGCTTTCGATAAAGCCGTGTTTTCCTGCGAATTACTGAAACCGTTCGGGCCAGTGAAAACGCAGTTTGGTTACCATGTAATCAAGGTACTGTACCGTAACTAAGCCGTCACGCCGACGCCCAAACATAAAAAGCGCGCCCACCTTCCGGTTCGGCGCGCTTTTTCTATTGAACACCTTAGCCTATCGTCATCAGGCTCGCATTACCGCCCGCAGCAGCAGTGTTGATGCTCAGAGAACGTTCAGTCAGCAGACGCTCCAGTTGAACATGGGTATCACCCTGCGCATAGCCCAGCAGCGGAATAATCGGCCCATCACGTTCTGCAAGCACCTCACTCAACTGCCGTAACCGATCGGCATCGCCATGATAAATTACGCCATGAAAAGACACCTCATCATGCCGTTGCCAGTCATGTACAAGCTGAATATGCAACTGCACCTTTTGCGGCAAACGATCATAGAGCATTTTCTCCTGCTCACCTTCAGGCCACAGGAGTTTACCGCCCGCTGCCAGCACCGCCGCAGCTTGAATCAGGCGGTCTTCCTCATGATCCGCCAGACATAGAATCCGCTCACGTGGTAACAACGTATACGTATTACTTTCCCCTGTCGGGCCAGACAACTGCAGCGTTGTTCCGCTAACACTATGCTCTTTATAACGCTGACACAGCGCCGCCAGATCGTGACGTTCACCGCTAATCGCCCAGTCCTCCAGCGCCTGTAGTCCCGCCAGTAGCGATGTTCGGGCGGAGGTATCCAGTGCCTGCTCACGATTCTGCTTGGCGAATTCTGCTGCGAACGCGTTGTCCGGTCGATGTGCCAGTAAGCGGTATAGATAAAGTGGTCCACCTGCCTTTGGCCCGGTTCCCGATAAGCCTTCTCCGCCAAACGGTTGAACGCCGACAACAGCTCCTACCATATTGCGGTTCACGTACTGGTTACCCACCTTCGCCCTGTTCGTCACGCGCTGGATAGTTTCATCAATGCGCGTATGCACACCCAGTGTCAGGCCGTATCCCGCCGCGTTAATCTGATCAATCACGGTATCCAACTGCTGGCTTTGATAGCGAATGACGTGTAAAACTGGACCAAAAACTTCTTTTTTCAGCTCGCTAATATCGCTCAGCTCAATCAGCGTAGGCTTCACAAATGTCCCCTGCTGCCACGTCGCTTCATCCTGCGAGTATGCCGCCTGAAATACGGTATACCCTTTCGCCCGCATCGCCTGGATGTGCAGTTCCACATTTTCTTTCGCCTCGGCATCAATCATCGGGCCGATATCGGTCGAGAGCCGTTCAGGATCCCCCATTCGGCACTCCGCCATCGCACCACGCAGCATAGTCAGCGTGCGATCCGCAATGTCCTCTTGCAGGCACAGCAGGCGCAGTGCCGAACAACGCTGTCCGGCGCTGTCGAACGCAGAGGCGATCACATCATTCACCACCTGTTCCGTCAGTGCGGACGAATCGACAACCATCGCATTCAGCCCCCCGTCTCGGCAATCAGCGGCGTCAAATGCCCCTGTGGGTCAAGCCGACTAGCGATGCTGCGTTGCAAGATTTTTGCCACGGCAGTCGAACCGGTAAACACCACGCCGCGTACCCGTTCGTCGTTCACCAACGCAGCGCCGATCGTTTCCCCCTGCCCCGGCAGCAGTTGCAACACACCAGTGGGAACCCCCGCTTCATGCAAAATACGCACGGCCTGTGCCGCAATCAACGGTGTCTGTTCAGCCGGTTTTGCCAGCACGCTGTTCCCGGTCGCCAATGCGGCAGCTATCTGTCCAGTAAAGATCGCCAGCGGGAAATTCCACGGACTAATGCAGACAACGGGTCCCAGAGGACGATGGGTATCATTGGTGAAGGTGTCTCGCACTTGACTCGCGTAATAGCGCAAGAAGTCCACCGCTTCGCGCACTTCCGCAATCGCGTTACCGAAGGATTTACCCGCTTCCCGTACCAGCAACCCCAGCAGGCGTTGTAACTGCCCTTCCATCGATGAGGCGGCTCGATTCAATATTGCGGCACGTTCAGCAGGCGGCGTCGCAAACCAGATGGCGCCGGCATGCACCGCAGCATCTACTGCCCGTTCCACATCCGCCACGGAGGCATCACGGACATAGCCCACCACATCGTGCATGTTGGCAGGATTCACCACGGGCTTTTGTTCGCTCGACTCGCACTCCCCTTCAATCATCGGTTCGGCATACCACGGCTGCGCCGCATGACTTAGCAGCGCGCTGGAGAGCGAAGCTAGCCGATGCTCATTCGAGAGATCCAGCCCACTCGAATTTTTCCGTGCCTGTCCATATAGCTGATGCGGCAGAGGAATGCGAGGATGCGGTGCACCCATGCTCCATTCCATTTTTGCCAGTGTCTCTACGCCGCTAACCGGATCGGCAATCAGCGTTTCCAGCGCCATAGACGTATCCGCAATACGGTTAACAAACGAGGTATTCGCGCCGTTTTCCAGCAGGCGTCGCACCAGATAAGCCAGCAACGTTTCATGGGTTCCGACCGGGGCATAGATACGACATGGACGGTTTAACTTACCATCCGCAACAGCGCCAACCACCTGATCGTAGAGCGGTTCCCCCATGCCGTGCAGGCACTGGAATTCATACTGCCCAGGATAATAATTGTTGCCCGCCATGTGGTAGATCGCACTTACCGTCTGCGCGTTGTGCGTGGCAAACTGCGGGTAAATCAGATTCGGTACGGCCAGCAGCTTCCGAGCGCACGCCAGATACGACACATCGGTGTAGACCTTGCGCGTGTAGACCGGGTAGCCTTCCAGCCCGTCGATCTGCGCCCGTTTGATTTCACTGTCCCAGTACGCCCCTTTCACCAGACGAATCATCAGCCGCCGATGGCTGCGCTGTGCCAACTCAATCAGCACATCAATCACATACGGACAGCGTTTCTGGTAAGCCTGAATGACAAACCCAACGCCGTTCCACCCCGCCAACTGCGGTTCCATGCAGAGTTTTTCCAGCAGATCGAGCGAGATCTCCAGTCGATCGGCTTCCTCCGCGTCAATATTGATCCCGATGTCGTACTGGCGCGCCAGCAGCGTCAGCGATAACAGCCGTGGGTACAATTCATCAAACACACGATCATACTGCGACCGGCTATAGCGGGGATGCAGCGCCGACAGCTTGATGGAGATGCCCGGCCCTTCGTAAATCCCGCGCCCGTTCGAGGCTTTGCCGATAGCGTGAATCGCCTGCTGATAGGCCGCCAGATACGCGGCAGCATCGTGCGCCGTCAGCGCCGCTTCACCCAACATATCGTAAGAGTAACGGAAGCCTTTATCCTCCCGTTCACGGGCGTTAGCCAGCGCTTCACCGATGGTTTCCCCCGTGACGAACTGTTCTCCCATCAGCCGCATGGCCATATCGACGCCTTTACGGATAAGCGGCTCACCGCGTTTACCGATGATGCGATTCAGTGAATTCGACAGGTGTGCTTCATTGTGTGTCGCCACCAGCTTTCCGGTAAACAGTAGCCCCCAGGTTGCGGCATTCACGAAAAGCGATGGGCTGTGGCCAAGATGAGCCTGCCAGTTCCCTCGGCTGATTTTGTTGCGGATCAGTGCATCGCGCGTGGATTTATCAGGAATACGCAGCAACGCTTCGGCTAAACACATCAGCGCCACGCCTTCCTGAGAAGAAAGTGAAAATTCTTGTAGCAGCCCTTGCACAATGCCCGCACGACCATTTCCGGCTTTCTGACTGCGTAATTTCTCTGCCAATCGATAAGCCAGTTTCTGGGTTAACTGCGACATTTCGTCGGTAAGTCTTGCCTGTTCAAGCAAGATAGGCACCAGTTCACTTTCAGGACGGCGATAAGCAGAAGTCATCGCGGCGCGGGTAACTGACTGGGGAAGGACCTGTTCGGCGAAACCAAGAAAGGGTTGGTGGGTTTCTTCTTCCCGAGATTGCGGCATAATCTCTTCTGCTTCAATGCGGCTGATGTTCGCCGATTGCGGTGTTTCAGGAGTGTCGAGGCCACTTTCGAGGCGTTCGAGGTAATGGAAAATAGCCTGTTTGATCAACCAGTGCGGTGTGCGATCAATACGCTGTGCTGCGACCTTGATACGCTCGCGCGTTTCCTCATCGAGTTTTACACCCATCGTGGTAGAGCCCATAGAGTCCACTCCTGTCATTCGAAGATGCACATCGGGATACCGTCAATATCAATCATGTTGCAACTTTGTGCAACCTTGTTAACAAATGGAACAGTTGCTACCCATCATCATCTTCAGACCTCGTTCCGGCCTGAGTGATTATTATAAAACACAACGTCGCCGCGACGGCGGCGCGAAAAAAATGTGGAGAGTTAAATGACAATAAGCACACCCATGTTGGTGACGTTTTTGGTGTACATTTTCGGGATGGTTCTCATCGGCCTGTTTGCCTACCGCGCTACCAATAACTTTGGCGATTACATTCTGGGCGGACGTCGGATGGGTAGCGTGGTGACCGCCCTGTCGGCTGGTGCTTCTGATATGAGCGGCTGGCTGCTGATGGGGCTACCGGGTGCCATTTTCATTTCCGGTATTTCTGAAAGCTGGATCGCGATTGGTCTAACGTTAGGTGCCTACCTGAACTGGAAATGGGTCGCTGGACGCCTGCGCGTACACACAGAAATAAACCACAACGCACTTACCCTGCCTGACTATTTCACCCACCGTTTTGAAGATAACAGCAAATTGCTGCGCGTGATCTCCGCGTTAGTCATTCTGGTTTTCTTCACCATCTATTGCGCATCCGGCGTCGTCGCGGGGGCTCGTCTGTTTGAAAGCACCTTTGGTATGAGCTACGGCACCGCATTATGGGCAGGGGCCGCAGCGACCATCGCCTATACCTTTATCGGCGGCTTTTTGGCTGTAAGCTGGACGGACACGGTTCAGGCCAGCCTGATGATTTTCGCTCTGATCCTGACGCCAGTGATGGTCATTTTATCGCTGGGTGGAATAGACACCTCACTCATGGTGATTGAAGCGAAAAATCCAGCCAATCTGGATATGTTTAAAGGACTGAATTTTGTCGCCATCATCTCGCTGATGGGCTGGGGCCTGGGCTATTTCGGCCAACCGCATATTCTGGCTCGCTTTATGGCTGCTGACTCACACCACACCATTCACAGCGCACGCCGCATCAGTATGACCTGGATGATTCTTTGTCTGGCCGGTGCGGTGACAGTGGGCTTCTTCGGTATCGCCTACTTCAACACGAACCCGGACCAAGCGGGTAACGTGACGCAAAATAGCGAGCGCGTCTTTATCGAACTGTCTATGCTGCTGTTCAATCCGTGGATTGCCGGCATTCTGCTGTCTGCGATTTTAGCTGCTGTCATGAGTACGCTGAGCTGCCAGTTGCTGGTGTGCTCCAGTGCTATCACCGAAGATTTATACAAACCATTCCTGCGCAAAAACGCCAGTCAGAAAGAGTTGGTATGGGTAGGGCGCGCGATGGTGCTATTAGTTGCGATCATTGCTATCGCACTGTCGCTGAACCCTGAAAACCGTGTACTGGGTCTGGTGAGCTATGCCTGGGCAGGTTTCGGTGCCGCCTTCGGACCGGTGATCTTGATTTCTCTGCTATGGCCGCGTATGACGCGTAACGGCGCGCTACTCGGTATGATCGTGGGTGCAGCAACGGTGTTGATCTGGAAACAGTATGCCTGGCTGGGTCTGTATGAAATCATCCCCGGATTTATCTTCAACAGCCTGACTATTTTCATCATCAGCCTGCTGGGTAAAGCGCCGTCAAAAGCGATTACCGACCGCTTCAAGCAGGCAGAAGCGGAATACCAGTCCGTTTAGTCATAATGCCCGTGGCATAGTCGCTATGCCACGGGCTCATTTCTATCCGAAATTGGCTCTGACTGCATCGACAAAAGTTTTAATTTTAACCGCCGATCGCCGCCCCATCGGCACCATGACATGAACCGGACGGGCAGGCCCATTATAGTCAGACAACACCTGTACCAGACGCCCGCGGTCAATCTCCTTACGTAACACAACCTCTGGCCCAAGCGTTATACCATAGCCCGCTATCGCAGCATGTAGCAGCGCATTCCAGTCATTAGCAAAAAGCCTACCTTCCGGCCTAACTTCTTCAGGTTTTCCGTCCTTATGGAATACCCATCGGCAAGATGTGGCGACGGCGCGAGCACCATAAATAAGGCACGCGTGGCGTGCGAGACTCGATGGCGTATCCGGCAATCCTTCACGCGCCAGATAGTCAGGCGATGCGCAAGCGATCAATGAGTAAGGCTGAAGCGGCCAGGCCACCATTGAGCTATCCGCCAGTTCACCGATACGAATGATGACTTCGAACCCCTCTTCAATGGGATCGACGATACGATCATTTAACGTCAGCGCAATTTGCGTGTCGGGATAACGCGCGAGATAGCGCGTGATAAACGGTGCGAGCAGATGCGATCCCCAGGTAACCGGTGCATTCACCTGAATGATACCGGAAGGCGTCACCTGCATTTCACGGGCAATCGCATCGGCGTCCTCCGCTTCGGCAAGCACAACCTTGCAGCGCTCATAATAGCGCAGACCAATATCCGTTAGGCTCTGCCTACGCGTGGTACGGTTCAGCAATCGAACCCCAAGCCTCGCTTCGAGCCATGCCACCTGCTTGGCCACCATCTGTGGTGAGATGCCCAGCACCTCTGCGGCAGCGGCAAAAGACCCCAATTCCGATGCTTTGACAAAGATGTTCATGCTGGTCAGCCGATCCATGATTCGCTCATATTTGTTGTTTGTTTTCGTTTAAAAACACAATTTATCTTCAAATTGTAGGCAATTAAGCTTCTCTTCTCAAAAGCATTAAGGAGAAAAAGATGAAAATTGGCATTATTGGTGCGGGCTTTGTTGCCCGGGCGATCGCTAAACTAGCGCTTCAGAACGGTCATCAGGTCATGCTCAGCAACTCACGCGATCCCCAGTCGCTTTTCAGCCTCCGTCCCATGATCGGCTGCGATATCGGCACCGCGACTCAGGCAGCGCTGTTTGGCGACATTATCGTTATTGCCGTTCCCTTTACCGCCATCGATAAACTCCCTGAGCAGGCTTTACAGGGCAAATCAGTTATCGATGCCGTCAACTACTATACCGAGCGAGATGGCAAAGTAGCCGCACTGGATACGCGTAGCACCACCACCAGCGAACTGCTGGCTGGTTATTTACCCGGTACAAAGATTACCAAAGCGTTCAATGCTATCACCATGACACAGCTTGAAAGCGATGGGCTCCCTGCGGGTTCAGTCAATCGCCGAGCGCTACCGCTCGCGGGTGATGATAAGCAGGAAAAGGCCATTGTGGCCGAACTTTATGATGCCTTTGGGTTTGATGTCGTCGATGCGGGAAAATTGTCTGAAGGATGGCGTTTTGAAAGGAACATGCCGTCTTACTGTGTACGTATGACAAAGGCTGAATTAACCACTGCATTGGCACTTTCCTCACGTGAAAGCACCGCCGATACACAGCATAGATAACGCAGGCTGACGGGTAATCGCAGATAAAAAAATGCTGCTCCCGAGGGAGCAGCATAGCAATCATCGTGTTTCGCTAAACGTAAAAGCGAACATTAACCCGCGACAGCGATACGCTTCATGTCTTTCATGTAACCGCGCAGCGTGTGGCCTACGGTTTCGATCGGGTGGTTACGGATCGCTTCGTTAACATCACGCAGTTGCGCGTTGTCTACTTCAGTGCCCGCTACCGCTTTACCCAGATCGCCGGGCTGCAGAGATGCCATGAACGCACCTTTCAGCAACGGAACGGCGGCGTTAGCAAACAGGTAGTTACCGTATTCTGCGGTATCAGAGATAACCACGTTCATTTCATACAGACGCTTACGCGCGATGGTGTTGGCGATCAGCGGCAGCTCATGCAGTGATTCGTAGTAAGCTGACTCTTCGATGATGCCGGAGCTCACCATGGTTTCAAACGCCAGTTCAACGCCCGCTTTTACCATCGCAACCATCAGCACGCCGTTATCAAAATATTCCTGCTCAGCGATTTTACCGTCGAACTGCGGTGCATTTTCGAACGCGGTTTTACCGGTCTCTTCACGCCAGGTCAGCAGTTTCACGTCATCGTTCGCCCAGTCAGCCATCATGCCGCCGGAGAATTCGCCGGAGATGATGTCGTCCATGTGTTTCTGGAACAGCGGAGCCATAATGCCCTTCAGTTGCTCAGACAGTGCATAAGCGCGCAGCTTCGCCGGGTTAGACAGGCGATCCATCATCAGCGTAATCCCACCCTGCTTCAGCGCTTCGGTGATGGTTTCCCAGCCGAACTGAATCAGTTTTTCTGCGTAAGCAGGATCGGTGCCTTCAGCAACCAGCTTATCGAAGCCCAGCAGAGAACCAGCCTGCAACATGCCACACAGAATGGTCTGCTCACCCATCAGGTCAGATTTCACTTCTGCAACGAAAGAGGATTGCAGAACGCCAGCACGGTGGCCGCCAGTTGCCGCCGCCCAGGCTTTGGCGATTGCCATGCCTTCGCCTTTTGGATCGTTTTCTGGGTGAACCGCGATCAGCGTCGGTACGCCGAAACCACGTTTGTATTCTTCACGCACTTCCGTACCTGGGCACTTCGGCGCCACCATCACTACAGTGATGTCTTTACGGATTTGCTCGCCCACTTCAACGATGTTGAAACCGTGAGAGTAGCCCAGCGCTGCGCCCTGCTTCATCAGCGGTTGTACTGCCTGAACCACGGCGGAGTGCTGTTTGTCCGGCGTCAAGTTAACGATCAGGTCAGCCTGCGGGATCAGATCTTCGTATGTGCCAACAGTGAAACCGTTTTCGGTCGCTTTGCGCCATGATGCACGTTTTTCCGCAATGGCTTCAGCACGCAGGGCATAAGCGATATCCAGACCAGAATCGCGCATGTTCAGACCTTGGTTCAGACCCTGAGCACCACAACCGACGATCACCACTTTTTTCCCTTTCAGGTAGCTCGCCTCATCGGCAAATTCATCACGCCCCATAAAGCGGCACTTGCCCAATTGATCCAGCTGCTGACGCAGGTTTAATGTGTTGAAATAGTTAGCCATGTCGTGCTCCGTATACGGTTCTGTTTATCAGTTATTCGAGAAAGGATTCCCGTCAGACGGGAATTCACTATGACCCCATCATATGACAGGAAATGCGTTGCTTAAATTGATATATTAGCAACGTCATATTGCACTATTTGCAAGATAAAAAACGGCAGCAAGATAAAAAATGGGGCCTGCATCGCATGGATTTACGTGATCTCAAATTATTCCTGCATCTGGCAGAAAACCGACACTTTGGCCGTACCGCCAAGGCGATGCACATCAGTCCGTCTACGCTGTCACGGCAAATTCAGCGACTGGAAGAGGATTTAGGACAGACGCTGTTTCTGCGCGATAACCGTACCGTGCAGCTCACTGATGCCGGAGAACACTTGAAGCTCTTCGCTCAACAAACGCTGCTGCAATACCAACAACTGCGTCACACGATAGACCAGCGAGGACCGTCATTAAGCGGTGAACTAAAGATCTTCTGCTCCGTCACTGCCGCCTACAGCCACCTGCCGCCGATTCTGGATCGTTTTCGGGCGCTGCACCCGCTGGTTGAAATTAAACTGACAACCGGCGATGCCGCCGATGCTGTTGAGAAAATTCAGTCGATTGATGGAGATTTGGGGATTGCCGGACGCCCAGAAGCGCTGCCTGCAAGCGTTGACTTCATGCCGCTCGATAAACTGCCTCTGGCGCTGATTATTCCAGCACTTCCCTGCCCGGTACAGGCACTGGTGCGCCAACCCGATCCAGACTGGTCGCGGATTCCCTTCATCCTGCCGGAGCACGGCCCGGTGCGTAAACGCATCGATCTGTGGTTCAGACGCAACCATATCGCCAACCCACAGATTTACGCCACGATATCCGGCCATGAAGCGATGGTATCGATGGTGGCGCTAGGCTGCGGTATCGCTCTGCTCCCTAATATCGTGCTGGAAAACAGCCCAGAACCGGTACGCAACCGCGTCTCTGTCTTGGTCGAACAGGTAATGGAGCCGCTTGAACTCGGCGTCTGCGTACAGAAAAAACGGCTCAGCGAACCGCTGATTGCCGCCTTTTGGGACATATTACAGGACACACCATGAAGATAGCCTTCACTGCCATCGCCGCCGCAGGGGTGACGCTCGCGTCCTTCAGCCACCCTGCGCAAGCCGCCAGTTTTCCCTGCGAAAAAGCCGCCTCGACGCAGGAAAAGCTGATTTGTGCCAGCCCGTTGCTCGGGCAGCTAGATGAAGAACTGGCACAGGCATGGAAAACATCCCGCGCGTTTCTGACAGCGTACGGCAGCAGCGCACCGTGGGAGAAAACGCTCAACCAGTTTCAGCGCAATTGGCTTGCCACACGCGATCAGTGCAAAGACGAGGACTGCCTGCGCCAGCGTTATCAGCAGCAGTTAAACCGGCTGCGCTACCTAAATGACATCGCGCAGCACGCCCTACCTTCACCGATTACCTCCGTAAAAAACACGTCCTGCTTCCACGGTTCCTTCAGCTATGAATACGTGATGTCAGGGCTTTCTGCCGAGGAGTACCGCAATCTGGGTGATTATTTTCGGGAAATGTATGACCAGAAAGCGCCCTACCACGCCGTCAGCCTGACCATGACCAATCAACGTGGCAAGATTGAAGGCGGTGCTTCTATTGCCTTCCGTTACGGTAACAAGCTGGATGATTCCGGCTTCACCGCCCGTCAGATGAGCGATATGCAAGCCATTGGCAAAAGTGAAAGCAGCTTCGGTCAGCAGGTGAAAATACTGCTCACCTGCATTGACGATGATCATCTGCAAATCGCCACCTTCGGTAGTAATCAGGAAGAAGGTTACCTGTTTAACTATTTGCTGGAGCGCGATAAAACCCCATTAGAGCAACAGAAAACGCCGTAGCGCTAGCTAGCTCTAGCTCTAGCTCTAGCGCTCAAACCACTTATCCGCCGAAAATGCCCGCGTATCGGACTCTGCTTCCTGCGCGGCTTTCTTCATGGTTTCGATATTCATCAGATAATGATAAAGCGGCTCAAGCTGGATAAATCCCTGAGACAGAACCGTCACTAGGTCACCGGAAAACAGCGCTTCCATATCCTGCCGGGTACATATCGCGGCAAACGATTTGCGGTTATACCAGTTAGCCAGTTCCGGTTCCTGATCTTTAATCAGCGGGCGTTTGTAGCTGTCCCCTTCCAGCGCAAAGGTATTCCCCAGACAGCTCGCCACCTCAAGAAACTGCGGTGAATTACCGCGCAACGTCTGGCGGAACAAATCCATCGTATTACGCGTCGCACTGTAATAGCCCAGCCCGTAGCGCCAGGTATCGGGCGTGATTTCAAAGAAATACACCGGCGCATCCGTCCAGTCTTTGCGGGTACGCTTGAAGGTCAGCCACATATGGCTGCGGTAGCGTGATTTATCGTGGGAAAAGCGCGTATCACGATGAATGCGGGAGAGGGTCTTGCCGATTGCAGGGCGAGTTTCAAAGTGGTCGTCAATCTGCAACATAGTCAAACTGAGCTCATCCACCAGCGTGCGGAATGGTGCCACCAATTGCTCATCGTAAATTGATCGATGCTCGTCAAACCACGCTTTATCGTTGTTCTGCCGCACCTGCTGAAGAAACGTCAAACCCGCTTGAGAAAAACCCGTGAATTGCGTTGTCATGGAGAAATGCCATCCCTGTTGCTGTCAGATGACATAAAGATAACGCCGTCGACGGTGAAACACCATCGGCGGCGTTAGGGGCGCTCAGCAATTAACCCGCGAGAAAGAAGCGGAATGCCGGATTATTGGTTTCGTCATGGCATTCATATCCCAATGCCTGCAAGTGCTGCTCAAATTCACGATCGCCTGCCTCTAGCTCGAACCCGGCCAGTACGCGGCCAAAATCCGTGCCGTGGCTGCGGTAATGGAACAGCGAGATATTCCAGTGCGTCCCTAGCGTATGCAGGAACTTCAGTAACGCGCCCGGTGACTCAGGGAATTCAAAGCTGTACAGCCGTTCCTGTAGTGGTTTGGAAGGCCGTCCACCGACCATATAGCGAACGTGCAGCTTCGCCATTTCATCATCGGACAAATCCACTACTTCATAACCATCTGCGGAAAGCTCAGCGATGATCTCCTGCCGTTCTGCATAGCCGCGCGTCAGACGCACACCGACAAAAATGCAGGCGTCTTTGGCATCCGCGTAGCGATAGTTGAACTCCGTGACGGAGCGACCCCCCAGTAGTTGGCAAAACTTCAGGAAGCTTCCCTGTTTTTCGGGGATCGTCACCGCCAGCAAGGCTTCGCGTTGCTCACCCAGTTCGCAGCGTTCGGAAACGTAGCGTAATCCGTGGAAGTTGACGTTCGCACCGGACAGAATATGCGCCAGACGCTCCCCCTGAATCTGATGCTGCTGGATGTATTTCTTCATCCCTGCTAACGCCAGCGCGCCAGACGGCTCCGCAATCGCACGGACATCTTCGAACAGATCTTTCACTGCCGCACAGATGGCATCGCTATCGACGGTAATTACATCATCCAGATATTCCCGACACAGGCGGAACGTTTCATCGCCGATGCGCTTCACCGCCACGCCTTCGGCAAACAGCCCAACACGCGGCAGATCGACCGGTTGCCCAGCGTCCAGCGCCGCGCGCAGACAGGCGGAATCTTCCGCTTCCACGCCGATCACCTGAATCTGTGGCATCAGTTGCTTAATCAGCACGGCAACGCCTGCTGCCAAGCCGCCACCACCAACAGGTACAAATACGCGATCCAGATGCGCATCCTGCTGTAGCAACTCCAGCGCCAGTGTACCTTGTCCGGCAATCACCGCTGGGTGATCAAACGGCGGCAGAAAAGTCATATGCTGCTGCTCTGACAGCTCAATCGCCTTGGCCTTGGCTTCATCAAAGTTAGCGCCGTGTAACAGCACTTCCCCGCCAAAACCACGCACCGCATCCACCTTGATGTCGGCCGTCGCCACCGGCATCACAATCAGCGATTTAATTCCCAGCTTGCTGGAGGAGAGCGCGACCCCTTGCGCATGGTTACCGGCTGACGCCGTCACCACACCGTGGGATTTTTGTTCATCGCTCAGACCCGCCATCATCGCGTAAGCGCCACGCAGCTTAAAACTGTGCACCGCGTGTCTGTCTTCACGTTTTACCAGTATGACATTACCCAGCCGCGAAGAGATCTTATCCATCTTCTCCAGCGGTGTGACCTGCGTGATTTCATACACTGGCGACCGCAAGATCGCCCGCAGGTACTCCGCGCCCCCCGGCGCGGCAGGAAGAGGTTGTGATACAGCCATCAGCATTAGCCTCCCAGCTTGCTTTTATCCCGCACAGCGCCTTTATCTGCGCTGGTTGCCAGGCTGGCATACGCACGCAGCGCAAAAGAAACCTGACGTTGACGATTATGTGGCGTCCAGGCCTGTTCCCCTCTCGCCTCTTCCGCTTCGCGACGGCTTGCCAATTCATTTTCCGCCACGTCCAGCAC
Organism: Pectobacterium wasabiae CFBP 3304; assembly: GCF_001742185.1. Taxonomy (NCBI): domain Bacteria; kingdom Pseudomonadati; phylum Pseudomonadota; class Gammaproteobacteria; order Enterobacterales; family Pectobacteriaceae; genus Pectobacterium; species Pectobacterium wasabiae. The sequence goes on from NZ_CP015750.1 coordinate 1,386,197, forward strand.
AATGCTGCGGCTGGGGATATCAATGGCAATCATATCGCCGTCCTGTACCAAGCCAATCGTGCCACCATTCGCGGCTTCAGGAGACGCGTGGCCGATGGACAGACCAGATGTCCCACCGGAGAAACGGCCGTCAGTGATCAGCGCACAGCTTTTACCCAGCCCCATTGATTTCAAGTAGGTGGTCGGATACAGCATTTCCTGCATGCCCGGCCCGCCTTTCGGCCCTTCATAACGGATGACAACCACATCACCCGCCACCACTTTACCGCCCAGAATCGCGTCTACCGCGTCATCCTGGCTTTCATAGACTTTTGCTGGGCCGCGGAAAATCAGGCTATCTTTATCAACACCTGCTGTTTTGACGATACAACCATCTAGCGCGATGTTGCCGTATAGCACGGCCAGCCCGCCGTCCTGACTGTAAGCATATTCACGCGAACGGATGCAGCCTTCCTGACGATCGGTATCCAGTGAATCCCAGCGACAATCCTGAGAAAACGCTTTGGTCGTGCGAATACCTGCCGGACCAGCGGAATACATACGCTTCACGCTTTCATCTTTCGTCAGCATAACGTCGTAGGCTTCTAGCGTTTCCGGCAGCGTTTTACCCAAAATATTGCTGACTTCACGGTTCAACAGACCGGCTCTGTCCAGCTCGCCCAGAATACCGATGACCCCACCAGCACGGTGTACGTCTTCCATGTGGTATTTCTGACCGCTTGGCGCGACCTTGCACAGGTGTGGCACCTTACGTGAGAGGCGGTCGATATCCGACATGGTGAAATCAATTTCACCTTCCTGCGCTGCGGCCAGCAGGTGCAATACCGTATTGGTGGAACCGCCCATCGCGATATCCAGTATCATGGCGTTTTCAAATGCAGCTTTATTGGCGATATTGCGCGGCAATACGCTTGCATCATCCTGCTCGTAATAACGTTTCGCCAGACCCACGATACGCGTGCCTGCATTCAGGAACAGATCTTTACGATCGGCATGCGTCGCGAGTAATGAACCATTAGCCGGCTGAGAAAGCCCCAAGGCTTCGGTCAGGCAGTTCATAGAGTTTGCGGTGAACATCCCCGAACAGGAGCCACAGGTCGGACAGGCGGAACGCTCAATTTGCTCACTATCGGCATCGCTGACGTTAGGGTTCGCCCCCTGGATCATGGCATCGATGAGATCGAGCTTGATAATTTGGTTAGAGAGCTTGGTTTTCCCTGCTTCCATCGGGCCGCCGGACACGAAAATCACCGGAATATTCAGACGCAGCGACGCCATTAACATTCCTGGGGTGATTTTGTCGCAGTTGGAAATACACACCATCGCATCCGCACAGTGGGCATTGACCATGTATTCCACGGAGTCGGCAATCAGTTCACGGGAAGGCAGAGAATAGAGCATACCGCCGTGTCCCATGGCGATACCGTCGTCAACCGCAATGGTGTTAAATTCTTTCGCAACGCCGCCGGAGGCTTCGATCTGCTCGGCAACCAGTTTCCCCAGATCGCGCAAGTGCACATGGCCGGGCACGAATTGGGTGAAGGAGTTGACCACCGCGATAATCGGTTTACCAAAATCGTCGTCGGTCATCCCGGTGGCGCGCCACAAGGCTCGGGCACCGGCCATATTACGGCCGTGTGTGGTTGTGGCTGAACGGTACTTAGGCATGCTCTGTTACTCCAAAAATTACGAATTTGGCGATGACGGAACGTGTCACCGCCTGACTGTCTGTCTTAACTAATTTAATGATTTATCGGATCCAACCAGCCCCATTTATCTTCGGTTTCACCCGTGAAGAGGCCAAAAAACGCATCCTGTAAGGCTTTGGTGACCGGGCCGCGTTTGCCAATGCCAACCTGAATGCCGTCTACGCTGCGTACCGGCGTAATTTCCGCCGCCGTGCCGGACATAAACACTTCATCCGCCAGATACAGCGACTCACGGGACAGCACCTGCTCACGCACTTCATACCCGGCGTCCTTCGCCAACTTGATGATGGCGTCGCGCGTGATGCCCGGCAGCGCTGAAGAGGTAAACGGCGGCGTGAAGATAATGCCGTCTTTCACTTCAAACAGGTTCTCGCCAGCCCCTTCAGAAACATAGCCGTGAACATCCAGCGCGATCCCTTCCTGATAGCCATGACGACGAGCTTCGCTGCCCACCAGCAGGGAGGACAGATAGTTACCGCCCGCTTTAGCAGCGGTCGGAATGGTATTCGCCGCGACACGGTTCCAGGACGACACCATCGCATCAATACCGGCTTCCAGCGCTTCCTCACCCAGATACGCGCCCCATGGGAAAGCCGCGATGATCACATCAGTTTGATAACCGTCTGGCGGGTTAACGCCCATACCCACATCACCAATAAACACCAGTGGACGAATATAGGCGCTGGTCAGGTTATTTTTGCGCAGCGTTTCACGACAGGCTTCCATCAACTCATCCACACTTTGCGCAACCGGCATACGGTAAATTTTTGCCGAATCACGCAGGCGCTGCATGTGCTCACGGTGACGGAAAACCACTGGGCCCTTATGTGAATTGTAGCAACGAACGCCTTCAAAGACGGAGGTGCCATAGTGCAGGGCATGCGACATCACGTGTACTTTTGCTTCAGCCCAAGGAACCATCTCGCCATTGAACCAAATGTAGTCCGCTTTTTTTGTCATTCTTCTTTTTCCTTACTCTTTTGCGTTAGGCGCTAATCTGCTGTGATGTCGTCATCGGTTGAATGTCAACGCAGGCAATATCCAACAGCTTGCTCAATTGTGTTGACAATAAATCCACCGAACGATGGCTGGCAACGGTCAGTTCAATATTAATGTGATCGGTATTAGTAGTTTGCACCATATTCATAGCGCAAACTTTGAAGCCGCGATGACGGGTAACACGTAATACACGCTCCAGAACCTCGGGACGAAAGCGCGCCTGAATCGAAAGTTGATGGTGTGTCATTCTGTTGTCTCCAGCACTTATTCTGTGTAAGTCAGCCATTAGTGGGTTTCGTCGAGCTTATTTGGTTTTATCGAGCATCGTTTCATTACCCGCACCCGGCGGAACCAGAGGCCAGACGTTTTCGTATTCATCGATCGATACATGCAGTAAATAGGGCCCTTCGCTGTTAAATAGGGCATCCAGCGCGGCATCAATTTGATCTTTACGGGTGATGCGCTGGCCGGGGATATCAAATGCGCTTGCCAGCGTCAGGAAATCAGGGTTATCGGAGAGGTCGGTTTCACTATAGCGTTCATCAAAGAATAACTGCTGCCACTGGCGTACCATGCCTAACCGCTGGTTATCCAACAGCACGATCTTCAACGGCAGCCGTTTTCGTTTGATGGTACCCAGTTCCTGAACGTTCATCATGAAAGAACCGTCACCGGAAATGCAGATAACCATGTCGTCTGGGCGTGCTACCTGTGCGCCTACCGCAGCCGGTACGCCAAAGCCCATCGTACCGAGCCCGCTGGAGGTAATGAAATTCTCAGGACGACTGAACGTCATATGCTGCGCAGCCCACATTTGGTGCTGGCCCACATCGGTCGTCACCACGGTATCCGCATCCATCCGTTCGGAGATCGTCTTCAGCAGCGCGGGGGCATAAATCGCCTGACCGGGATGATCGTAACGCCACGGGTATTCCGCCTTCATCAGTGTAGCCTGCTGACGCCACGCGCTGATGTTCAGCGGTTGTTGCAGGGCCGGTAATATCGCCTTCAGATCGCCTTGCAGCGCCACATTGGCATGGCGCAATTTGCTCAGTTCCGCCGGGTCGATGTCCATGTGAATGACGCTAGCATGAGGGGCGAAGGCGTTCAGCTTGCCAGTCACGCGGTCATCAAAACGCGCTCCGACCGCAATTAACAGATCGCATTCCTGCACAATCAGGTTCGCCGCCTTCGTGCCATGCATACCAATCATACCGAGATAATAGGGATGATTGGCATCCACAGCACCTAGCCCTTTCAGCGTAGAAACCGAAGGGATATCCGCCACACTCAGGAATTCACGCAGTGCAGGAACCGCATTCGCCATACCGACCCCGCCGCCAACGTACAGCACCGGTTTCTGCGCTTTCGCCAGCAGAGCGTGCGCCTGCGCGATATCTTGTTCAGGGAAATCAACATCATTAGCAACGGGCGCAAAGTTCGGCGTGAAATCGCCGACAGCTAACTGAATATCTTTAGGAATATCGACCAGTACAGGGCCAGGGCGACCGCTGCTAGCAATCTCGAACGCTTCTGCCATCACTTCCGGCAATGATTCGAGAGACTCAACCAGAAAACTATGTTTCGTACAGGCCAGTGACAGACCCAACACGTCTATCTCCTGAAAAGCATCGGTACCAATCAGCGCCGACCCAACCTGTCCGGTGATCGCTACCACAGGCACAGAATCCAGCAGCGCATCAGCCAAACCGGTGATCAGGTTGGTAGCACCCGGGCCAGATGTCGCTATACAGACACCCACCTTGCCCGTCGCGCGGGCATAGCCAAGCGCTGCCATTGCCGCGCCTTGCTCATGGCGACACAGCAGGTGTTTAACGCCGCCGTCATAAAGTGCATCATAGACTGGCATTATCGCCCCACCCGGATAACCAAAAACGGTATCCACTCCCTGTGCTCGCAACGCTTGCACCACCCACTGTGCTCCATTCATAGTTATTTCCCCGACATCGTATGGGAATAACAGAATTTTATGCTGATGTTCATTTTCTGTTCCTTTCTGTTATAGATTACGCCCAACAAAAAACCCCCGACCTTTCGGTGCGGGGGTTTTCTTGAATCAGGCCTTGATTTCTAAGCCATTCTTCGTCCAAGTGCAGCCCCGCACGGTGGGATAATAATCACCACCACGCTAATCACGACTAGGCTAATCACTAGGGATAGGGCTTTCATAATAGGTTGTTCATTAATCTTCTGTCGAACGAATGCCTACAGAGTTATCACAGTCAGACATGCCATGACAACAATTTTTTTTCATTGTCACCGGTAAGGATTACCTATAATGCGGGAAAAAATACAACGTAATCATAAGGTAGAAGTGTGCGAAATTATTTTCGTCCATTGACGTAAAAATGAGCATCACATGGGGATACGGGGCAATGAAAACATGTGTTACCGCTCGTCAGATAATGTTAAGAGAACCGTTCGCCCTAAATAATTGCGGTGCCACACGCACAAATTTTATCCATTACTGAAACAGCAGATTATTTTATGACACCGCCGCGCAGGTTAGCGACGACAGTCTCTACTTTTTCCCCTTTGCAGCACATGATGCATGCCATCATCAAAGGGGAAATAGCATGTCATTGGCAGTTACCTATACTCGGGCAATGATTGGTGTACAAGCGCCGGACGTTTACATCGAAGTTCACATCAGCAGTGGATTACCCGCATTAACGCTGGTGGGGTTACCAGAAACCACCGTGAAGGAAGCGCGCGATCGCGTGCGCAGCGCACTCATCAATTGCGGATTTACGTTTCCAGCAAAGCGTATCACGGTCAATCTTGCTCCCGCAGACCTGCCAAAAGAGGGAGGACGCTACGATTTGCCGATTGCTCTGGCGATTCTAGCGGCATCAGAACAAATCGATGGAGAAAAGCTAAGCCGCTATGAGTTTCTCGGCGAGCTCGGCCTGTCTGGCACGTTACGTGGCGTCAATGGCGCGATACCGGCCGCATTGGAAGCCATAAGATCAGGCCGCCAGCTTATCCTGCCGGATGACAATAAACGGGAGATGACGCTGATACCACAAGGCGAGGCGTTGATGGCCGGGCATCTGTTACAGGTATGTGCCTTTCTCAGTGGAGAAGAGGAGTTGCTCAGTTGTTCCAATACCACGCCCGTTCCACACATAGGAGAAGATACGCTCGACCTGAAGGATATTATCGGTCAGGAGCAAGCTAAACGTGCGTTGGAAATCGCGGCAGCAGGCGGTCACAATCTGCTACTGCTAGGGCCACCGGGAACAGGGAAGACCATGCTGGCGAGTCGGCTAGGCAATCTAATGCCTCCATTGAGCGATGAAGAAGCGTTAGAAAGCGCCGCTATCAATAGCCTCGTCAACATTGATGCCACCATGACGCGCTGGCGGGCCAGGCCCTTCAGAGCGCCTCATCATAGCTCTTCAATGGCTGCACTCGTGGGCGGAGGCTCGCTGCCCAAACCCGGAGAAATCTCACTCGCCCACAACGGCGTGCTGTTTCTGGATGAATTACCGGAGTTTGAGCGGCGCGTCTTGGACTCACTGCGAGAACCGCTGGAATCTGGTGAAATTATCATTTCCCGCACCCGCGCCAAAGTGTGCTATCCGGCACGCGTTCAGCTCGTCGCCGCGATGAACCCCAGCCCGTCAGGGCATTATCAAGGTATTCATAACCGATTACCGGCCCAACAGATACTGCGCTATCTCAGTAAGCTCTCCGGTCCCTTCTTGGATCGCTTTGACCTTTCGATCGAAGTTCCTTTGCTGCCACCTGGGGTGTTATCTCAACAACATTATCAAGGGGAAAGTAGCGCGACAATTCGCGAGCGTGTGCTGATCGCCCGGCAGATACAGTTGAAGCGAGCAAATAAGATCAACGCACGGCTAACTTCACGTGAAATAGAAAAACACTGCGCGCTAGAGATACCTGACGCGGCTTACCTTGAAGAGGTGATGAACAAACTTGGTTTATCTGTACGAGCCTGGCACAGAATATTGAAAGTCGCACGCACGATCGCTGACCTCGGCGATCGGGACAACATTGAGAGAAAGCATCTTGCCGAAGCACTGAGCTACCGTTGTATGGATCGATTACTCATTCAGCTCCACAAAAGCCTTGAATAGCGGGAATTCGGTAATTACTTACCTCAAAAGGAAATGGGGCTAACGCCCCATTCTTAATTAATCATCGCTTTCAGTGTATTCTTCCACCGCGTCCATTTGCGGTTTACCACCGGACAACGTATGGAAGCGTTTAGGACGACGGACACGTTCCAGATATTTGGACCAGATTTTTTCCAGTTCCGTTTCCGCTTTACGTTCGCCGCGACACATTGCAACAAACGCGGTCTCTTCCTCTGTCACTGGTTCACGTTTGCCCAAATCCAGCTCGTTAAACGCGTAACCGTGGCGTTCCAACAGTTGTGCTTCTTTAATAGTAAAGTCGCCATGTCGGGAAAAACCACGCGGGTAGAACTTGTTATCAAAAAAACGATGAGTGGTAGAGAAGCTTTCTGCCATCTTACACGCTCCTAATTCTTCTATGGTCGTGTTGTTTATGGCGCGGAGTATTAGATAGGCTTGACATTGTGTAAAACAAAACATTTAAATCATCACGACAAATTTTTTTTGGAGATGGGCGTGGATACCGAATTACTAAAAACCTTTCTGGAAGTCAGCAGGACAAGACACTTTGGCCGTGCCGCCGAATCCCTGTATCTGACGCAATCAGCGGTGAGTTTTCGGATTCGCCAACTAGAGACGCAACTTGGTGCCAACCTGTTCACACGTCATCGGAACAATATACGTCTGACCCCCGCCGGCGAACGGCTTCTACCCTATGCGGAAAGCCTTATCGGCACCTGGCAGATCGCCAAAAAAGAGGTCGCACGCTCGCAACAGCACAGCCTGCTTTCGGTAGGGGCTACCGCCTCATTATGGGAGGCGTATCTGACACCCTGGTTACAATCGCTGTACCAACAGCGCCCGTTGCTCCAGCTAGAAGCGAGGATCGCCTTACGCCACTCGCTGGTAAAACAACTCCATGAGCGTCAGTTAGATCTGTTGATTACGACCGAACCACCCAAAATGGAAGAATTGGCGAGCCAGCTATTGGGTAATTTTTCCCTTTCGCTGTTCGCAGCAGAAGCGCATCCACCCGGGCAGGAACTACCCTACATAAAACTTGAGTGGGGAGCAGATTTTCATCAGCAGGAACATCGCCTGTTAGCCAGCGAGCAACTTCCTGTCTTGACAACAACATCGGCCCATTTAACACGTCAGTTGCTTGAAACAACCGGCGGTTGCGCGTTTTTACCTAGCCATTGGTTACAAACATACACCAATCTGCGGATAGTCGGCGACAGCCAACCCGTCGTGCGCCCGTTTTATGCCGTTTGGTTGCAAAATAGCGATCAGCAGACAATGATTCGCCAGTTGCTGAAAACGCCTATTTTGATTAATCCATGACCTATCACGGTTCATGGCCCGCTAAGCACGTCTGGCTAACCAGAATGTGCTTAGCGCTTTCTGTAAACCAATGAAAGCAAACAGCAGGAAACCAATGACGATTTTTGTCCACCATGAACTCAAGGTTCCATCAAACGTGATATACGTTTGAATTAGGCCCTGAATCAGTACACCAAACAGGGTTCCCAGTACGGTTCCAACACCACCGGTCAGTAGCGTACCGCCGATCACGACAGCAGCGATGGCATCCAACTCCACGCCGCCTGCCGCCAGAGCATAGCCCGCCGAGGTATAGAGAGAAAAAACAATACCTGACAGCACCGCTAACGTACTGGAAAGCATGTATATATGAATCGTCGTCCGCCTAACGGGCACCCCCATCAGCTCCGCAGAATAGCTATTACCACCAATCGCATAAACACGGTTACCGAAACGGGTTCGATGCGCCATCACAATCCCTACCAGCACCACAATCAACATAACTAATGCCAGGAAGGTAAAACGTCCCCCATCAGGCATTCGCCATGCTAAACCCGCCAGTTGGCTATAAACCGGATGATCGATGGGAATCGACTCCTGTGAGACAATAAAACTCATCCCTCGAACAAAGAACATACCGGCCAGCGTGATAATAAATGCAGGCAATTTCAGCGTATCGATAATCCATCCCATCAATCCGCCAAACATGGCTCCCATCACCAGCGCAATTGCGAACGCAAAGAAAGGATCAATGCCATACGTGCCGATCAATTTGGCCAATAACACACCGGTAAATGCAATAACGGATCCCACAGAGAGATCGATCCCGCCAGACAGAATAACAAACGTCATCCCAACCGCCACGATCCCTAAAAAAGCGTTATCGGTCAGTAAATCAAAGAAAACTCGCGTCGAAGCAAAACCGGGAAACTGGCTGAGACAGAATAAATAACCCGCAATAAATACCAGAATCGTCATCAACAGGGGGAAGTGGCGCTTCAACATTATACTTTCCTCCTAAACAGGTGATGTAGCGAAATGCGTGGAGATTGCATAACCAAAACCAGCAGAACGACGAGTGCCTTCAGAACCAGGTTAAATTCCGGTCGATAGCCAGATAGCAGGATTCCGGTATTCATACTTTGAATAATCAAGGCACCGACGACAGAGAGCAGTAGATTAAAACGTCCTCCGAGTAGAGAACCGCCACCGATCACCACGGCCAGAATCGCATCTAATTCCAGCCAGAGGCCTGCATTGTTCGCATCCGCACCGCGGATATCCGCCGTTACGATAACGCCTGCCACGGCGGCGCATACGCCGCATATGACATAAGCCGCGACTAATACCAGCTTCGTACTCACGCCAGCGTTGCGAGCTGAGCGCAGATTAATACCAACTGATTCGATAAATAGCCCAAGCGCCGTTTTACGCGTCAGCGCCCACAGGGACAGCAACATCACGCAGGCAATAATCACTGGCATCGGCAGATAGAACAGCGTTCCGCTGCCTAGCGTAGCCAGCCCAGCATTATCAAACGTGATAATTTGGCCTTCAGTAATCAGTTGAGCGATTCCCCGCCCTGCAACCATCAGCATTAACGTCGCAACAATCGGCTGAATCTGCAACACGGCAACCAGAAAGCCATTCCATAGCCCACACAGTGCGCCAACCAATAATGCGGTCAGTAATACGGAAGGAAGTGGATGACCCGCAGCCGTAAGCGTTGCGGCTGTTGCACCAGCAATCGCCATAACCGCACCAACTGATAAGTCGATGCCGCCCGTTGCAATAACCAACGTCATACCTAATGCCAGTAGCGCAACGGGCGCACCGCGATTAAGGATGTCGATAAGGCTACCGAACAAGCGCCCATCCTGAATGTGAAGGGAGAAGAAGTTTGGTGCGACCATGCTGTCAATCAACAAGATAGCGACCAGCGCCAGAAGCTGTGGCACGCCCTTGGTGAATGTTAGACGCACTTTTTTGGCAGGTTTGATGTTATTGTCTGGCATCAGTCGCTCCCGTTTGTACTGCGATTGCCTGCATCACTGCGGCTACCGAGATCTCGCTATGTTCGAGATGCGCAACGTGTTGCCTGTCACGCAACACAATGATGCGATCGGCATAGCCAGTCAGCTCTTCCAGTTCAGAAGAGATCACGAGTAACGCCATCCCCTGCTCACACAGTTTTTCGATAAAGCGAATGATTTCAGCATGCGCGCCAACATCAATCCCCCTCGTTGGCTCATCCAGAATCAAGAAACGCGGCTCTGTGGCCAGCCAGCGCGATAGCAATACTTTTTGCTGATTCCCTCCCGATAGATACTGAATTTCCTGTTCAGCACTGGGCGTGCGAATCCCTAACAGGCTGATAAACTTTTCAGCGATACGGGTTTGCTCGCGTAAAGAAATCGGCTTCAGCCAGCCGCGCTGAGCTTGGAGTGCCAGAATAATGTTCTCTCGTACCGTTGCTGCGCCAACGATGCCGTCAGTTTTGCGATCCTCTGGGCAATAGCCAAAACCCAGCTTTCCTGCTGCACGCGGCGTGCGAATGTTGATTCGTTTACCATCAACCCACGCTTCACCGGCATCAGGCACGTTGATGCCAAATATCAGTTGCGCGGTTTCTGTCCTGCCGGACCCTAATAGACCAGCCAGACCAACAATTTCTCCCGGACGCACGGAAAGCTCGAAGTCGTTAATCGAGCCACGTCGACCATAGTGTTTAAATTGCACAATAGGTTCACCCGAGGCGTCACTGTGTTTACCACGTTTAAGTAACGTTTCATCAAAACTGTGTCCCAACATCATCTGAACTAATTCAATACGCGGCAATTCTGCAGCAGGTGATGTCCCGACTAGTCGCCCATTACGTAAAACAGTAATTCTGTCGCTAATGCGGTAAACCTGATCCAGAAAATGCGTGACAAATATCATGCCGATTCCGCGATCGCGCAGCTTCCGCAATATATCCAGCAGCATATCGACTTCTTTTGCATCAAGGCTGGCGGTGGGTTCATCAAGAATCAAAACTTTAGCGGAGAGATCGATAGCTCTGGCAATCGCTACTATTTGCTGGACCGCAATAGAATAATTACCAAGTGGATGGCTAACATCAATCATCAGTCCATAACTTAATAAGAGCGCCTCGGCCTGATGTAGGATTCTCTGTTGATCAACAATGCCCCACCGAGTGGGTTCTCGTCCAATAAATAAATTCGCTGCAACAGATAGGTTCGGTAATAGATTAACTTCTTGATATACCGTACCGATACCCAATGATTGGGCATGGGCCGTATTAACAGGATTAATCGCTATGCCATCAAGGATAATGTCACCCGATGAGCGGTGGTAAACACCGGTCAGCGCCTTAATTAGCGTTGATTTACCTGCACCGTTCTCCCCCAATAGTGCCACTATCTCGCCGCGATTAAGCGTGAAATCCACACTATCTAATGCTTTCACTCCTGGAAACTCAACGCTCATACCCTGAATATCTAACAACCGTGTCGTTTCCATCAGCATCACCTATGCGACAACTTAACAAGGCTACGTCACACCTGAGCAATATTATGGTAAGTAGGCTGACAATATTCACTGCCCTTTTATTTAAAAGGGCAGAAAACAGGGTAAACCCACTTTTCCATATTTATATTTCCGCTAGGTATTTAGCAAAATTTATATAAATAATAAGCCCACAATATAAATATCAATAACCAAGATCTTTTTTGGTTTCATATTCCTGTTTTGCCGTATCAGACAATAATAAACGAGACTCTGTCTGAATAAACTTTTCTGGCTGCTTCCCGTCCTTCTTCATCGCTAATAAAGCATCAAAAGCAGGTCCAGCCATATTGGGTGTTAACTCAACGGTGGCATTAGCTTCACCATTCATCATAGCCTTGAAAATATCGGGGACACCATCAATAGAAACAACTTTTATTTGTGAACCAGGTTTTAGACCCGCTTCTTTAATTGCCTGAATAGCACCTATAGCCATATCATCATTATGTGCATAAACCGCACAGATATTTTTTCCATTCTGTTCAGCTTTAATAAAGCTTTCCATGACTTCTTTACCCTTACTACGAGTGAAGTCTCCCGATTGTGAACGGATAATTTTTATCTGCGGATCTGAAGCAATGCCTTCAGCAAACCCTTTCTTGCGGTTTATCGCTACGCTAGCCCCAACCGTTCCCTGCAATTCGACAACATTACACGGTTTCCCAGCGGCCTCTTTCACAAGCCATTCCCCTGCCACTTTTCCTTCATAGACACTGTCGGAGGCAATAGCAGCGGTGTATAGCGATGGATCGCTAACTTCAATCGTTCTATCAAGTAGGAAAACCGGGATTTTTGCTTCTTTGGCTTCTTGTAAGACTGGAGCCCAACCAGTGGCAACGACCGGTGCGATAAATATGGCATCTACGCCCTGAGCAATGAATGACCGCACAGCCTTAATCTGATTCTCTTGTTTCTGCTGAGCATCAGCGATCTTCAACGTTATTCCCCGTTTCTCGGCTTCCTGTTTTGACACTTTAGTCTCCGCAGAGCGCCATCCTGATTCTGAACCAATCTGGGAAAACCCAACAGTTAAGGGTTTTGCCTGTACGGCACCGCATAATGCCGTACTTACAGCAACAGCTACCAGTAAACGTCTGTACATACTTAAACTCCTTCTGTGTAGTCTTACAGCTACTTAGTCAGATTTCAGGTACAGCATAGCGCTACGAATTTATGCTATAGCGCTACCGATGTGATGTTGGCAGGTATAACTAACAAGTGAATGCAACCTGAAGGATCGCTATGAAAAACGATTTATCCTCACTCAGGTTGTAGATAGTTTTAGTTCAAATATCGAACAAGGTAGATGAGCAAGTTCACAACCTGGTATTACGGTGATTTTGTGCATATTTACAGCTAAATCAGCACGATCTGTCAGAAGCACATCAAAATTTTTTATCTATTAAATAACAACGCGTTAGATTAATTAGGTATCTGGAGGAGATAAATAATGGAGAAATTAGGAAGAGAGGTACAAGGCAGGATCGAGCATAAAGTTCAGACCAAAAAAAAACCCTTCACAATAACGTGAAGGGTTTTATTTGGCAGGGGCGGAGAGACTCGAACTCGCGACACCCGGTTTTGGAGACCGGTGCTCTACCAACTGAGCTACGCCCCTAAATTACGCTTAACATTATGCCTGCTAAAGTTAGCAGGCATAATTTTTAATAAGTGGCGGAACGGACGGGGCTCGAACCCGCGACCCCCTGCGTGACAGGCAGGTATTCTAACCAACTGAACTACCGCTCCACCGAATTTCTCTACAACCACCAGATTGCTCCGGCTTACTGCTTAATTTGATGCCTGGCAGTTCCCTACTCTCACATGGGGAAGCCCCACACTACCATCGGCGCTACGGCGTTTCACTTCTGAGTTCGGCATGGGGTCAGGTGGGACCACCGCGCTATCGCCGCCAGGCAAATTCTGTTTCATCCTAACCGTTATGCTCTACTTTCTTTGTATCGCACAACCATCAGAACCAATCTTTGAACAAGCTGAATATCGTTTTATATGAGTCTTTCATCACACCAAAACACCTTCGGTGTTGTAAGGTTAAGCCTCTCGGGTCATTAGTACTGGTTAGCTCAACGTATCGCTACGCTTACACACCCAGCCTATCTACGTCGTCGTCTTCAACGGCCCTTCAGGGGCATCTAGTGCCCAGGGAAGACTCATCTCGAGGCAAGTTTCCCGCTTAGATGCTTTCAGCGGTTATCTCTTCCGCACTTAGCTACCGGGCAATGCAATTGGCATCACAACCCGTACACCAGTGGTGCGTTCACTCCGGTCCTCTCGTACTAGGAGCAACCCCTCTCAATCTTCCAACGCCCACGGCAGATAGGGACCGAACTGTCTCACGACGTTCTAAACCCAGCTCGCGTACCACTTTAAATGGCGAACAGCCATACCCTTGGGACCTACTTCAGCCCCAGGATGTGATGAGCCGACATCGAGGTGCCAAACACCGCCGTCGATATGAACTCTTGGGCGGTATCAGCCTGTTATCCCCGGAGTACCTTTTATCCGTTGAGCGATGGCCCTTCCATTCAGAACCACCGGATCACTAAGACCTGCTTTCGCACCTGCTCGAGCTGTCACTCTCGCAGTCAAGCTAGCTTATGCCTTTGCACTAACCTCCTGATGTCCGACCAGGATTAGCTAACCTTCGTGCTCCTCCGTTACGCTTTGGGAGGAGACCGCCCCAGTCAAACTACCCACCAGACACTGTCCGCAACCCGGATTACGGGCCTACGTTAGAACATCAAACATTAAAGGGTGGTATTTCAAGGTTGGCTCCATGCAGACTGGCGTCCACACTTCAAAGCCTCCCACCTATCCTACACATCAAGGCTCAAGGTTCAGTGTCAAGCTATAGTAAAGGTTCACGGGGTCTTTCCGTCTTGCCGCGGGTACACTGCATCTTCACAGCGAGTTCAATTTCACTGAGTCTCGGGTGGAGACAGCCTGGCCATCATTACGCCATTCGTGCAGGTCGGAACTTACCCGACAAGGAATTTCGCTACCTTAGGACCGTTATAGTTACGGCCGCCGTTTACCGGGGCTTCGATCAAGAGCTTCGCCTTGCGGCTGACCCCATCAATTAACCTTCCGGCACCGGGCAGGCGTCACACCGTATACGTCCACTTTCGTGTTTGCACAGTGCTGTGTTTTTATTAAACAGTTGCAGCCAGCTGGTATCTGCGACTGGCTTCAGCTCCATCCGCAAGGGACTTCACCTACACGCCAGCGTGCCTTCTCCCGAAGTTACGGCACCATTTTGCCTAGTTCCTTCACCCGAGTTCTCTCAAGCGCCTGAGTATTCTCTACCTGACCACCTGTGTCGGTTTGGGGTACGATTTGATGTTACCTGGAGCTTAGAGGCTTTTCCTGGAAGCGTAGCATTGGTTACTTCATCACCGTAGTGACTCGTCATCACGCCTCAGTGTTAACGATGACCCGGATTTACCTAAGTCACCCACCTTCACGCTTAAACCGGGACAACCGTCGCCCGGATAACCTAGCTTTCTCCGTCCCCCCTTCGCAGTAACACCGAGTACAGGAATATTAACCTGTTTCCCATCGACTACGCTTTTCAGCCTCGCCTTAGGGGTCGACTCACCCTGCCCCGATTAACGTTGGACAGGAACCCTTGGTCTTCCGGCGTGCGGGTTTTTCACCCGCATTATCGTTACTTATGTCAGCATTCGCACTTCTGATACCTCCAGCAACCCTCACAGGCCACCTTCAACGGCTTACAGAACGCTCCCCTACCCAACAACACCTAAGTGTCGCTGCCGCAGCTTCGGTGCATGGTTTAGCCCCGTTACATCTTCCGCGCAGGCCGACTCGACCAGTGAGCTATTACGCTTTCTTTAAATGATGGCTGCTTCTAAGCCAACATCCTGGCTGTCTATGCCTTCCCACATCGTTTCCCACTTAACCATGACTTTGGGACCTTAGCTGGCGGTCTGGGTTGTTTCCCTCTTCACGACGAACGTTAGCACCCGCCGTGTGTCTCCCGTGATAACATTCTTCGGTATTCGTAGTTTGCATCGGGTTGGTAAGTCGGGATGACCCCCTAGCCGAAACAGTGCTCTACCCCCGAAGATGAGTTCACGAGGCGCTACCTAAATAGCTTTCGGGGAGAACCAGCTATCTCCCGGTTTGATTGGCCTTTCACCCCCAGCCACAAGTCATCCGCTAATTTTTCAACATTAGTCGGTTCGGTCCTCCAGTTAGTGTTACCCAACCTTCAACCTGCCCATGGCTAGATCACCGGGTTTCGGGTCTATACCCTGCAACTTAACGCCCAGTTAAGACTCGGTTTCCCTGCGGCTCCCCTATACGGTTAACCTTGCTACAGAATATAAGTCGCTGACCCATTATACAAAAGGTACGCAGTCACCTAACAAGTAGGCTCCCACTGCTTGTACGTACACGGTTTCAGGTTCTATTTCACTCCCCTCGCCGGGGTTCTTTTCGCCTTTCCCTCACGGTACTGGTTCACTATCGGTCAGTCAGGAGTATTTAGCCTTGGAGGATGGTCCCCCCATATTCAGACAGGATGTCACGTGTCCCGCCCTACTCATCGAACTCACAACTTGTGCATTTTTGTGTACGGGACTATCACCCTTTACTGTGCGACTTTCCAGACGCTTCCACTAACACACAAACTGATTCAGGTTCTGGGCTCCTCCCCGTTCGCTCGCCGCTACTAGGGGAATCTCGGTTGATTTCTTTTCCTCGGGGTACTGAGATGTTTCAGTTCCCCCGGTTCGCCTCATGACACTATGTATTCATGTCATGATAATGTGTCGAAACACATTGGGTTTCCCCATTCGGGTATCGTCGGGTATAACGCTTCATATCAGCTTACCGACGCTTATCGCAGATTAGCACGCCCTTCATCGCCTCTGACTGCCTAGGCATCCACCGTGTACGCTTAGTCGCTTAACCTCACAACCCGAAGATGTTTCTTTCGATTCATCATCGCATTGCGATTATTTGAGAGACTCATTGACAGACTGACGCATCACGACCTACCCGAAGGCAGTCATGCGTGTTCAGCCGTCATGTTTCAATTTTCAGCTTGTTCCAGATTGTTAAAGAGCAAAACATCGCAGTGCACCCAAACAGGTACACTCTGATGTTTTTTATCATAACGAGTAGTGATGGTGGAGCTATGCGGGATCGAACCGCAGACCTCCTGCGTGCAAGGCAGGCGCTCTCCCAGCTGAGCTATAACCCCGTCTCTACTTACAGTTACCTTAGATACCACTCATGGAGGAGTTGGTAGGCCTGAGTGGACTTGAACCACCGACCTCACCCTTATCAGGGGTGCGCTCTAACCACCTGAGCTACAAGCCTATTAAGGTATTTCTGCTCGTTATTTTCATCAGACAATCTGTGTGAGCACTTCACTCAACACACATCTTTTTGGTAAGGAGGTGATCCAACCGCAGGTTCCCCTACGGTTACCTTGTTACGACTTCACCCCAGTCATGAATCACAAAGTGGTAAGCGCCCTCCCGAAGGTTAAGCTACCTACTTCTTTTGCAACCCACTCCCATGGTGTGACGGGCGGTGTGTACAAGGCCCGGGAACGTATTCACCGTAGCATTCTGATCTACGATTACTAGCGATTCCGACTTCATGGAGTCGAGTTGCAGACTCCAATCCGGACTACGACGTACTTTATGAGGTCCGCTTGCTCTCGCGAGGTCGCTTCTCTTTGTATACGCCATTGTAGCACGTGTGTAGCCCTACTCGTAAGGGCCATGATGACTTGACGTCATCCCCACCTTCCTCCGGTTTATCACCGGCAGTCTCCTTTGAGTTCCCGACATTACTCGCTGGCAACAAAGGATAAGGGTTGCGCTCGTTGCGGGACTTAACCCAACATTTCACAACACGAGCTGACGACAGCCATGCAGCACCTGTCTCACAGTTCCCGAAGGCACTAAGGTATCTCTACCAAATTCTGTGGATGTCAAGAGTAGGTAAGGTTCTTCGCGTTGCATCGAATTAAACCACATGCTCCACCGCTTGTGCGGGCCCCCGTCAATTCATTTGAGTTTTAACCTTGCGGCCGTACTCCCCAGGCGGTCGACTTAACGCGTTAGCTCCGGAAGCCACGCCTCAAGGGCACAACCTCCAAGTCGACATCGTTTACAGCGTGGACTACCAGGGTATCTAATCCTGTTTGCTCCCCACGCTTTCGCACCTGAGCGTCAGTCTTTGTCCAGGGGGCCGCCTTCGCCACCGGTATTCCTCCAGATCTCTACGCATTTCACCGCTACACCTGGAATTCTACCCCCCTCTACAAGACTCTAGCCTGTCAGTTTTGAATGCAGTTCCCAGGTTAAGCCCGGGGATTTCACATCCAACTTAACAGACCGCCTGCGTGCGCTTTACGCCCAGTCATTCCGATTAACGCTTGCACCCTCCGTATTACCGCGGCTGCTGGCACGGAGTTAGCCGGTGCTTCTTCTGCGGGTAACGTCAATCAGCAAGGTTATTAACCTTACTGCCTTCCTCCCCGCTGAAAGTGCTTTACAACCCGAAGGCCTTCTTCACACACGCGGCATGGCTGCATCAGGCTTGCGCCCATTGTGCAATATTCCCCACTGCTGCCTCCCGTAGGAGTCTGGACCGTGTCTCAGTTCCAGTGTGGCTGGTCATCCTCTCAGACCAGCTAGGGATCGTCGCCTAGGTGAGCCATTACCTCACCTACTAGCTAATCCCATCTGGGCACATCCGATGGCAAGAGGCCCGAAGGTCCCCCTCTTTGGTCCGAAGACGTTATGCGGTATTAGCTACCGTTTCCAGTAGTTATCCCCCTCCATCAGGCAGTTTCCCAGACATTACTCACCCGTCCGCCGCTCGTCACCCAGAGAGCAAGCTCTCCTGTGCTACCGCTCGACTTGCATGTGTTAGGCCTGCCGCCAGCGTTCAATCTGAGCCATGATCAAACTCTTCAATTTAAGATTTGTTTGATTTGCTGAACTCGTCAGCGATGCTCAAAGAATTAGTTACTGTTCATTCGTAATGAATTTACTGTTGTTCACTCTTCAAGACTTTTTATATCGTTAAGATACGGTCTTGTGAGTGCCCACACAGATTGTCTGATTATATTGTTAAAGAGCAGTGCGTTGCGGTGTTATCCGCTTCGCGAGGTGGCGTATGTTACGCTCATCACCTTCAGAGTCAACGTTTATTTTAAAGCGTTTTCTCTTTCTTTATCGACCCGGTTGTGAGTCACAGCGCCGTGTCGATGGAGGCGCATTATAGGGACTTCTCGACCTGCCGCAATAGGTATTTTAAAGAAAAATGACTGTTTGCTGCATTCCACAGCAAAACCCCGCTTTATACCTATTTTTGCACAAACTTATCCACAGAAAGCATTCAACTCAAAAATTGACGAGCATCACGCAAACGTTTTCGCTACAATTCACCGCGTTCAAAATCGTCGTGTTTTGGCGAACGCTAACTGAATATTTCTCTTTATTCCGCAATTATTGCTCTAACAAAGACGATATTCACATACCGTTCTTTACTGACTACCCAAATCCAGGGGATAACATCATCATGCAACAACGTCGTCCAATTCGCCGCGCTCTGCTCAGCGTTTCTGACAAAGCAGGTATTGTCGAATTTGCTCAAGCTCTGTCCCACCGTGGCGTTGAGCTCCTTTCTACTGGTGGAACCGCCCGTTTGCTGGCCGATGCTGGCTTAGCGGTGACAGAAGTCTCTGACTACACCGGTTTCCCGGAAATGATGGATGGGCGTGTAAAGACTCTGCACCCGAAAGTACATGGCGGCATTCTGGGACGGCGCGATCAAGATGATGCGATCATGGCGCAGCACGACATCAAACCGATTGATATCGTCGTTGTGAATTTGTATCCGTTCGCTCAGACCGTCGCCCGTGAGAACTGCTCATTAGAAGATGCCGTTGAGAACATCGATATCGGTGGCCCAACGATGGTACGCTCCGCCGCCAAGAACCATAAAGATGTGGCTATCGTGGTCAAGAGCAGCGACTACACCACTATCATTAATGAGATCGACGCCAACGAAGGTTCATTAACCTACAAAACCCGTTTCGATTTAGCCATTAAAGCATTCGAGCACACCGCCGCTTACGACAGTATGATTGCCAACTACTTTGGTGCACTGGTTCCGCCTTATCACGGTGATACCGATAAACCATCTGGCCACTTCCCACGTACGCTGAACCTGAACTACATCAAAAAGCAGGACATGCGCTACGGCGAGAACAGCCATCAGCAAGCTGCCTTCTATATAGAAGAGAATATTCACGAGGCCTCTGTCGCCACCTCTATACAGTTACAAGGCAAAGCGCTGTCTTATAACAACATCGCCGATACCGATGCTGCGCTGGAGTGTGTGAAAGAATTTGCCGAACCAGCCTGCGTCATCGTTAAACACGCGAACCCGTGTGGCGTGGCGATTGGTGGTTCAATTCTTGATGCCTACGAGCGCGCCTACAAAACTGACCCAACATCCGCATTCGGCGGCATTATCGCCTTCAACCGCGAACTGGATGAAGAAACGGCACAGGCCATCATCAGCCGTCAGTTTGTCGAAGTCATTATTGTGCCATCCGCTAGTGATGCCGCATTGAAGGTGACCGCAGCCAAACAAAACGTACGCGTTCTGACCAGTGGTAGCTGGCAGCAACGCATTCCGGCCTTGGACTTCAAACGCGTCAATGGCGGTTTGTTGGTACAGGATCGCGATTTGGGTATGGTCGATGCGTCTCAACTGCGTGTCGTGACCGAACGCCAGCCGAGCGAGCAGGAATTACGCGATGCGCTCTTCTGCTGGAAAGTGGCTAAATTCGTTAAGTCCAATGCGATTGTGTACGCACGCGACAATATGACCATCGGGATAGGTGCGGGTCAGATGAGCCGCGTTTACTCAGCGAAAATCGCTGGTATCAAAGCAGGCGATGAAGGGCTGGAAGTAAAAGGTTCCGCCATGGCCTCTGATGCATTCTTCCCATTCCGTGATGGTATTGATGCTGCCGCAGCCGTTGGCATTACTTGTGTGATCCAACCGGGCGGGTCTATTCGTGATGATGAAGTTATTGCTGCCGCCAACGAACACGGCATTGCGATGATCTTTACCGACATGCGCCACTTCCGTCATTAATTCTGGAGCTGACCGAAATGAACATTTTAGTAATTGGTAATGGCGGACGCGAACACGCGCTGGCTTGGAAAGCGTCACAGTCACCACTGGCGAAACAGGTTTATGTGGCTCCAGGAAACGCGGGCACCGCACTTGAGCCAGCACTGACCAACGCTGATATCTCCGCAACCGATGTTCCAGCGTTAGTCGCCTTTGCTCAGGAAAATCACATCGATTTAACTATCGTTGGCCCAGAAACACCGTTAGTTATCGGTGTTGTGGATGCGTTTCAGAGTGTAGGTCTAAAAATCTTTGGCCCGTCGCAGGCCGCCGCGCAATTAGAAGGCTCTAAAGCCTTTACTAAAGATTTTCTGGCTCGCCATAACATCCCGTCGGCGGAATACCAGAATTTCACCGAAGTGGAACCCGCACTGGCCTATGTACGCAGCAAAGGTGCACCGATCGTCATCAAGGCGGATGGGCTAGCCGCGGGTAAAGGCGTGATCGTCGCGATGACGTTGCCGGAAGCGGAAAACGCCATTCAGGATATGCTGGCAGGTAATGCATTCGGCGATGCTGGACACCGTATCGTGGTGGAAGAGTTCCTCGATGGTGAAGAAGCAAGCTTCATCGTTATGGTGGACGGCAAGAACGTGCTGCCGATGGCAACCAGTCAGGATCATAAACGCGTTGGGGATAAAGATACGGGCCCGAATACCGGTGGTATGGGCGCTTATTCGCCAGCGCCGGTCGTGACCGATGAAATCCACCAGCGTGTGATGGATCAGGTGATTTGGCCGACCGTGAACGGCATGGCAGCCGAGGGAAATACCTACGTTGGTTTCCTGTATGCTGGCCTGATGATTTCTGCCGATGGCCAACCAAAAGTGATCGAGTTCAACTGCCGCTTTGGCGATCCAGAAACACAGCCAATTATGCTACGCCTGCGTTCCGATCTGGTGGAACTGTGTCTGGCAGCCTGCGACGGGACGCTGGATCAAAAAGATTCAGTCTGGGATGAACGTCCCTCTCTGGGCGTGGTATTGGCCGCAGGCGGTTATCCGGCTGACTACAATACGGGCGATGTGATTTCTGGTTTACCGCAGCAGGATGCCGAAGATGGCAAAGTCTTCCATGCTGGCACCAAGCTGAATGGGATTAATGTCGTCACCAACGGCGGGCGAGTACTGTGCGTCACTGCATTGGGTAATACCGTGGCTGAAGCGCAACAACGCGCGTATGAAATAGCAGCAGGTATTCAGTGGCAAGGGGTATTCTGTCGCAAAGACATCGGCTACCGTGCTATCGAGCGCGAGCAAGCCTGATAAACGATGGTCCGATAACGATTATCTGATAAATACTGAAGCCCGGAGAAATCCGGGTTTTTTTTATAGTCAGTTTTATATACCCTAAATAATTCGAGTTTCAGGAAGGCGGCAAGAGAGGGAATCCCGATGAGCTTACTCAAGTAAGTGATTCGGGTGAGTGAACACAGCCAACGCACATGCAACTTGAAATATGACGGGTATAGCTATGGCTGCCACTGGCAGACATCATCTTCCACCACCAGCAATAACTGCGTTCCTTCGGGTGCTTCCAACCACGCTACGTTTAGCGGACGTGTGGCATGCGTTTTTTGCTGCGCGATCCATTCACGCGAGTCGTTGTCAAAATCAGGACGAACGACCGTACCGTCACAAGACTGAACCTGCCCTTCCAGCCATTTCCCTTGCTTTAGTATTACCTTGCCTGCACGTAGTACATCGCTCAATTCCAGCATGCGCTTAGCATCAAACTGGTAGAGCGCGACATCATCATCGGAAACCGATTCACGTCTTTCAGCAAGTTGTCGCTGCATAAAGCTGACGGTTCCCTCTTCGGTAAAACGCAAGCGTATATCTTCTTGTTGCGCACCGAGCTGGTTACGCTGTATCTCGCGTAGCTTATCCTGCTGGAATGTATAGCGAGTCACCACCAGAGCATTACCCTGAAGTGGGTTATACACGGTAGTCAGCGCCGTCGTATTTTGCGCATCATCCTTACGCCAGATACGCACGATGCCACGATCGGCAACATAACCGCTGGAGAAAACGTCCGGCGGTGCAGTGCGGCTACTGCAGGCCACCACTGAAATAAGTACGAGGCCTGCGCCACATAAACGTCGTAAAAGCAAAAGGGGCGAAAACGCCCCTCTGCTTAAACCTTTAACCAGCATGGGCTTATTTAACAGCGTCTTTCAGAGCCTTGCCAGAAACAAACGCTGGCACGTTGGCAGCAGCAATTTTGATTTCTTTACCGGTTTGTGGGTTGCGGCCAGTGCGCTCATTACGATGGTTGACTTTAAACGTACCAAAACCAACTAATTGTACTGCATCACCTTCTTTCAGAGACTCGGTAATTGCCGCCAGAGTTGATTCCAGAGCTGCTTTAGCCTGTGCCTTTGACAGATCAGCTTTGTCCGCAATTACATCAATCAGTTGAGTCTTATTCATAAGTTATCCTTACAGTGTGTTTATCGCTTGCTAAGCATCGAGTGCGACGGATATGCCCTTTCCCGTTTTTGGGTGTAGTAGCACTCTCCTGCATACACGCACCGACAGCCACTTTTTTTACGCCCCCCAAATGTAGACCAGACAGGGTGCGAATGTGAAGCCTAAAGACAGGCCATTTCAGGCCTTAAATCACGTTTTATCGCGTTATTGATGCAAATTTATCCCGATGTTACTACTTCCGGCCTCGCGCAGATCGGAACGGAGCCCTTTGATCAGCTCAATGTCGCGTTCTTCACAGGCCGCCAACAGGCGAAAAATCTCCCATTGGATGTCCCATTCTTCTTCAATCGCAGGTAAAACCTTTAGCTCGTCGTCGGTCATTTCTTTGCCAGCCTGCGTCATTTCCAACATAGCAACGGTACGGATAGACGCTTCGCTGATGGCTATCGCATGCTCCAGTGTTTCACCGCTTAAACGCGAATGAATCAGCTCACCCAATGCGATGCAGGCATCAATAGCCGGATAAACACCGTAAAGATCGTAATCTTCCGCGGCGGGAACCGCTTCTTCCAGCTTTT
The DNA here is from genome assembly GCF_001742185.1 of Pectobacterium wasabiae CFBP 3304. NCBI lineage: Bacteria > Pseudomonadati > Pseudomonadota > Gammaproteobacteria > Enterobacterales > Pectobacteriaceae > Pectobacterium > Pectobacterium wasabiae. The sequence continues at coordinate 1,410,145 of NZ_CP015750.1, forward strand.
CCAACTGGTTATCGAAATTGACCTTCGCATCTTTAACAACCAATGTTTCCCATACCAAATCGAGAATACGGCGGTAAACCATCGCGTCTCCGAATTCTGTTTGACGACAAAACTCGTGGTAATTTGGATACATACGTTCACAAAGACATGCCATGAAAGTGACATGTTGCCAGCTCGCCAGCTTTTCCAGACGTAAATGAATGGGGTTACGTAACATTTTTATGCTCATTAACGGCGACGGACGGCAGTGTACCTGAAATCACAGTGACGCCCTATGCCTGAATTCCTAAAGTTTTACAACAATACGCTAGCCGCTTGCAGCCGTTGCCAACGCACAAATGCGGGACGATTCGATGCGACAGCATCAGCCCAGCGGGTCGGCTCCGGTAAACGGTAGCCGCGCATACAACATTGTACCCAGTGCAATGCGCTATCCTGACTGACTCGATGCCCCGTCGCCACAAATAGCGGATTACAGCGCACTTTACTGCGCCATACCCAACCAATTTGCTCACCCTTATCCAACAACGGCTGCTGGCTGCCGACGCTCTCCGCCAACGGCTCAAACCGGCCACAAAGTCGACTTTTCGCCACGCCAATTGTGGGAACGTCAACGAGCAGACCAAAATGGCTGGCAACGCCGAGACGGCGTGGGTGGGTAATCCCATGCCCATCGACAAACAACAGATCCGGCTTTTGCTCAAGCAACGCCCATGCAGCTAACAGACCGGGGCATTCACGAAATGAAAGAAAACCGGGGATATAAGGCATCGTCGTGCTGATACGCGCAATCTTGTATTCTACCAGCTCCAACGAAGGATAGCGCATTACCGCAATCGCCGCGCGAGTTACCGAGCCTTCTTGCTCAAAGCCAACATCCGCACCCGCGATAAACGCGGGCTGCTCAAAAGGTAAATCGTCGTGCCGAATCACATCAGAAGCGCGAGCCAACTGTTCGGCCCGCAGCCGTTGTGTATCAATCACATCACCTCCTGTGAATCATCCGTGATAAGGGCGGGACAACCGATGCACCGCCTCAACAAAAACGCCTGCATGTTCCGGTGGCACGTCCTGATGAATACCGTGTCCCAGATTGAAAACATGCCCATCTCCTTGCCCAAACCCAGCGAGGATCGACGCCACTTCCTGTTCGATCCGTGCCGGATCGGCATACAGCATTGAGGGATCCATATTCCCCTGTAGTGCCACTTTATCGCCTACGCGACGACGCGCATCGGCAATGTCACTTGTCCAGTCCAGTCCCAGCGCGTCACAGCCTGTTTCTGCCATCGCCTCCAGCCACTGTCCTCCACCTTTAGTAAAGAGCGTCACGGGCACACGGCGGCCTTCATTCTCTCGCTGTAAACCATCAACAATCTTATGCATGTAACGCAGGGAGAACTCTTTGTAGTCACGCCCGCTCAATGCGCCGCCCCAGGTATCGAATACCATCACGGCCTGCGCACCCGCGCGAATCTGCGCGTTAAGATAAAGAATGACGCTATCAGCCAGCTTATCCAGCAACAGGTGCAGCGTTTTAGGTTCAGCAAACATCATTTTCTTGATGACGGTAAACGCTTTGCTGCTACCGCCCTCCACCATATAGGTTGCCAGCGTCCACGGGCTACCCGAGAAGCCAATCAGCGGCACTTCCCCGGCAAGATTTTTACGGATCGTCCGCACCGCGTTCATCACATAGCCGAGCTCCTGTTCTGGATCGGGAATCGGCAGCTTAACCACATCGGCATGAGACGTGATGGGAGAGTGAAAGCGCGGACCTTCCCCTGCTTCAAAGTAGAGCCCTAAGCCCATGGCATCAGGGATCGTGAGGATATCGGAGAACAGGATTGCCGCATCCAGCGCATAACGCCGCAAAGGCTGTAACGTGACTTCACACGCCAACTCTGCATTTTTGCACAGTGACATAAAATCCCCCGCCTGCGCACGCGTTGCCTTATATTCTGGTAGATAACGCCCCGCCTGACGCATCATCCACACTGGGGTGACATCAACAGGTTGGCGCAATAACGCCCGCAAATAGCGATCGTTTTTCAGGTCGGTCATGTTCTCTTCCTTTCAGCCTCACGGCGGTTCTACACCAGATAGATGTGATGAAGCGGATGCGTTATAAAACGAACGTGTTATGAAACCAATACGTTAATGGTGCAAATAGTACCACGTCAGCCTTCGTTCTCGTGATAAGCGCGGCACAACACCACCGTATCCTCGATAAGTCGACGAGCTACGGTGCCCAGCGGAGGCAACTGTGGGAGTTGGTCATAGCGGAACCAGCCCGCGTCACGCAACTCTTTCGGGTCGTGCTTGATTTCGCCACCCGCATAATCCGCCATAAACGCCATCATCAGTGAATGAGGAAATGGCCAAGGCTGCGAACTTACGTAACGCAGGTTTTTTATCTGAATTTGGCTCTCTTCCATCACCTCACGCACGACCGTTTGCTCTAGCGTTTCGCCCACTTCTACAAATCCAGCCAGCACGGTGTACATGTTTCCGCGATGCCGATTATGCTGCGCCAGCAAAATTTCCTTGCCACGGCGAATCGCGACAATGATGCAGGGCGCGATCTGCGGATAATAACGTTCTTTGCAGTGACCACATAAGCACGCCAACTCCGTCTTGCTATGTACCATTTCATGGCCACAGTAACCGCAAAAACGATGGGAGCGATAGAACTCGGCCAACTGCACGCCTCGCCCCGCCAGTTGGAATAAGCCCACGTCTTGATCGAGCAATTGGCGAACGGATGCCATACCCGTATCCCGCCCCTGGCATACCAGCCAGGCGGGCTGCCCTTGCCATTCGCCAATCTGGCGAGCCACTTTCCCTTGCAACGACCACTCTATCGCCGTTCCGCACGGCAATTCCCCTTGAGGCAGCCAGATTTGTATTGCATCGCTAACTATCCACCAGCCGGTTTCATCACCTTTTAGCGTCTGTTCCATATCTTTTTATTGCTCCATTGCCACTTCACTGGCATTTTACATTCAGAGTGATTACATAAGTTTTATAACTGGGATTTCAGTTATTTCTTACCGTTCACGGAGTCAACAATGCTAAACCAGCTACAAAGTCTGACTGAATACGTTGGTGGCAATAATGCGTTAATCGACCAATGGCTACAAGCGCGTAAGCAGCTTCTGGTGGCTTACTATCATCTGGTTGGCATCAAGCCGAACAAGGAAGCGCTTTCTCTTTTGGATGAAGAAGCATTGGATCATTTTTGCCAGAATCTGGTGGACTATCTTTCTACCGGCCACTTTCATTTATACGAAAAGATGCTGCATGAAGCAGCGACCCACAGCGAACAGGTATTAGCGCTTTCCACCCAACTCGACCTCGCCCTGCAAAACAATACGCAGCAAATCATGACGTTTTACGATAGCCATCTGGCAGCCGCTATCGATGATGATAACTGTTTCGAATTCCAGCAGGCACTTTCCAGCGTCGGCGAGGCATTGGAAGAGCGTTTTACATTAGAAGACAACATGATCAAGCAGGTTTACGATAACTAGCCGTCATTTGGCGTTATTTAAGAACATCATCACACGCTGCACAGGTAAAAGCGGCACGCTTTGACATCCGCGTTTTGCCGTCATACAGTGTGGGGGTTTTATTGACCCGTTTAACTGACGGGCAAATCTTGTCGGAGTGCCTAGCGTGCTTGTGTTTCGTTTTTACGGAACCTATAAGTGCACAGGCTGAGACCGTTAATTCGGGATCCGCGGAACCTGATCGGGTTAATACCTGCGAAGGGAACAAGAGTAATGCACTTCATTAAGCTCATGGCTGCGTATTCCTATATACCTGCTCTGATGCTCAATATCATTATTACTCCCTCCGGCTCCAGACAAGCAATCTTCCCTTTACGTATTACAGGAACTTGCTATGTCTACAGAACCCTTGTCTATAGAAACAGTGTTGTCAAAATCGGGTCGCCGTGAACAGCGTGCCGCTGCCCAACAGTTTATTGAAACCTTACAGGGAACCGCCTTTCCCAATTCCAAACGCATTTACCTTGCAGGTTCGCGCGGCGACATCGCCGTACCGATGCGGGAAATCCAGCTCAGCCCGACGCTACTCGGTGGTAACAAAGACAATCCCCAATACGAACCCAATGAGGCGATCCCGGTTTACGATACGTCAGGGCCGTATGGCGATCCCGCAGCACAACCCGATGTCCGCGTTGGGTTAGCGAAGCTGCGCGCCAGTTGGATTGCAGAACGTCACGACACCGAGGCGCTATCCGGCGTCAGTTCCGATTTCACCCAGCAGCGTCTGGCGGATGCCGGTCTGGATCATCTGCGTTTTGAGCATTTGCCACGACCACAGCGTGCCAAAGCAGGCAAATGTGTCACTCAACTCCACTATGCGCGGCAGGGGATAATTACCCCGGAAATGGAATTTATCGCCATTCGCGAAAATATGGGACGCGAACGCATTCGTGGTGAAGTACTGCGCCAGCAGCATCCTGGACAAAGTTTCGGTGCTCTCCTGCCGGAAAACATCACGCCGGAGTTTGTCCGTCAGGAAGTCGCCGCCGGGCGTGCCATTATTCCTTCCAACATCAATCACCCAGAATCGGAGCCGATGATTATCGGGCGCAATTTTCTGGTGAAGGTTAACGCCAATATCGGTAACTCCGCCGTGACATCCTCCATCGAAGAAGAGGTGGAAAAGCTGGTCTGGTCTACCCGTTGGGGCGCGGATACGGTGATGGATCTCTCGACCGGCCGCTATATTCACGAAACTCGCGAGTGGATCCTGCGTAACAGCCCCGTGCCAATCGGAACCGTGCCGATCTATCAGGCGCTGGAGAAAGTGAACGGCGTGGCAGAAAACCTGAACTGGGAAATGTTCCGCGATACGCTACTGGAACAAGCGGAACAAGGGGTGGATTATTTCACTATCCATGCCGGTGTGCTGTTGCGCTACGTGCCGATGACGGCCAAACGCCTGACCGGCATCGTTTCACGCGGCGGTTCCATTATGGCGAAATGGTGTCTGTCGCATCACAAAGAGAGCTTCCTGTACGAACACTTCCGTGAAATCTGTGAAATCTGCGCCGCCTATGACGTCGCGCTGTCGCTGGGTGACGGCTTGCGCCCCGGTTCCATTCAGGATGCCAACGACGAAGCCCAGTTCGCCGAACTGCATACGCTGGGTGAACTAACCAAAATTGCCTGGGAATACGACGTACAGGTGATGATCGAAGGCCCCGGCCACGTGCCGATGCAAATGATCCGCCGCAATATGACTGAAGAGCTGGAGCACTGTCACGAAGCGCCGTTCTATACGCTCGGCCCATTAACCACCGATATCGCACCGGGTTACGATCACTTCACCTCCGGCATCGGTGCCGCCATGATCGGCTGGTTCGGCTGCGCGATGCTCTGCTACGTGACGCCGAAGGAACATCTTGGCTTGCCGAACAAAGAAGACGTTAAACAGGGATTGATTACCTATAAGATCGCCGCCCACGCCGCCGATTTGGCGAAAGGCCATCCCGGCGCACAGATCCGTGATAACGCCATGTCGAAAGCGCGTTTCGAATTCCGCTGGGAAGACCAGTTCAATCTGGCGCTCGATCCCCAAACGGCACGTGCCTACCACGATGAAACCCTGCCACAAGAATCCGGTAAAGTCGCCCACTTCTGTTCCATGTGCGGCCCGAAATTCTGCTCGATGAAAATCTCGCAGGAAGTACGCGATTACGCCGCCAAACAGGAAGCCGAAGCCAAACCGATTGAAATCGGCATGGCTGAGATGTCGCAGGAATTCCGCTCTCGCGGCAGCGAGCTTTATCACAGCGCCACCAGCCTGCAAGCCGAGGAAAGCAAATGACGGACTCGACGCCTTTTGCCCCGACGGCACAGCGGCTGGGGCTCTATCCCGTTGTCGATAGCGTGGAGTGGATCGAACGTCTGCTCGGTGTCGGAGTGAAAACGATCCAGCTAAGAATCAAAGATCGGTCCGATGAACAGGCCGAAGCCGATGTGATCCAAGCGATCGCATTAGGTCGTCGCTATCAGGCACAGCTCTTCATCAATGACTACTGGAAATTGGCAGTAAAACATCAGGCGTATGGCGTACATCTGGGTCAGGAAGATCTGGATACCGCCGATCTGAGCGCGATTAAACAAGCGGGCCTGCGCTTAGGTCTCTCCACGCACGACGATCGTGAACTGGCGCGAGCGGTGGCAGTCAACCCGTCCTACATCGCCTTAGGGCATATTTTCCCCACGCAAACCAAAGACATGCCTTCCGCGCCGCAGGGGCTAGCCGAACTGACTCGGCACATCGCCGATCTACAAGGCCGTTTTCCCACCGTGGCGATTGGCGGGATCGGCATCGACAAAGTACCTGCGGTGCTGGAAACGGGCGTCGGCAGCATTGCCGTCGTCAGCGCTATTACGCAAGCACCTGACTGGCAGCAGGCCACTGCGACGCTGCTCAAGATAATTGAAGGACGGGAGGCATAACATGGTAACGACTTGCCCTCCAACGCCTGCGGGACTGAGCGATAGCGAGTTTATGCGCTACAGCCGTCAACTGATGCTGGAAGATATTGGTCCTGAAGGTCAGGAGAAACTCAAAGCCGCCCGCGTTCTACTGGTAGGGCTCGGTGGGTTGGGCTCCCCCGCCTCACTCTATCTGGCCGCCGCAGGGGTCGGCACGCTACTGCTCGCCGACGATGACTCACTGCACATCAGCAACCTGCAACGCCAGATTCTGTATCGCACCAGCGACACCGACAAGCCCAAAGCGGTGTTGGCACAGCGTCAACTACGGGCATTAAATCCGTACTCAGAAGTAATAGCACTCACCGAAAGGCTAAGCGGTGACGCGTTACACAGCGCCGTCAGCCGTGTCGATCTGGTACTGGATTGCAGCGACAACATGACAACCCGTCATGCGGTTAACGCCGCCTGCGTGGGTGCAGGCAAACCGTTGATCAGCGGTAGCGCCGTCGGTTTCAGCGGCCAGCTCGCAGTCTTCATGCCACCTTATCAGTCTGGCTGCTACGCCTGCCTGTACCCTGATACCGCCGAACCGCAGCGCAACTGTCGCACTGCGGGCGTACTTGGCCCAGTAGTCGGCGTGATTGGCACACTTCAGGCGTTGGAAGCAATCAAACTGCTGGCGGGGATGCCGTCCGCGCTGGACGGCAAGCTGAGAATGTTCAATGGCAAACAGCAGAGCTGGAACACACTCCAACTGACGCGTTCACCTCATTGCCCGGTATGCGGGGGCGTGGCATGAAAATCACGCTGAATGATGAACCCTTTGAATGTCCAGAGGCTATTACGGTTGAGACGCTGCTGAACCAGATAAATCGATTTCAGCCCGGCACCGCGTTAGCCATCAACCAAACCATTATCCCGCGCGCCACCTGGTCACAGCATCAGGTGCAAGACGGTGATGACATTTTGCTTTTTCAAGCCATCGCGGGAGGATGACATGCTACACATTGCCGATACGATATTAACTTCGCGGCTGCTAACCGGCACTGGCAAATTCGCTACGCCAGAACTGATGCTGGCGGCACTTGAGGCTTCCGGTTCGCAGTTAGTCACCATGGCGATGAAACGTGTAGATCTGAATAGCGGAAATGATGCCATTCTCGCCCCGCTACGCCAGCTCGGTATTAAGCTGCTGCCAAATACGTCAGGAGCCAAAACCGCAGACGAAGCTATTTTTGCCGCCCGTCTGGCGCGTGAAGCGCTGGGCACTCGCTGGTTGAAATTGGAAATTCACCCCGACGTGAAATACCTGCTGCCCGACCCTATCGAAACGCTAAAGGCCGCCGAACAGTTAGTAAAAGAGGGCTTCACGGTGCTGCCCTACTGCGGTGCCGACCCGGTGTTGTGCAAACGGCTGGAAGAAGTTGGCTGCGCGGCGGTGATGCCGCTGGGCGCGCCAATCGGCTCTAATCAAGGGCTGCAAACACGTGATTTCCTCCGCATTATCATCGAGCAAGCACGCATTCCGGTAATTGTCGATGCGGGCATCGGTGCGCCCAGTCATGCGGCCGATGCGCTGGAAATGGGAGCCGACGCGGTACTGGTAAACACGGCAATCGCTGTTGCCCGCGATCCTGTGGCGATGGCGCACGCATTTCGGCTGGCCGTCGATGCCGGTCGGCTTGCTCGTCAGGCCGGGCTGGGAAATAAGCAGTTTGTCGCCAGCGCCACCAGCCCGCTCACCGGTTTTCTTAATCGACAAACGGAAGATCGGCAAACGGAAGGGACAAAGTGATGAGCGTCGATTTTCAAACCGTCTGGGAACAACTCGATTGGGATGACCTGACGCTGCGCATCAACAGTAAAACCGCACAGGATGTTGAACGAGCGCTCACCGCACCACACCTGACGCGTGACGATTTTATGGCGCTCATTTCACCTGCCGCCAGCGCTTATCTGGAACCGCTAGCCCAGCGGGCACAGCAACTCACCCGCCAGCGGTTTGGCAATACGGTGAGCTTTTATGTACCGCTATATCTGTCCAACTTGTGCTCTAACGACTGCACCTACTGCGGCTTTTCGATGAGTAATCACATCAAACGAAAAACGCTGGATGACGCGGAAATCCTGCGTGAATGCGCCGCTATCAAGGATCTCGGGTTCGAGCATCTGCTACTCGTAACCGGAGAACACCAGCGTAAAGTGGGGATGGATTATTTTCGTCGCGTCTTTCCGCTGATTCGACCGCTCTTCAGCTCGCTAATGATTGAAGTCCAGCCGCTGTCGCAGGACGAGTATGCCGAGTTGAAAACGCTAGGGTTGGATGGCGTGATGGTCTATCAGGAAACCTATCATCCAGCGACTTACCAGTTGCACCATCTAAAAGGACAAAAACAGGATTTCCACTGGCGGCTCGCCACGCCGGATCGACTTGGTCGTGCGGGGATCGACAAGATCGGACTGGGGGCGTTAATCGGCCTGTCCAATAGCTGGCGAACCGATTGCTACATGGTGGCAGAACACCTGCTGCACCTACAGCAAAGCTACTGGCAGAGCCGTTACTCTATCTCGTTTCCTCGTCTGCGCCCCTGTGCGGGCGGTATTGAGCCGGCATCGCTAATGGATGAAGCACAACTCATGCAGGTGATTTGTGCATTTCGGTTGTTGTCACCAGATATTGAGTTATCGCTCTCCACGCGTGAATCGCCTTTCTTTCGCGATCATGCCATTCCCATTGCGATTAATAACGTCAGCGCGTTTTCCAAAACTCAGCCGGGCGGATATGCCGACAACCACCCCGAGCTGGAACAGTTCTCGCCGCATGATTCACGGCGTCCTGAAGACGTGGCGCAGGCCATCATGCGCGCTGGTCTCCAGCCAGTTTGGAAAGACTGGGACGGCTATTTGGGCAGATAAGGCGGCGATGATCACTTAAGCGTGAAGTAAGAGGGAAACACGGTGATGAGATTCCCGCAGGGACGCCTCGCACCGTGGTAGCCTTCGTATCTCGGATCTTAAGCAATCGATATGAGTGATAGGCATGATTTGCGAAGTGGCTCGCAGGCAGAAATGGGAATTACACGTAAGGCAATATTCTCAGGATAGCGCTGCGCAACACGACATTCGGCCTATCGTCACGGCCTGCTATGAAGAATACAGTAGCGTCGTTGGCAGGACTGAGTTACTCAACCTGTTGACCGGAACCGTTTGCCACTTATCGGTTCTGCACATCAACCCGCCGATACGGGGCTTATCCTTACCCGTATCGGCCCTTCCTTAAAAAATCATCAAGGGGCGTTCTAGTCAGGAAGCGTATGCATCATTTTAGCAACCTCGCTGCCCACAATGCGCAGCCCTTCCCTCATCTCTTCTGTGAAACGATTGGCATAATTGAGTCGAATACAATTGCGATATTTCCCTGAAGCGGAGAATAGCGACCCCGCGGCTATCTGTATGCCCGCTTTCCTGACTTCACGGGTGAGCTTGAGCGAATCAAAATATTCAGGCAGTTCAATCCACACCAAGAATCCACCTTGCGGACGGCTGACACAAATATTGGACGGAAAATACTCGCGTACCCAGCAGGTGAAGGTGCTTAGGTTGGCTTTGTACTGAGCGCGCATACGGCGCAAGTGGGGCTGATAGTGTCCCTGTCGAATAAATTCCGCCACGGCAAGCTGGGGCTGTACCACCGTCGAGCCCGTGCTGATGTATTTTGTGTGAATCACTCGCTCCAGATAGCGCCCTGGGGCGATCCAGCCAACGCGCAAGCCGGGAGCCAGATTCTTCGAGAACGAACTGCACAACAGCACACGCCCGTCTTCATCAAAGGATTTGATCGCTCGAGGACGCGGATACTCATAGGCCAACTCGCCATAAGCATCATCTTCAATAATCGCAATATCAAAATGCTGCGCCAGAGTCACCAGCGATTTCTTACGGGCATCCGGCATGATGAATCCAAGCGGATTGTTACAGCTTGGCACCAAAAGTACGGCTTTGACCGGCCATTGATCCAGCGCCAGCCGCAATGCTTCCAGGCTGATCCCCGTCACTGAATCGGTTGGGATCTCGATCGCTTTAATGTCCAGCCCACGGAGGATCTGCATCGTGCCCGGAAACGCGGGGGATTCGACGGCCACAATGTCGCCGGGCTGACAAACCGCGCGCACAGCAACAAACAAGGCTTCCTGACAGCCAGTGGTGATCACAATATCATCTTGCGTCAACTGGCAGCCGCAATCGACGGTAAGGCGGGCGACCTGCTCACGTAACGCTGGCACACCATATACGCTGTCATATTGTAAAATTCGAGGATCCTGATACTGGCAAAGACGAGCCATCTCCTTCCACAGCGGTTTGATGGTCGGTTGGGTCACGTCCGGCATTCCGCTACCAAACTTCAGCACATTGGTTTCCAGACGCACGTTCACCAGCTCCAGTACCGATTCCCACTGCGTGATCTCAACCGGACGTTGAGCGGGACGTGTCAGCGCCGGTACAGGCGGCGTTGCCTTACGCGGAGTGACAAAATATCCCGAACGCGGCTGCGGCATAATCAACTGTCGGGTTTCCAGCAGATGATAGGCCTGCTGTACGGTACTGATGCTTACACCATGCTCTGTACTGAGTGCTCGAACGGAAGGCAGGCGTTCTCCGCCTTGATACAGTCCTTGTTCAATACGCTTTTCTAACAGCTCAGCCAGGTGTTGATAACGCGTCATCAGTATCATTCCTTATCACAATTAACCGCAGTAACCAGTACAGATTCACATGAAAATCGCCATTCAGATGTGATATCACACAATCTGTATGATGAAAATATCAATTTTTTGCATCTGTATTGAAAATGCCTTTCACCTCATCATTGCAATCATTCACTGGCGAGGGGGAAAATATGGAATTTCATGAGAATCGATCACAAAAACCGTTCCGCGAGTCACCATTTTGGCTAATGCTTATTTTGCCGTACCGCTTATGGAAGGCCTGGCGAGCAAGGGCGCACACGCTAAAGATACTGCGGAATCTGAGCGATGCTGGACTGAAAGATATCGGACTGAAGAGAAGCGATCTCGATCGATTCAGATAACACCGCCGCAAAAAACAATAAACAGTAGAAAAGTGCCGGTACAAACGCTGCATCTTGCATCTGTATCGGCATTTTAGATTAGAGAGATAAAGAAGTTAGTGAGGTACCGTATCGTCTGCGGGTGCTTTCATCCGCATCCCGACAACTGCTGACAGTAAGCAACCGATGGCAAGATAGGCCGCCACCGCGTGCCATGAACCATCCATAAACTGCACCAGCAAAACAGCGATAAAAGGCGTAAACCCGCCGCCGACCACGCTGGCAACCTGATAGCCCACGCCAGCCCCGCTATAGCGATACGCCGTACCAAATAGCTCGGTAAACATCGGCTGCTGTACGCTAACGATCATATCGTGAGCAGCATTCGCCAGCATGATGGCAAAGAACAGAATCAGCAGCGTGTTGTGACTTTCCAACGCCATGAAGAATGGCACTGCACTCACCGCGCCAATCAACGCACCAGTCACATAGATACGACGACGGCCAAAGCTATCTGCCAGATAAGCAAAGAAAGGAATAGACACACAACTGATCGCCCCCACCAGCAGCCCGATGTTCAGAAAGATATCGCGCGATAACCCAAGATGGGTGGTGGAGTAATTGAGTGCAAATGCGGTGACGATATACATCGTCAACAGTTCACCAAGCCGTAACGCAATAATCAGCAGAAAGGCTTTAGGGTGCTGGCGCAGTGCTTCCATAATCGGGAATGAACGCAGTTTGTTTGCTCTTTCACCTAGCGTTTTATTCGCCTCAAACTCCTGAGACTCATCCATCCCGTTACGTACCCACCAGGCAATAGCAACCAGAATCAGGCTGAATAAGAACGGCAGACGCCATCCCCAAGTAGTAAATTCCTCATTAGTGGTCAAATTGCTCACTACCGATACCGATCCGGTTGCCAGCAACAGCCCGACGCCGAAGCCTACCTGTACGCCACTGCTGTAAAAAGCTTTCTTTTTCTTCGGCGCACTCTCTACCGCCAACAGTGCCGCCCCACCCCATTCGCCGCCGACCGCGAATCCCTGAATGGCCCTCAGCGTAACCAACAGCACCGGAGCCCACCAGCCAATAGAGTCAAATGACGGCAACAGTCCAATCAGCGCAGTAGAAATGCCCATCATCCAGACTGTAATCATCAACATCCGTTTACGGCCCAGCTTGTCGCCGAAATGACCAAACACCATGCCGCCTAACGGGCGAAACAGGAAACCAACACCGAACGTACCAAATGCCGCCAGCGTCCCCATCGTCGGGCTGATCTGCGGAAAAAATTCTGCATTAAATACAAGGGCGGCAACAATTCCGTACAGTAGGAAATCGTACCAATCGACAACAGCCCCCACAAAACTGCCCCATGCTGCGCGTTTTGCTCGATGTTGAGAATGGCTTACTGACTGTGTTTGTAGGGTTTTATCAGAAGAGAGTGAATCATTCTGATGAGGTAATGAGTCGCCAGGCTGTGAGAGAGTTGGCGTAGTTGAGGTGTCCATGTCGGTTCCGTTCTAATTACTTTACACTACTGTACAACAAAAAACCCCGACCATGATAGCCGGGGTTTTTGTTATTTACCGCATGATAGTGCAGCGTAAAGAGACTTACTCGTCGTCGCTGCTACCAAAGCCTGCATTCAGCAGCTCGGCCAAGTTAGCAGAAGCTTCATCGGCACTCACCTGAGGCACAACAGGCGCTTCACCCGCCTGACGGCGGCGCATACGATCCTGATGGTACGCATAACCCGTACCCGCTGGGATCAGACGACCTACGATAACGTTCTCTTTCAGGCCACGCAGTTCATCACGTTTACCTGCAACAGCCGCTTCGGTAAGTACGCGAGTGGTTTCCTGGAACGATGCCGCAGAAATGAAGGACTCGGTCGCCAGAGATGCTTTGGTGATACCCAGCAGATCGCGGCTGTACGTTGCCGTGATCTTGCCATCCGCTTCCAACTGACGGTTAGCAATCTTGATGCGAGACACTTCTGCCTGTTCGCCTTCCAGGAATTCCGTACTACCCGCGCTAACGATGGTGCCTTTACGCAACATCTGACGAACGATAACTTCGATGTGTTTATCGTTAATCTTAACGCCTTGCAGACGGTAAACTTCCTGAACTTCGTTGGTGATATAACGCGTTACTGCATGTACGCCACGCAGACGCAGGATATCGTGCGGAGACTCTGGGCCGTCGGAAACAACGTCACCACGTTCCACAACTTCACCTTCGAACACGTTGAGCTGACGCCATTTCGGAATCATCTCTTCGTAAGCATCGCTGCCATCCAACGGAGAAATTACCAGACGGCGCTTGCCTTTGGTTTCTTTACCGAAGGAAATGATGCCGCTGATCTCTGCCAGAATTGCCGGCTCTTTCGGACGACGGGCTTCGAACAGATCGGCTACGCGTGGCAGACCACCGGTAATATCCTTGGTACCACTGGATTCCTGAGGGAGACGCGCCAATGTATCACCGGCACCAATCTGCACCCCATCTTCCAACTGAACAATCGTTTTACCCGGCAGGAAGTATTGAGCAGGCATATCAGTACCTGGGATCAGTACATCTTCACCTTTGCCGTCAACGATTTTCAGTGCTGGACGCAAGTCTTTACCGCTACCGGTACGTTCTGCACTATCCAGAACCACGATAGAAGACAAACCAGTCAGTTCGTCGGTCTGGCGAGTAATGGTCTGACCGTCAATCATGTCAGCAAAGCGGATGAAACCGCTCACTTCGGTCACCACTGGCATGGTATGCGGGTCCCAGTTTGCGACGGTTTCGCCACCGCTAACGTCTGAACCATCACCCTTCGCCATCACCGCACCGTAAGGCACTTTATAGCTTTCTTTAGTACGTCCGAATTCGTCGATCAGTTTCAGTTCGGTATTACGTGAAGTAATAACCAATTTACCGTTGCTGTTCATAACGAACTTCACGTTGCTCAGTTTCAGGCTACCTTTGTTTTTCACCTGAATGCTGGACTCAGCAGCCGCACGCGATGCCGCACCACCGATGTGGAACGTACGCATGGTTAACTGTGTACCTGGCTCACCGATGGACTGTGCCGCGATAACCCCGATAGCCTCACCTTTGTTGATGATATGACCACGAGCCAGATCGCGACCGTAGCAATTGGCGCACACGCCAAAGTCGGTTTCGCAGCTTACCACTGAACGTACTTTAACGGCGTCAACGGAGTTCTCTTCCAACATGTCACACCACTGCTCGTTCAGCAGCGTGTTACGTGGAACCAGAATATCCGCGGTGCCCGGTTTGATCACGTCTTCAGCCGTTACACGGCCCAGTACGCGCTCACGCAGTGGTTCTTTAACATCACCACCCTCGATAACCGGCGTCATCATGATACCTTCATGGGTACCACAGTCGTCCTCGGTCACAACCAGATCCTGCGCAACGTCAACCAGACGACGCGTCAAGTAACCGGAGTTTGCCGTTTTCAGTGCGGTATCCGCCAAACCTTTACGCGCACCGTGCGTCGAGATGAAGTACTGGAGTACGTTCAAACCTTCACGGAAGTTTGCGGTGATTGGTGTCTCGATGATGGAACCATCTGGTTTCGCCATCAGACCACGCATACCCGCCAACTGACGAATCTGTGCCGCAGAACCACGCGCACCGGAGTCGGCCATCATAAAGATGCTGTTGAAAGAAACCTGCTGCTCAACCACGCCATCACGGTTAACCACATCCTCAACGGACAGGTTTTCCATCATCGCTTTCGCAACACGCTCGTTCGCCGCAGCCCAGATATCGATCACTTTGTTGTAGCGTTCGCCCGCGGTAACCAGACCAGACTGGAACTGCTCCTGAATCTCGGCAACTTCGGTTTCTGCTTCTTCGATAATCTCGGCTTTTTTCTCCGGGATAACCATGTCATCGATACCTACGGAAGCACCAGAGCGCGCCGCGTAAGCAAAACCGGTGTACATAGTCTGGTCAGCGAAGATAACTGTCGGTTTCAGACCCAAAATGCGGTAACAAGTGTTCAGCATTTTGGAGATCGCTTTCTTGCCCAGAGGCTGGTTAACGATCGAGTACGGCAGACCTTTCGGTACGATCATCCACAGGATGGCGCGGCCGATAGTCGTGTCAATAATCGACGTCTGATGCGTAACATCGCCTTCGATGCTTTTGATCTCTTCCGTGATACGCACTTTAACGCGCGCATGCAGAGAGGCCAGACCAGCACGATAAACACGCTCAGCTTCTTTAGGACCCGTGAGCACCATGCCTTCGCCTTTGGCGTTAACACAGTCACGCGTCATGTAATACAGACCCAATACCACGTCCTGAGAAGGAACGATGATTGGCTCACCATTCGCAGGGGACAGGATGTTGTTGGTCGACATCATCAACGCACGCGCTTCTAACTGGGCTTCCAGCGTCAGCGGTACGTGTACAGCCATCTGGTCACCATCGAAGTCGGCGTTATATGCCGCACAAACCAGCGGGTGCAGCTGGATCGCTTTACCTTCGATCAGTACCGGTTCAAATGCCTGGATACCCAAACGGTGCAGTGTTGGTGCACGGTTCAGCAGTACCGGGTGTTCGCGGATGACTTCGTCCAGGATATCCCATACGACGGCTTCTTCACGCTCAACCATTTTCTTGGCAGCTTTAATGGTGGTCGCAAGACCACGCAGTTCCAGCTTGCCGTAGATGAACGGTTTAAACAGTTCCAGTGCCATTTTCTTCGGCAGGCCACATTGGTGCAGACGCAGGTATGGACCAACGGTGATGACGGAACGACCGGAGTAGTCAACACGCTTACCGAGCAAGTTCTGACGGAAACGACCCTGCTTACCTTTGATCATATCGGCCAAAGATTTCAGAGGACGTTTGTTAGAACCGGTGATCGCACGACCGCGACGGCCGTTATCCAGCAAGGCATCAACCGCTTCCTGCAACATACGTTTTTCGTTACGTACGATGATATCTGGCGCAGCCAGATCCAGCAGACGTTTCAGACGGTTGTTACGGTTGATCACGCGACGGTACAGATCGTTCAGGTCGGAAGTCGCAAAACGACCGCCATCCAGCGGAACCAACGGACGCAGATCTGGCGGCAGTACCGGCAGAACGGTCAGGATCATCCACTCTGGTTTGTTACCAGACTGTACGAACGCTTCCAGCAGCTTAATACGCTTGGTCAGCTTTTTACGTTTGGTTTCGGAGTTGGTTTCGGTCAGCTCTTCACGCAACTGCTCGCATTCCTGCTCCAGATCCATGTTCTTCAGCAGAGCCTGGATCGCTTCGGCACCCATTTTCGCGTCGAATTCATCACCAAACTCTTCCAGCGCATCCAGATACTGCTCTTCAGTCAGGATCTGACGGCGCTCAAGGTTGGTCATGCCGCCTTCAACCACGACATAAGATTCAAAATAAAGCACACGCTCAATATCACGCAGCGGCATATCTAACAGCAAACCGATACGGGAAGGCAGTGACTTCAGGAACCAGATGTGCGCAGTCGGAGAAGCCAGCTCGATGTGACCCATACGCTCACGACGTACTTTAGTTTGGGTCACTTCAACGCCGCACTTCTCACAAATAACACCGCGGTGTTTCAGGCGCTTATACTTACCGCACAAGCACTCATAATCTTTCACTGGCCCAAAGATACGGGCGCAGAAAAGGCCGTCACGCTCAGGCTTGAACGTACGGTAGTTAATGGTTTCTGGCTTTTTAACTTCACCAAAAGACCACGAACGGATCATGTCTGGCGAGGCCAGAGCAATTTTGATCGCATCAAACTCTTCGGTCTTAGTTTGCGCTTTCAGAAACTTTAATAAGTCTTTCACGGATTGGCTCCTGTCGGAGTTAGACCTGATAGACACCTGAACTATGCCGTTAAAGCAGCCATGCTGTTAAAAACAACATGGCCGTTAAAAACAGCGTTCAGGTGTCCCTATGACGAATGCCAGCGATACAACGAGCTGGTATTACTTTTCTTCCAGCTCGATGTTGATACCCAGCGAACGGATTTCTTTCAACAATACGTTGAAGGATTCCGGCATGCCTGGTTCCATCTGATGATTGCCATCCACGATGTTCTTGTACATCTTGGTACGGCCGTTCACGTCATCAGACTTAACGGTCAACATTTCTTGCAGGGTATAAGCTGCACCATAAGCTTCCAGCGCCCACACTTCCATCTCACCGAAGCGTTGACCACCGAACTGCGCCTTACCACCCAGCGGCTGCTGAGTAACCAGGCTATAAGAACCGGTGGAACGGGCATGCATCTTATCGTCAACCAAGTGGTTCAGTTTCAGCATGTACATGTAGCCCACTGTAACCTGACGCTCAAATTGCTCACCGGTACGTCCATCGTACAGGGTAATCTGACCGGAGGTAGGGATACCGCCCATCTGCAACAGTTCCTTGATTTCTTTCTCTTTTGCACCGTCGAATACTGGCGTTGCAATTGGCATACCTTTCTTCAGGTTTTCAGCCAGACGCATAACTTCTTCGTCTGAGAAAGTACTCAGGTCGACTTTTTGACGCACATCGTCGCCCAGATCATAGGCTCTCTGGATAAACTCACGCAGTTTGGTCACTTCTTCGTGCTGTTTAAGCATGGCGTTGATTTTCTCGCCAATACCTTTTGCAGCCATACCCAAGTGGGTTTCCAGAATCTGACCGATGTTCATACGTGAAGGTACGCCCAGCGGGTTCAGTACGATATCGACCGGCGTACCGTTCTCATCGTAAGGCATATCTTCGATCGGGTTGATCTTGGAGATAACACCTTTGTTCCCGTGACGACCTGCCATCTTGTCACCCGGTTGAATCTGACGCTTAACAGCCAGATAAACCTTAACGATTTTCAGCACGCCTGGTGCCAGATCATCGCCTTGGGTGATTTTACGGCGCTTAGCTTCGAGTTTTTTCTCAAACTCGTGCTTCAGCTCATCATACTGTTCTGCAAGCTGTTCCAACTGATTCTGCTTATCTTCATCAGTCAGACCCAGTTCCAACCAGCGCTCGCGCGGCAGTTTGTCCAGTTTGTCAGCTTCTACGCCGCCAGAAACCAGCACGGCGTGAATACGCCCAAACAGGCCCGCTTCCAGAATCTGCAACTCTTCAGTCAGGTCTTTCTTCGCCTGCTTCAGTTGCATTTCTTCGATTTCCAACGCACGTTTGTCTTTTTCCACGCCGTCGCGGGTAAAGACCTGTACATCGATGATCGTACCGGAAACACCGTTTGGTACACGCAGAGAAGAGTCTTTAACGTCAGACGCTTTCTCACCGAAGATCGCACGCAGCAGTTTTTCTTCTGGCGTCAGCTGGGTTTCACCTTTCGGCGTTACCTTACCAACCAGAATGTCACCACCGGTCACTTCCGCACCGATATAAACGATGCCGGACTCATCCAGTTTGGAAAGTGCTGCTTCACCCACGTTCGGGATGTCCGCAGTAATTTCTTCAGGCCCTAACTTGGTGTCACGAGACACACAGGCCAATTCCTGAATGTGGATGGTCGTAAAGCGATCTTCCTGAACCACACGCTCGGAAACGAGGATGGAGTCTTCGAAGTTGTAACCATTCCATGGCATGAATGCCACGCGCATGTTCTGACCCAGTGCCAGTTCGCCCAGATCGGTGGACGGACCATCTGCCAGAACATCACCACGTTCTACCGGCTCACCCAGAGACACACACGGCATCTGGCTGATGCAGGTGTTCTGGTTAGAACGGGTATATTTGGTCAGGTTATAAATGTCGATCCCGGCTTCGCCCGGATACATTTCATCGTCATTAACGCGGATTACAATACGGGATGCATCTACGTACTGTACTGTACCACCACGTTTGGCTACGGCAGTTACACCAGAGTCAACCGCAACAGCACGTTCCATACCCGTACCAACCAGCGGCTTATCAGCGCGTAAGGTCGGAACGGCCTGACGTTGCATGTTCGCACCCATCAGGGCACGGTTGGCGTCATCGTGTTCCAGGAACGGAATCAGGGATGCACCGACGGAAACCACCTGCTGTGTGGAAACGTCCATGTATTCAACCTGATCGCGGCTGAACAAGCTGGACTCACCTTTATTACGACAGGTAACCAGTTCGTCGATGAAGCGGCCTTCTTCGTCCAAATTGGTGTTTGCCTGTGCGATAACGAAGTTACCTTCTTCAATCGCAGACAGGTAATGGATCTCATCCGTAACCACGTTTTCACGCACGCGACGATACGGGGTTTCAAGGAAACCGTATTCGTTAGTTTGCGCATAAACGGACAAGGAGTTGATCAGACCGATGTTCGGACCTTCCGGCGTTTCGATAGGACAAACACGACCGTAGTGAGTCGGGTGTACGTCACGAACTTCAAAGCCAGCACGTTCACGCGTCAGACCACCTGGTCCCAATGCAGAGATACGGCGTTTGTGCGTAATCTCAGACAGTGGGTTGTTCTGGTCCATAAACTGTGACAACTGGCTCGAGCCGAAGAATTCTTTCACGGCAGCCGAAATCGGCTTGGCGTTAATCATGTCTTGTGGCATCAGCGTATCGAGGTCGCCCAGAGACAGACGCTCTTTTACAGCACGTTCTACACGCACCAGACCAACGCGGAATTGGTTTTCTGCCATTTCGCCGACGGAACGGATGCGACGGTTGCCGAGGTGGTCGATATCATCCACTTCGCCTTTACCGTTACGGATATCAATGAGCTTCTTCATCACTTCGATGATGTCATCTTTGCTCAGGATACCGGAACCTTCGATCTCGTCACGCAACAAAGAACGGTTGAACTTCATACGGCCAACCGCAGACAGATCGTAGCGGTCTTCAGAGAAGAACAGGTTCTCGAACAGCGTTTCTGCTGCTTCACGCGTTGGTGGTTCACCAGGACGCATCATGCGATAGATTTCAACCAGCGCGCTCAGACGATCGCTTGACGGATCGACGCGCACGGTTTCAGACATGTATGCACCGTGATCAAGATCGTTGGTGAACAGGGTCTCAATACGCTTGTGACCAGACTGACTCAGTTTAGCCAGCAGATCCAGCGACAGTTCCATGTTGGCTGCACCGATCAGTTCGCCGGTGCTCT
Organism: Pectobacterium wasabiae CFBP 3304; assembly: GCF_001742185.1. Lineage (NCBI taxonomy): Bacteria > Pseudomonadati > Pseudomonadota > Gammaproteobacteria > Enterobacterales > Pectobacteriaceae > Pectobacterium > Pectobacterium wasabiae. Next base: position 1,430,798 of record NZ_CP015750.1, read on the forward strand.
CGTCGATATAATCTTTGGACAGTACTTTGCCAGCGATATATTCAACAGGCACTTCAATGCGCTCAATGCCGTCTTTCTCTAGCTGACGGATATGACGTGCAGTGATACGGCGGCCTTTTTCGATATAAACTTTACCGTTCGCTTCGATATCAAACGATGCAGTTTCACCACGCAGGCGCTCAGGAACCAGATCCATCTGCAATTTATTGCCATTGATTTCATAGACAATTTTATCGAAGAAAAGATCGAGAATCTGTTCGGTGGAGTAACCTAGCGCGCGCAGGATAATGGTCGCAGGCAATTTGCGGCGACGGTCGATACGGACAAACAGGTTATCCTTCGGATCAAATTCGAAATCCAGCCAGGAACCACGGTAAGGAATAATACGTGCGTTATACAGCACCTTACCTGAAGAGTGGGTTTTACCTTTGTCGCTATCGAAGAACACACCTGGACTACGGTGCAACTGAGACACGATTACACGCTCAGTACCGTTGATCACGAAGGTACCGTTATCAGTCATGAGCGGAATTTCGCCCATGTAAACTTCTTGTTCTTTGATGTCTTTAACGGTGCCTTCAGGCGCTTCGCGCTCGTAGATCACCAGGCGCAGTTTAACGCGTAGCGGCGCAGAGAACGTCACACCGCGGATCTGACATTCTTTAACGTCAAATACTGGCTCGCCTAAGCGATAGCTAACGTATTGCAGCTCTGAATTACCGCTATAGCTTTTTATTGGGAAAACAGAACGGAATGCAGCTTCCAAACCGTGCTGGCCTTCCGGGTCTTGCTCGATAAACTTCTGGAACGAGTCAAGTTGGATAGAAAGGAGATAAGGTATGTCCAAAACTTGTGGACGTTTACCAAAATCCTTACGAATACGTTTTTTCTCGGTATAGGAGTAAACCATAGGGTTCCTCAGCTAGCTGACAAGTCGAACCACTCTGTCTGCCCTAACAAGGACAGTTCATGCAACACTATTTATGTTGGTCGGAAAATAGAGAACTTTCCGTAATACGTCTTTCTATTACTCTTAAACCATTTCGTTGCTTCTGCTTAGGCAAGGAGCCTATGCTGGAAAGCAGTATATTAAGTCGTCAATAGAAAAAAATATTGGGAGAAATCAATGGCTAAACAGTGTGAAATCCCATTGATATCCTACAGCGCAAAAAGGCTGGTGACTAAAAAGTCACCAGCCATCAGCCTAATAAATCAGGCTGCAACCTGAAAGGTTGGCTTATTTAACTTCAACTTCTGCGCCAGCTTCTTCCAGAGATTTCTTCAGTGCTTCAGCGTCATCTTTGCTCACGCCTTCTTTCATCACTGCTGGAGCAGATTCAACCAGATCTTTGGCTTCTTTCAGGCCCAGACCAGTTGCGCCGCGAACAGCTTTGATTACAGCAACTTTGTTAGCGCCGATAGCTTTCAGCACAACGTCGAACTCAGTTTTTTCTTCAGCAACTTCAGCTGGGCCAGCAGCTACAGCTACAGCAGCAGCAGCAGAAACACCGAATTTTTCTTCCATAGCGGAAACCAGTTCAACAACATCCATTACAGACATAGCTGCTACTGCTTCCAGAATTTGATCTTTAGTGATAGACATAACAATAGTTCCTAAGAATCAGAAATAGTTTATACGTTAGCAAGTGCGTTAAAAAAGAAAGTGCTATTACGCCGCTTCTTTTGCATCGCGAACAGCAGCCAGAGTGCGGACCAGTTTGCCGGCAGCGGCTTCTTTCATGGTCGACATCAGACGTGCCAGTGCTTCTTCGTAAGTCGGCAGCGTTGCCAGACGGTCAATTTGAGCCGCCGGGATCAGCTCACCTTCAAAGGCTGCAGCTTTGACCTCAAATTTTGCATTCGCTTTTGCGAACTCTTTGAACAAACGAGCAGCAGCGCCCGGGTGTTCCAAAGAATATGCAATCAGGGTCGGACCAACAAACGTGTCTTTCAGGCATTCAAATTGAGTACCTTCAACGACGCGGCGCAGCAGGGTGTTACGAACAACACGCATGTAAACGCCAGCTTCACGACCTGCTTTACGCAGTTCGGTCATTTTATCAACGGTAACGCCACGAGAATCCGCAACAACCGCAGACAGCGCACCTTTGGCTACTTCGCTGACTTCAGCAACAATTGCTTGTTTGTCTTGAAGATTTAATGCCATTAGCTTTTGCTCCTGGATTTAGCCGGAGAAACTCTCCGGAACTCACTTCACCTATCGCCAAAATTAGAGATAAGCGTTGAAACACGGTGAGCAGAATCCAGTAAAAAATTATTCTTTATAAAAAAGAAAAACGTTATTTAGGCTCTGTCACCGTCTACGCAGGAAAATTAAGTTTCTTACGAAACACCTGCGGTCTTGGACGGAGGCCTGGATAGGCCAGGCTCCAACCGAAAAATTCTTGCGTCATTCCACTTAAGGAACAACGGGCGTAAAATTATAGGTAAATCTCACACCCGAGTAAAGCGGAACAAAAGCTATTAGTTAGCAACAGCGTTCAGACCGCTCTGGTCGATGGCAACGCCAGCGCCCATAGTGGTAGACAAGCTAACTTTCTTGATGTACACGCCTTTCGCCTGAGATGGTTTTGCTTTTTTCAGCGCAATCAACAAAGACTCTAGGTTTTCTTTCAATTTGTTAGAATCGAAATCAACCTTACCGATAGTGGTATGGATAATGCCGTTCTTGTCGTTACGGTAACGAACCTGACCAGCTTTAGCATTATTAACTGCTTCAGCAACGTTAGGGGTTACAGTACCCACTTTCGGGTTTGGCATCAGGCCGCGTGGACCCAGAACCTGGCCCAATTGGCCAACAACGCGCATTGCATCTGGGGATGCAATAACAACGTCAAAGCCCATTTCGCCTTTTTTGATCTGATCAGCCAGATCTTCCATGCCCACAAATTCAGCGCCAGCAGCTTTAGCAGCTTCAGCGTTTGCACCTTGGGTGAAGACAGCTACGCGAACAGAACGACCGGTACCATGAGGCAGAACGGTTGCACCACGAACGTTTTGGTCAGATTTACGTGCATCGATGCCGAGGTTAACGGCTACGTCTACACTTTCTACGAACTTAGCAGTGGCCAGCTCTTTGAGCAGAGCAACAGCTTCGTTGATGTCATACTGTTTAGTTACATCAACTTTGTCACGGATCACGCGCATGCGCTTGGTCAGCTTAGCCATTTATTAATCCTCCACTACCAGGCCCATGGAACGAGCAGTACCTGCGATAGAGCGCGCCATGGCGTCTACATCAGAACCAGTCATGTCCGCAGCTTTAGTTTCTGCGATTTCACGAACCTGAGCGCTCGTTACTTTACCTACTTTGTCTTTGTTCGGCTTGCCAGAACCAGACTTGATACCAGCCGCTTTCTTCAGCAGAACTGCTGCTGGAGGCGTTTTGGTAACGAAGGTGAAAGAACGGTCAGAATAAACGGTAATAACAACTGGAGTCGGTAGACCCTTCTCAAGGCTTTCCGTTTTAGCGTTGAACGCCTTACAGAATTCCATGATGTTAACACCTTGTTGACCCAGAGCCGGACCTACTGGTGGGCTCGGGTTAGCCATACCAGCTGCAACTTGCAGCTTGACATAGGCTTGTACTTTCTTGGCCATTTAGCTTTCCTCGATTGGGTAATAGCGCCTAGTAAAAGGCTCCCCGTGGTTTGTATTACGTTTCAGCCGCCGTTAGGGCAACCGAAAAACAAAAGGCGCGAAATTGTAGGTTAATTTCGCGCCATAGGCAAGTAGCTATTTTCAGCAAATTCTGTCAGGCCATTAACCTTTTTCGACTTGGGCAAAGTCCAGTTCAACAGGCGTTGCACGACCAAATATAGAAACAGACACCTTCAGGCGGCTCTTCTCATAGTCCACTTCTTCAACAACACCGTTAAAGTCAGCAAATGGGCCATCGTTAACGCGGACCATTTCACCTGGTTCAAACAGCGTTTTCGGACGAGGTTTGTCACCAACTTGCTGGAGGCGATTCATAATCGCATCAACTTCTTTGTCACTAATTGGCGCAGGACGGTCGGATGTACCACCAATGAACCCCATAACACGAGGCACACTACGTACAAGATGCCAACTCGCATCTTCCATCACCATCTGTACCAAAACATAGCCAGGGAAAAATTTGCGCTCGCTCTTGCGGCGCTGACCACCACGGATCTCAACGACTTCTTCAGTGGGGACCATGACTTCGCCAAACAGTTCTTCCATGTTATGGAGTTTGATGTGCTCACGCAGCGATTGCGCTACGCGGCCTTCAAAACCAGAAAACGCCTGAACGACGTACCAACGTTTTTTTGGAGCTTCAGACATCTTAGAACCTCAGGCCAGTGATAAACGATACCAAACGGACCAGAATACCATCCAGCCCCCACAAAATCAGTGACATCACGGCGGTCACCGCGGCAACGATTAACGTGGTGTGTAACGTTTCCTGACGAGTCGGCCAAATTACTTTGCGCACTTCAGTACGTGCTTCGCGAGCAAACGCTACGGTTGCTTTGCCTTTCGTGGTCAGCAGAGCCACACCACCGGCTGCGGCGATCAGGATAACAACGGCCAATGCACGCAGAGGAAGACTAAATTCGCGGTAATAAGAATTACCGCCAATCGCAACGACCAGCAAGGCACCGACTACTAGCCATTTAATCACTTCCAGGCCACGCCCACTATTCTGAGCTTCGGTATTCGCACTCATAAACCAACCTGTCACAATGATTCAGACAAATAACTTTGCCCCGCAACCACGGGGCAACCAAACCGAAAGATGTTCTGTAGAACGAATAATTCGGTATTTACGCCGTATCTACAGAGCCTATCTCACCAATGATTATACCGCACAATCGCTGATGAGATAGGTTCTACCATGACAGCGTAGAAAAAGGGCATCAAATGATGCCCTTTTATCGCGTGTCGCGTCAAACGTTATCAGCGATTAAGCGATAACTTTAGCAACAACGCCCGCGCCTACAGTACGGCCGCCTTCACGGATTGCAAAACGCAAACCGTCATCCATCGCGATTGGGTGGATCAGGGTAACAACCATTTTGATGTTGTCGCCCGGCATTACCATCTCTACGCCTTCTGGCAGTTCGATGGTACCCGTTACGTCAGTGGTACGGAAGTAGAACTGAGGACGGTAGCCTTTGAAGAACGGAGTATGACGACCGCCTTCATCCTTGCTCAGGATATACACTTCTGATTCGAACTGGGTGTGCGGCTTGATTGAACCTGGCTTAGCCAGTACTTGGCCACGCTCGATTTCTTCACGCTTGATACCACGCAGCAGAACACCAACGTTCTCGCCTGCACGACCTTCGTCCAGCAGTTTGCGGAACATTTCTACGCCAGTACAGGTCGATTTCGCAGTATCTTTGATACCAACGATTTCAACTTCTTCACCGACTTTAACGATACCGCGCTCTACACGACCGGTAACAACAGTACCACGGCCGGAGATAGAGAATACGTCTTCGATTGGCAGCAGGAACGGCTTGTCAATTGCACGCTCTGGTTCTGGGATATAAGAATCCAGGTAGCCAGCCAGTTCGACGATTTTCGCTTCCCACTCGGCTTCGCCTTCCAGCGCTTTCAGAGCAGAGCCACGAATTACTGGCGTGTCGTCGCCAGGGAAATCGTACTGAGACAGCAGCTCACGCACTTCCATCTCAACCAGTTCCAGCAGCTCTTCGTCATCAACCATGTCACATTTGTTCAGGAACACGATGATGAAAGGAACGCCAACCTGACGACCCAGCAGGATGTGCTCACGAGTCTGAGGCATCGGGCCGTCAGTTGCAGCAACAACCAGGATCGCGCCATCCATCTGGGCAGCACCGGTGATCATGTTTTTCACATAGTCGGCGTGTCCTGGGCAGTCAACGTGCGCGTAGTGGCGAGACGGGGTATCGTATTCAACGTGAGACGTGTTGATAGTGATACCGCGTGCTTTTTCTTCTGGTGCGTTATCGATCTGGTCGAATGCACGTGCGTTACCACCGTAGGTTTTAGCCAAAACGGTAGTGATTGCAGCGGTCAGCGTTGTTTTACCATGGTCAACGTGGCCGATAGTACCGACGTTAACGTGCGGTTTTGTACGTTCAAATTTTTCTTTAGACATCGATTGTCCCTCTAAGACACGGATAAATCGGTGGTATCACCACATCAACCAAGCGATAGCTTGCTGAATTTATTCACAGAAAGAAAATCAGGAGGAGGAAAAGGAAGTGGTGCTGATAGGCAGATTCGAACTGCCGACCTCACCCTTACCAAGGGTGCGCTCTACCAACTGAGCTATATCAGCACATCTTGGAGCGGGCAGTGGGAATCGAACCCACATCATCAGCTTGGAAGGCTGAGGTAATAGCCATTATACGATGCCCGCATCCTGGAACTCGGCTACCTAATTTTTCTGTAGATTTTGAAATTGGGGAATAAAAATTATAGACCCCGCCTTCGTCGATCCGGTCTAGTCTGACTACCGTATCGAGTATCCTGTTATCAGGATTGAATTTGGTGGTGGGGGAAGGATTCGAACCTTCGAAGTCTGTGACGGCAGATTTACAGTCTGCTCCCTTTGGCCGCTCGGGAACCCCACCTGGTTGTGTACTTGATGGTGCCGGCTACCGGAATCGAACTGGTGACCTACTGATTACAAGTCAGTTGCTCTACCTACTGAGCTAAGCCGGCATCAAGTGCTGCGCATTCTAGGTAGACAGAACGCTCGATGCAACAAAAAAATTGCGTAAAACGCGCTATCGCTTAGATTTTATCCAAACCACCCCATAAATCTAGAGTAGCAGCAAAAATTTGCACAAAGAACCACCAGAATCACCCAACAAAATGAGGGTGTCATCATCAAACTTGCTTCTATTCCTCTGCACCAAAAAACACATTTTTCCCTATTAGAAGAGCAGACTCTGCATTTACAGATGCTATTTTGTTCGCTTTCTGAAGCGAATAGATTTGAAATACATGTTGTTTAGTTAGAGATAAATTGAGGGAGCTATCCAATTTAGATACTCAAGTAAGCTTCCTTGCAAAGGCCTTGGCCATTACCGCCCGACATCCATCATCAACGTATCTTTGTTGTGAATGGTTTAGGTAAAGTAACTGTCAGCTAGTGGCCCTCGCTGTACAAATGCAGAAGCATCCGCCACAGAACCGATTTTCTCTTCTTATTTCTATCAGCAAAGTGTTAACCTGCCCATTATCAAAAATTTATTACACAAGAGAAGGTGCAGCGATCATTGCGTTGGCTAAGCTAGCAGCCCGCTTTCTTCGCTAGGCTAAAAGTTCCTTTTCTTACCTGTTAAGCAGGCAGAACACGACTTATGAGCAATAGAGAGCAATCTTTGGCCACGCCATACCTACAGTTTAACCGCAGCCAATGGGCCGCCTTGCGCGATTCAGTCCCGTTAACGCTGACAGAAGAAGAGATCATTAAGCTAAAAGGAATTAATGAAGATCTTTCATTAGATGAAGTCGCAGAAATTTATCTGCCATTATCTCGCCTGCTCAATTTTTATATCAGCTCTAACTTACGTCGCCAGGCTGTACTTGAGCAGTTCTTAGGGACTGATGGCCAAAAAATACCTTATATAATCGGCATTGCAGGCAGTGTTGCAGTCGGAAAAAGTACCACTGCCCGTGTACTCCAAGCACTATTAAGTCGCTGGCCAGAACATCGCAGTGTAGAATTAATTACAACAGATGGATTTCTTCATCCAAATAAAGTGCTCAAAGAACGTGATTTGATGAAGAAAAAAGGCTTTCCACAATCATATGATATGCATAGCTTGGTGAAATTTGTTTCTGATATAAAATCAGGAACACATCAAGTCACGGCCCCAACATATTCTCACCTAGCATATGATATTGTCCCTAACAATCATAAAATATTGGAACAGCCTGATATTTTAATATTGGAAGGCTTAAACGTCTTACAAAGTGGGATGGACTATCCACATGATCCACATAGAGTTTTTGTTTCAGACTTCGTGGATTTTTCTATCTATGTCGATGCACCTGAAACACTACTTCAAACATGGTATATAAATCGCTTTCTGAAATTTAGGCAAGGCGCATTCTCAAATCCAAATTCATATTTCCATAATTATGCGAAACTAACGGAAGAAGAAGCTGTTGGCATTGCATCTCAATTATGGAAAGAAATCAACGGACTTAATTTAAAAGAAAACATCCTACCTACTCGGGAAAGAGCTAGCCTTATTATGACTAAAAGTGCTAACCACGCCGTTGAGTGTGTTCGGTTAAGAAAATAGATATGAGAAAAGGGGGGCTCCCCCTTTTTTATGCACCACGCAGCGAAATTTCACCGCCAATATATGGCGTGACTAGGCCATCACGTTCTAACAACAATGCGCCTTGGCGATCTATTCCACGATCAATTCCGTATATTTCTCGATTACCGATAATCAAACGAATTGGACGATTAAAATAGTTATCCAATTTTTCCCATCTGGAAATGAATGGCTCAAGACCTTGTAGCTCAAAGATAGCCAAAGCCCCTCTCAACTCAGAAATGAGAGTTGAAGCAAGTGTATTACGATTAATGTCTATACCTGCTTCTTGTAAATTTATCCAGCCTTGATTAATGGTATCTGGAGCGGGTTCTCTCATTTGCAAATTAATGCCTGCACCAATCACCAAATTAGCCGCATCACCCGTTTTTCCGGTCAATTCAACAAGAATGCCAGCTAATTTTCGATCCTTTAGATATAAATCATTGGGCCATTTGACTCGCACACCATCAGCACCAAGCTTATGTAGTACTTCAGCCATGACGATACCGATAACCAAACTAACCCCAACAGCGGCGGCAGGTCCCTGTTCTAGGCGCCAATATAAGGACAGATATAAATTCGCCCCAAAGGGTGAAAACCATTGCCGACCCCGACGGCCACGGCCAGATTGCTGATATTCAGCAAGGCACGCGTCACCGGAGAATAATGTGTCCAATCGTTCTAAAATATACTGGTTAGTAGAATCAACGACAGAGAGGACAGTTACTCCCCCCTCTGGTAGATTTTTGAGGATGGCTTCTTTATCTAATAACTGCATAGGTACCGGTAAAGAATAACCTTTACCTGTTACAGTAAAAACGTCAATTCCCCAGTCACGTATAGTTTGAATATGTTTATTAATAGCAGCTCTACTCATCCCCATCATTTCACCCAGTACTTCACCAGAGTAAAATTCACCATCAGAGAGAATCTTAATTAATTTAAGAGGAACTGTAATATCTTTCATGATAATACCTCGCTAGCGTTAACCTCACCATACGCAGCAATAAAGCGAACCTCTGGTTCCAGCCGTATAGAGAACTTTGCATCGACTTGATTACGAACATAACGAGCTAACTCGACAATGTCTGAGCTTTTTGCATCATCTTTATTGATCAGAACTAATGCCTGTTGCTCGTGAACAGCCGCACCACCGAGTTGAAATCCTTTAAGCTTACACTGATCGATTAACCACCCTGCTGCCAATTTAACGTTGCCATCAGCTTGTAAATACTGGGGTGCATGTGGATATTCTCGTAAGATATCTTTAGCGTGCTGTTGTGTAACTATCGGATTCTTGAAGAAGCTGCCTGCATTGCCTGTCACTATTGGATCAGGGAGTTTGCTTCGACGCATATGGCATACAGAATCAAAGACCTGCTGTGGCGTGACAGTCTCAGGATTCAGTTTTGCCAAATCACCGTAACTCAGTATTGGATTCCACTCTTTCTTTAAAAAAAGTCCTACTGCAGTAATTGCAAACCCAGAGCGATATTGATGCTTAAATATACTTTCACGGTAACCGAATTGGCATGCCTCAGCAGTAAGACGCCTCGTTTTACCTTCTTTTAGATCCAATAATTCAACGTAGTCGCAGACATGTTGTAATTCGATGCCATATGCACCAATATTCTGTATAGGTGCAGATCCCACACATCCGGGAATTAACGCTAAATTTTCTAACCCAGCCATGCCATATTTAAGCGTATATTCAACTAATTGATGCCAATTTTCACCCGCACCGACATGAAGATACCAGCCATCGCTTTCTTCGCGAACATCTATACCTTTGAGCCGATTTAACAGAATTGTGCCTAAAAAATCTTCCAGAAAAAGAACATTACTTCCTTCTCCTAGTAATAAAACTGGCTCTTGTGATGCACTGGCGGCGCGCCACTCTTCAATCAATTTATCCTTAGTATCCGCAATCATAAGACAAGATGCAGAAACAGATAATGAGAAAGAGTTATGAGACTTCAATGAAATAACGCTTGGCGCCATGATAGAAATACCTACTAATTTAGATATCACATAGTCTACCTTATCTACGTAAGATACTGACGACCTTTTGCCAACCGGAATGTGTAATATCCAAATTTCCCATAGCAAAAAGCCCCTGTCTTTCGACAGGGGCTTTCCACGTAGTTGATGCCTGGCAGTTCCCTACTCTCACATGGGGAAGCCCCACACTACCATCGGCGCTACGGCGTTTCACTTCTGAGTTCGGCATGGGGTCAGGTGGGACCACCGCGCTATCGCCGCCAGGCAAATTCTGTTTCATTCTAACCGTTATGCTTTACTCTTTTGTATCGCACAACCATCAGAACCAATCTTTGAACAAGCTGAATATCGTTCTTATGAGTCATCTCACAAAACACCTTCGGTGTTGTAAGGTTAAGCCTCTCGGGTCATTAGTACTGGTTAGCTCAACGTATCGCTACGCTTACACACCCAGCCTATCTACGTCGTCGTCTTCAACGGCCCTTCAGGGACATCTAGTGTCCAGGGAAGACTCATCTCGAGGCAAGTTTCCCGCTTAGATGCTTTCAGCGGTTATCTCTTCCGCACTTAGCTACCGGGCAATGCAATTGGCATCACAACCCGTACACCAGTGGTGCGTTCACTCCGGTCCTCTCGTACTAGGAGCAACCCCTCTCAATCTTCCAACGCCCACGGCAGATAGGGACCGAACTGTCTCACGACGTTCTAAACCCAGCTCGCGTACCACTTTAAATGGCGAACAGCCATACCCTTGGGACCTACTTCAGCCCCAGGATGTGATGAGCCGACATCGAGGTGCCAAACACCGCCGTCGATATGAACTCTTGGGCGGTATCAGCCTGTTATCCCCGGAGTACCTTTTATCCGTTGAGCGATGGCCCTTCCATTCAGAACCACCGGATCACTAAGACCTGCTTTCGCACCTGCTCGAGCTGTCACTCTCGCAGTCAAGCTAGCTTATGCCTTTGCACTAACCTCCTGATGTCCGACCAGGATTAGCTAACCTTCGTGCTCCTCCGTTACGCTTTGGGAGGAGACCGCCCCAGTCAAACTACCCACCAGACACTGTCCGCAACCCGGATTACGGGCCTACGTTAGAACATCAAACATTAAAGGGTGGTATTTCAAGGTTGGCTCCATGCAGACTGGCGTCCACACTTCAAAGCCTCCCACCTATCCTACACATCAAGGCTCAAGGTTCAGTGTCAAGCTATAGTAAAGGTTCACGGGGTCTTTCCGTCTTGCCGCGGGTACACTGCATCTTCACAGCGAGTTCAATTTCACTGAGTCTCGGGTGGAGACAGCCTGGCCATCATTACGCCATTCGTGCAGGTCGGAACTTACCCGACAAGGAATTTCGCTACCTTAGGACCGTTATAGTTACGGCCGCCGTTTACCGGGGCTTCGATCAAGAGCTTCGCCTTGCGGCTGACCCCATCAATTAACCTTCCGGCACCGGGCAGGCGTCACACCGTATACGTCCACTTTCGTGTTTGCACAGTGCTGTGTTTTTATTAAACAGTTGCAGCCAGCTGGTATCTGCGACTGGCTTCAGCTCCATCCGCAAGGGACTTCACCTACGCGCCAGCGTGCCTTCTCCCGAAGTTACGGCACCATTTTGCCTAGTTCCTTCACCCGAGTTCTCTCAAGCGCCTGAGTATTCTCTACCTGACCACCTGTGTCGGTTTGGGGTACGATTTGATGTTACCTGGAGCTTAGAGGCTTTTCCTGGAAGCGTAGCATTGGTTACTTCATCACCGTAGTGACTCGTCATCACGCCTCAGTGTTAACGATGACCCGGATTTACCTAAGTCACCCACCTTCACGCTTAAACCGGGACAACCGTCGCCCGGATAACCTAGCTTTCTCCGTCCCCCCTTCGCAGTAACACCGAGTACAGGAATATTAACCTGTTTCCCATCGACTACGCTTTTCAGCCTCGCCTTAGGGGTCGACTCACCCTGCCCCGATTAACGTTGGACAGGAACCCTTGGTCTTCCGGCGTGCGGGTTTTTCACCCGCATTATCGTTACTTATGTCAGCATTCGCACTTCTGATACCTCCAGCAACCCTCACAGGCCACCTTCAACGGCTTACAGAACGCTCCCCTACCCAACAACACCTAAGTGTCGCTGCCGCAGCTTCGGTGCATGGTTTAGCCCCGTTACATCTTCCGCGCAGGCCGACTCGACCAGTGAGCTATTACGCTTTCTTTAAATGATGGCTGCTTCTAAGCCAACATCCTGGCTGTCTATGCCTTCCCACATCGTTTCCCACTTAACCATGACTTTGGGACCTTAGCTGGCGGTCTGGGTTGTTTCCCTCTTCACGACGAACGTTAGCACCCGCCGTGTGTCTCCCGTGATAACATTCTTCGGTATTCGTAGTTTGCATCGGGTTGGTAAGTCGGGATGACCCCCTAGCCGAAACAGTGCTCTACCCCCGAAGATGAGTTCACGAGGCGCTACCTAAATAGCTTTCGGGGAGAACCAGCTATCTCCCGGTTTGATTGGCCTTTCACCCCCAGCCACAAGTCATCCGCTAATTTTTCAACATTAGTCGGTTCGGTCCTCCAGTTAGTGTTACCCAACCTTCAACCTGCCCATGGCTAGATCACCGGGTTTCGGGTCTATACCCTGCAACTTAACGCCCAGTTAAGACTCGGTTTCCCTGCGGCTCCCCTATACGGTTAACCTTGCTACAGAATATAAGTCGCTGACCCATTATACAAAAGGTACGCAGTCACCTAACTAGTAGGCTCCCACTGCTTGTACGTACACGGTTTCAGGTTCTATTTCACTCCCCTCGCCGGGGTTCTTTTCGCCTTTCCCTCACGGTACTGGTTCACTATCGGTCAGTCAGGAGTATTTAGCCTTGGAGGATGGTCCCCCCATATTCAGACAGGATGTCACGTGTCCCGCCCTACTCATCGAACTCACAATCTGTGCATTTTTGTGTACGGGACTATCACCCTTTACTGTGCGACTTTCCAGACGCTTCCACTAACACACAAACTGATTCAGGTTCTGGGCTCCTCCCCGTTCGCTCGCCGCTACTAGGGGAATCTCGGTTGATTTCTTTTCCTCGGGGTACTGAGATGTTTCAGTTCCCCCGGTTCGCCTCATGACACTATGTATTCATGTCATGATAATGTGTCGAAACACATTGGGTTTCCCCATTCGGGTATCGTCGGGTATAACGCTTCATATCAGCTTACCGACGCTTATCGCAGATTAGCACGCCCTTCATCGCCTCTGACTGCCTAGGCATCCACCGTGTACGCTTAGTCGCTTAACCTCACAACCCGAAGATGTTTCTTTCGATTCACCATCGCGCTGCGATTATTTGAGAGACTCATTGACAGACTGACGCATCACGACCTACCCGAAGGCAGTCCTGCATGTTCAGCTGTCATGTTTCAATTTTCAGCTTGTTCCAGATTGTTAAAGAGCAATATCGTAAACATGACTCCGAAGAATCATCTTTAAGATATTCGGTGATAATGTCTTTCACTCATTATCGGATTGGCGTCCCCAAGGGGATTCGAACCCCTGTTACAGCCGTGAAAGGGCAGTGTCCTAGGCCTCTAGACGATGGGGACACGATAAATCCGTACCGAATCAGAAATCCGGTACTATCGCGTCAGCATGAGTCTACACTCATGACATCAACAGGTGCGCTTGCTCAGTATTTTCATCAGACAATCTGTGTGAGCACTTCACTCAACACACATCTTTTTGGTAAGGAGGTGATCCAACCGCAGGTTCCCCTACGGTTACCTTGTTACGACTTCACCCCAGTCATGAATCACAAAGTGGTAAGCGCCCTCCCGAAGGTTAAGCTACCTACTTCTTTTGCAACCCACTCCCATGGTGTGACGGGCGGTGTGTACAAGGCCCGGGAACGTATTCACCGTAGCATTCTGATCTACGATTACTAGCGATTCCGACTTCATGGAGTCGAGTTGCAGACTCCAATCCGGACTACGACGTACTTTATGAGGTCCGCTTGCTCTCGCGAGGTCGCTTCTCTTTGTATACGCCATTGTAGCACGTGTGTAGCCCTACTCGTAAGGGCCATGATGACTTGACGTCATCCCCACCTTCCTCCGGTTTATCACCGGCAGTCTCCTTTGAGTTCCCGACATTACTCGCTGGCAACAAAGGATAAGGGTTGCGCTCGTTGCGGGACTTAACCCAACATTTCACAACACGAGCTGACGACAGCCATGCAGCACCTGTCTCACAGTTCCCGAAGGCACTAAGGTATCTCTACCGAATTCTGTGGATGTCAAGAGTAGGTAAGGTTCTTCGCGTTGCATCGAATTAAACCACATGCTCCACCGCTTGTGCGGGCCCCCGTCAATTCATTTGAGTTTTAACCTTGCGGCCGTACTCCCCAGGCGGTCGACTTAACGCGTTAGCTCCGGAAGCCACGCCTCAAGGGCACAACCTCCAAGTCGACATCGTTTACAGCGTGGACTACCAGGGTATCTAATCCTGTTTGCTCCCCACGCTTTCGCACCTGAGCGTCAGTCTTTGTCCAGGGGGCCGCCTTCGCCACCGGTATTCCTCCAGATCTCTACGCATTTCACCGCTACACCTGGAATTCTACCCCCCTCTACAAGACTCTAGCCTGTCAGTTTTGAATGCAGTTCCCAGGTTAAGCCCGGGGATTTCACATCCAACTTAACAGACTGCCTGCGTGCGCTTTACGCCCAGTCATTCCGATTAACGCTTGCACCCTCCGTATTACCGCGGCTGCTGGCACGGAGTTAGCCGGTGCTTCTTCTGCGGGTAACGTCAATCAGCAAGGTTATTAACCTTACTGCCTTCCTCCCCGCTGAAAGTGCTTTACAACCCGAAGGCCTTCTTCACACACGCGGCATGGCTGCATCAGGCTTGCGCCCATTGTGCAATATTCCCCACTGCTGCCTCCCGTAGGAGTCTGGACCGTGTCTCAGTTCCAGTGTGGCTGGTCATCCTCTCAGACCAGCTAGGGATCGTCGCCTAGGTGAGCCATTACCTCACCTACTAGCTAATCCCATCTGGGCACATCCGATGGCAAGAGGCCCGAAGGTCCCCCTCTTTGGTCCGAAGACGTTATGCGGTATTAGCTACCGTTTCCAGTAGTTATCCCCCTCCATCAGGCAGTTTCCCAGACATTACTCACCCGTCCGCCGCTCGTCACCCAGAGAGCAAGCTCTCCTGTGCTACCGCTCGACTTGCATGTGTTAGGCCTGCCGCCAGCGTTCAATCTGAGCCATGATCAAACTCTTCAATTTAAGATTTGTTTGATTTGCTGAACTCGTCAGCGATGCTCAAAGAATTAGTTACTGTTCATTCGTAATGAATTTACTGTTGTTCACTCTTCAAGACTTTTTATATCGTTAAGATACGGTCTTGTGAGTGCCCACACAGATTGTCTGATTATATTGTTAAAGAGCAGTGCCACTTCTTCGGTGGCGCGGGCTGCATATACTATGCTAATCCGCTTTAAAGTCAAGTCATTACTGACCGCCTTTAGTAAATCTTTTTCCTGTCACCACAACCGCGTGTCGCTGTTGCCGTGTCAGTGGAGGCGCATTATAGGGACTTCTCGGCGGCTGACAAGCGCTAAATGCAAAATAATTATCGTTTGTCTACTATTCACCCATAACACTAGTAAAGTGGTAGTTTTTCCAGCGAATCGAAGCCATAGCGCTGCAATATTGGCCACAGCGTAGCGACTTTAGGCGTAACCGTCAGGCAATAAACCAGATTTTTATCTGTAGAAAGTGGAGGATTATCCAGATTAGCAATCAGCCATGCCGTTCTTTTGGCTATAGCAGCACCAGAATCCACAAGACGAGTCCCCTCTGGCAATGCCGCCTTCAGTTCTTCTGCCAACAATGGGAAATGCGTACACCCGAGCACAACTGTATCTGGTGGCTCCGGAAGGCGTAGCCAAGGACGTAGAATTTTTTGCAGTTCCGGAATTGAGATCGCCTCCCCCTGCAATTTAGCCTCTGCCAACTCAACCAGTTCTGATGACCCCAGCGACAAAATCTGGCAATCCGTAGCAAAACGGGCAATCAGCTCGTGCGTGTACGGGCGTTGAACCGTTGCTCGCGTCGCGAGTAGGCCAACAACACCGTTACGTGTCAGCTTAGCCGCGGGTTTAACCGCTGGGACGACACCCACGACAGGGAAAGTAAAACGTTCACGCAAAGCAGGAA
This sequence comes from Pectobacterium wasabiae CFBP 3304, assembly GCF_001742185.1. Lineage (NCBI taxonomy): Bacteria > Pseudomonadati > Pseudomonadota > Gammaproteobacteria > Enterobacterales > Pectobacteriaceae > Pectobacterium > Pectobacterium wasabiae. The sequence continues at coordinate 1,447,337 of NZ_CP015750.1, forward strand.
GGGAAATCGTACTCGCCGTATTACAAGCAATCACAACCAGTGCGAGCTGATGACGTTGTTGGAGTGCGCTAACAATCTCAACCACGCGCTCGATAATAAATTGCTGTGATTTCTCACCATAGGGAAACGCTTCATTATCGAATGCGTATATATAGTGAAGATCCGGCAGGAGTTGCCGGATCTCATCATAAACAGACAGCCCGCCTACGCCGGAGTCGAACACCAGAATCGTAGGGCGGGATGGCAGGTTAGAAGGTATAGCTTCCTGTGAGATAGTATTCTCGTCCTGCCGTGCGGTAGCCATATGCCGTCTCATACTCTTTATCAAACAGGTTGGCGATTCTACCACGAACTGTCAGATGTGAGGTGACGGGATATGATGCGGCGAGATCCCAGAGGCTTACGCCACCTAATTTCACAGGCTGGAACGTGTTGTAATCCGTGTCATAACGTTGGCCTAGATACTGATAAGTCACCGACCAATCGATATTGGCTACTGCCCAATCTAACTGATATTTGACCTGCTGCTTGGCGCGACGTAATAACACTTTATTCGTCTGGCTATTACGAGGGTCGAGGTAATCAAAAGAAACCGTATGGGCCAGAGGGCCAGTATCGAAAGATGCCGTTGCTTCAGCACCCTTGATTCGCGCTTTTTGGATATTGCTGTAACGATTTGTTGAGTCAAAATTGATGAGGTTATCAATATCATTGCGATAGCCAGATAATCTCCAGTTAACTAGCCCCGTCAAACCTTCGAAGCCGCCTTCCCACTGTTTGCTTTCTTCTGGCTTAAGATTGAGGTTACCGTATTTTTCGCTGTAGACCTGATTCAGATTCGGTGCTTTATATGCAGTGCCATAAGAGGCAAAGATACTGTACCCCTCAATAAACTCCCACGCAGCACTTGATTGCCAAGTGTTATGCCAGCCAAAAACATTATTGTCATCGCCTCTAACAGCCCCTTCTAGCGTCACGCTGCTTATTTTTTGTTGGGCAGTGGCATAGACACCAGTGTTACGCTGTTCATGTCCGGCCATGACGCGATTTGTACCTGGCTGTGATGTCTGTTTTTGCCAATCCACACCGGCACTCACACTCCCAGCTCCAACAGCAAGCGTATTTCCCCATTGCAGGTTATATTGTTTCACATCATCCAATGTTGATGCTGGGCTATAACGCCCCTTAGCAGGATCAAAATTTAGATCCTTAGTATGGCTATAACTAGCGACTAACTGGCTTGAATAGATATCCCGATTAAATTGAACCCCTGTATCCCACGTTTGACTATAGAGTTGTCGAATATTTGGTGTACCCAGTACAGCCCACGTTACGTCCTCAAGGGCGTCATAGCCATCATAATCGGTTCGATTATCGAAACCGTAGCCACGCAGAAAACCACTAAATTCGTCGTTAAACTGCTGCTTTACTGCACCATAAATGGATTTACTCATGAATCCATCACGATCTGGCTGGCGTGGAGCATCAGCGGCTGCAATGTCAAACCCTTTAGTGTAGGCGTAGTTACCCGCTAACGTGACCGTTGTGCCACTATCCGAAGTCTGTTGTGTTGCCAAATCATAGGTTTGGTAACCTTTTGAACCAACGCCTGCAGCCAATGTGGTGCCATTCTTTTCTCTAGTAGTGATGATGTTTACCACACCACCAATAGCGTCAGAACCATAGACCGCAGAACGTGCGCCACGGATATATTCTATTTTTTGAACCAAAGATAAGGGAATCTGGCTGAGGTCAGAAGAACCGCTAATACCTGCCTGATTCAAACGAATACCATCCATTAGAATAAGAACATGTCTGCTCTCAGAGCCTCTGATACGTAGTGCGCTCTGTTGTCCCAATCCACCACTTTGTTCAATATCCACACCTGGCAAGCGGCGCATAACATCAGTCAGATTTTTTGCCTGCCAACGGTCGATCTCTTCCCTTGTTACTACCGTAGTAGGCGCCAGCACTGAAGAAACGGGCTGGGCGAAACGATTTGCTGTTACCACCACATCATCAGCATTTTTTTCCGATGACGAGTTTTGAGATGAACTATTTTCCTGCGCCCAGCCAGAAAATGCCGTGACAGAAAGCGCCGTCAGCAGCGAAATTTTTTTAATCATTGTTAAAGCATCCGAGAAATAATAAGGATGCCGCAGGTTCTGTTAATAGCACGCGATATGCAGAACCAATTGCGACGTATTCCGGCAGGTCTTCGGGCTTGGGTGCCGTTGTTACCACAGACCGTCAACAACGGTAGGGGATACAACGAAAGCGATGACTTCCCATCTATACCCGTCATACTTCAAGTTGCATGTGCGTTGGCTACGTTCAGTCACCCGAATCACTTACTCAAGTAAGCTCATCGGGACTCCTTCTCTTGCCGCCTGCCTGAAACTCGAATTATTTAGGGTAGATAACAGTGTCTGCATAATAATGCTATCGCTCGGGCATTCCTTACCGCTGCGCGTCAGCTCCAGATTTACACTGGATTCCCTTTTGACTTGTGAAACAAGGCCAGACGCTCATCCTACAATCGCAAATTGCGGAAGTCTAGACTTCTATTTCACCACCAGATAATAACGTAACAAAACTGGACTTCCTGGCCGGATTCCCTACAATTCCCGGCCAATAACACCCTTTTAGACGTAGTTCAGACGAGAAAACCATGACGCCAGAAATCCTGCCTATCGAAGATTATGACGACCAGCTTGCAGAGAAAACCGAGCGTCTGCGCGGAATGATGGCGCCTTTCAACGCACCTGAACCTGCCGTCTTCCGTTCTCCCGTCAGTCACTATCGGATGCGTGCCGAATTCCGTATCTGGCACGAGGGTGACGAGCTTTATCACATCATGTTTGACCAGCAGACCAAACAACGCATCCGAGTCGATCGATTCCCAGCGGCCAGTGAACTGATTAACCGCCTGATGCCGGAGCTGCTTGCCGCCATCCAGCCTGACCCCGTACTGCGCCGTAAGCTGTTCCAGATAGATTATCTGTCGACCCTAAGCGGCGAAATGATCGTTTCTCTGCTGTATCACCGCGCGCTAAACGAAGAATGGCAGGAACACGCCCGCGCACTGCGCGATAGCCTGGCGGCACAAGGGTTCAACCTACAGTTGATCGGTCGCGCGACGAAAACCAAAATCTGCCTCGATCGCGATTATGTCGATGAATGCCTGCCGGTTGCAGGTCGGGATATGATTTACCGACAGGTAGAAAACAGCTTCACGCAGCCGAATGCCGCAGTAAATATTAAGATGCTGGAATGGGCGTTGGATGCAACAGCAGGCTCGAAGGGAGATTTGCTGGAGCTATATTGCGGTAATGGCAATTTTTCTCTCGCGCTGGCAAGAAACTTCGAGCGCGTGCTGGCGACGGAAATCGCTAAGCCATCCGTCGCAGCAGCACAGTATAATATCGCCGCGAATAAGATAGAAAACGTGCAGATTATCCGCATGGCGGCAGAAGAATTTACGCAGGCCATGCAGGGTGTACGTCAGTTTAACCGCTTACAGGGTATCGATCTAACGAGCTACCAGTGCGAGACTATTTTTGTTGATCCACCGCGCAGCGGGCTGGATGACGAAACGGTGAAACTGGTGCAGGCGTATCCGCGTATTCTTTATATTTCCTGCAACCCGGAAACGTTGAGCAATAACCTGCAAACACTATCGGAAACCCACGACATTCGCCGTCTGGCGCTGTTCGATCAATTCCCTTACACCCATCATATGGAGTGTGGCGTACTGTTGGAAAAACGTCAGTGACGTACACATTCTGGCGGGCCACCCCGCCAGAATACACCCGCTACAGTGTTTCACTCTCTTCTGCTGATACTGACTCCGAGGCTTTTCTGCGACGCAGTCTCAAACCAATCCAGAAAACCAATGCCACACTCAGAATTGAAGGAATAAAGTTCGATCCAATGGCGGGATATTCAACGCGCACGATAGCACTGTAAATCAATAAGCCCAGCAGAAAGCTGGCCGCCGCCAACATCGGAATGCCTTCCGGCATACTGTGGTGCAAATAACGTTGATGCAGGCAGTAAATGGACAATACCAGCGCAATCAGAGGAAAAATCGAGAACGGAACAATACTGCTGAACAAGGCGGCGAATGCGCCGTTGACGGAAAGGCCCGCAATCAGCGCCAATACCAGCGTACCTTTTTCTTGGTGAGGTTTTTCTGTCATGGTTTCTCCCTTCTCATGTTGATTTATGGCACAGTAAAGCTACTGTCGTGCTCTTTTCTGTACCAGTAATAAGCCCCTTTGGCGATCATCCGCAGTTGCAGCACCAGCCGCTCTTCCAACTGTTTGCGCTGTTCCAGGGAAACATCTAAGGCTTCCGCTCCCGCACTGAAAACAATGGTCACCATCGCTTCCGACTGCGCTTCCGCGAAGCTGCGGGGAATGTGATTTTCTACCTCAAGATAATCCGCCAGTTCAGCGATAAAATGCTGAATCTCCCGCGCTACTGCCGCACGGAAAGCCGCCGACGTCCCTGAGCGCTCGCGCAGCAATAGCCGGAACGCATTAGGATTATTACCGATAAATTCCATGAAGGTAGAAACCGACGTTCTGATAATGCTGCCCGTTCTGGCGATACGCTGCCGAGCCTGACGCATTAACTGGCGCAACATCAGCCCGCTTTCATCGACCATTGTCAGCCCCAGTTCATCCACGTCACGAAAATGACGATAGAAAGATGTCGGCGCAATACCCGCTTCGCGAGCGACTTCACGCAGGCTCAGGCTGGTAAAGCTGCGTTCAGCGCTTAACTGGCTAAATGCAGCTTCGATAAGGGAACGACGAGTCCGTTCTTTTTGTTGTGCTCTGACACCCATTATGCTGCCCAAATGATCTCTCCCCTTTCCAGAGGGGCACTATAGCAAACTTTATTGTCCGCAGAATGAGACAAAGTTTGCCATATTAAGAATGTGAGAATCTGTTTCCATAGTAAAGGCAGGGATGATTGGGTTCTGCCGCAGTCGATGCTACAATCGCACAATGTTACAGTCGCGTTATTAATTTGTATAAAAACAGGTTTAACCTACCATGACTCTAGAACATCAATTCGATTATGATGCCATCGTTATTGGTTCCGGTCCCGGCGGTGAAGGTGCAGCAATGGGATTAGCCAAGCACGGAGCCAAAATTGCAGTGATTGAACGCCACTACAATGTCGGTGGCGGCTGTACCCACTGGGGGACGATTCCTTCCAAAGCCCTCCGCCACGCCGTCAGCCGTATTATCGAGTTCAACCAAAACCCCCTCTACAGTGACAACTCCCGTATTATTCGATCCTCATTTTCCGACATCCTACGCCATGCCGACAGCGTCATTGGTCAGCAAACCCGTATGCGGCAAGGGTTTTATGAGCGTAACCAGTGCGAGCTGTTCTCCGGTGAAGCCAGCTTCATCGACGCCCATACGATCGCCGTTCACTACCCAGACAATACCCATGAAACGCTAACTGCTGCTCATATTATTATCGCGACCGGTTCACGTCCGTATCATCCGGCAGAAGTCGACTTCAACCACCCACGCATTTACGACAGCGACTCCATTTTGCAACTCGACCACGAGCCCCAGCACGTCATCATTTACGGCGCGGGCGTGATCGGCTGCGAATATGCCTCTATCTTTCGCGGCCTGAGCGTTAAGGTCGATTTAATCAATACTCGCGATAGGCTATTGGCCTTTCTCGATCAGGAAATGTCGGATGCGCTGTCCTATCATTTCTGGAACAACGGCGTAGTTATCCGCCACAACGAAGAGTTCGAAAGTATTGAAGGGCTGCCTGACGGCGTCATCGTCAACCTGAAATCAGGTAAAAAGATGAAGGCAGACTGCCTGCTCTATGCCAACGGACGCACGGGGAACACGGAAACGCTGGGGTTGGAAAATATCGGCCTGAGCACCGACAGTCGCGGCCAGCTCAAGGTCAACAGCATGTACCAGACTGCGCTGGCACATATTTATGCCATCGGTGATGTCATCGGCTATCCCAGCCTGGCATCCGCCGCTTACGATCAGGGTCGGCTCGCCGCGCAGGCAATCATTAAAGGCGATGCCAGCGCGCATCTGATCGAAGATATTCCGACTGGCATTTATACCATCCCGGAAATCAGCTCCGTGGGGAAAACCGAGCAAGAACTTACTGCGATGAAAGTGCCTTATGAAGTCGGACGGGCACAGTTCAAACATCTGGCACGGGCGCAGATTGTTGGGATGAATGTGGGGAGTTTGAAGATTCTGTTTCACCGTGAAACCAAACAGATCCTGGGTATTCACTGCTTTGGTGAACGCGCCGCTGAGATTATCCACATCGGGCAGGCCATCATGGAACAGAAAGGTGAAGGTAATACTATCGAATATTTCGTTAATACCACCTTCAACTATCCAACCATGGCAGAGGCTTACCGCGTGGCAGCCCTGAACGGGCTTAACCGCTTATTTTGACAGGTTTTCCATATAGCCCTGCATGTGCTCGCGGATGGTATCAGCAAGCTGCTCGTAGCGTCCGCGTAGCGGGGAACCGGGGCGATAAACCAGCGCGATAGTGCGCTTAGGCTCCGGCTTATAACACGGCAAATAACAGACGCCATCGCGCTCACGCTCACGCGGAACCGATAGCGACGGCAGTAGAGTAATACCGCTTCCGGCCGCGACCATGTTGCGCAGCGTCTCCAGGCTGGTCGCTCGGAAATGCGTATCTTCATCCGCTCCAGCCTGAAAACAGAAGCCCATCGCCTGATCGCGCAGACAGTGGCCGTCTTCCAGCATCAATAGCTTTTCGCCCGCCAGATCGGACATCGCTACGCGTTCACGGTTCGCCCAAGGATGATCCTGATAAATCGCCAGCTTCATCGGCTCGTCGAAAAGGGGAACTTCAATAAAGGCTTCGGACTCTTTCACCATCGCCAGAATAGCGCAGTCCAGTTTACCGCTGTCCAATTGCGCGAGCAGTTGATGGGTTTGTGCTTCGTGCAGGTACATTTCGAGTTTGGGGAATGTGCGGTGCAGCATCGGAATGATTTGCGGCAACAGATAAGGCCCCACAGTAGGGATCAGGCCGATATGCAGCGGCCCCGACATACTTTCCCCCTGCTGGCTCGCCATCTCTTTTAATACCTTAACCTCACGTAATACCGTGCGTGCCTGCTCGACCAACAGCAACCCAGCTTGGGTAAACAACACTTTGCGGCTGGTCCTCTCCAACAACATCACGCCCAACTCATCTTCCAGTTTACGAATCTGTCCACTGAGCGTGGGTTGACTCACATGGCAGGAATCTGCTGCGCGCCGAAAGTGACGATGCTCTGCCAGCGCGACAAGATACTCTAAATCCCGAATGTTCATTATAATTCTCCTTATCATGATAGCTAACAGCGATAGATAGGATACCAACGAACGATAATCCCTATCAACATCCAAAATGAATAATATATCCCTCAAAGCGCGCCTGCTTATTGCACGCTATACCGAGCAGGCTAATATATTCAAGTGATTTGACGATGACAGCATTTTGTGTTCTTCGGTCAAACAAAGAGGCGTGGTGGAGTCTGAGAAATACGGCACGCAGGCCGATCGATGAACAACGTGAAATAATGACAGAGGAAACAGGGGAGAATGATTAGCAAGAGCTTGCCAAGAGTAGTCAAAGGAGCAAGAGAAAAAATTATTCAGTCCGCTACAGTACATCGAAGCATATGAATAGGAATCTCATCCCTGAGACTCCTCCCTTTCCAGGCTCCCACAAGCGGTAGATTTAGGTATTCCAATCCCTGCACCTATCGCAACGGCGTGACAGCCTTTTTTCTTCCTGAAATCTTGCGCGTTACCTTAGCGTGCTACTTCAGGGCGCACGCCCAACGTATGGCAAATGGCGTAGCTCAACTCCGCGCGGTTCAACGTATAAAAATGGAAATCTTTTACCCCTTCGCGGCTCAGGATTTTCACCATGTCCATGGCGATAGACGCGCCCACCATTTTGCGGGTTTCCGGGTCGTTATCCAGGCCGTCAAACACGCTTGTCATCCAGTTCGGCACACGCACGTTTGTCATTGTGGCAAAGCGCTGTAGCTGTTTGAAGTTTGATACCGGCAAGATCCCCGGTACGATCTCTACGTCGATGCCCGTTGCTACGCAGCGGTCACGGAACCGCAGATAGCTTTCTACGTCGAAAAAGAACTGTGTGATAGCGCGATTCGCACCCGCATCAATTTTGTGCTTCAGGTTAATCAGATCAGCCTGCGCACTTTTGGCTTCAGGATGCACTTCAGGATAAGCGGCAACCGAAATGTCGAAGTCGCCAACCTCTTTCAGCAGGGAAACCAGATCCGCCGCGTACATTTCCGGCTTGCCTCCTTCTGGAGGCAAGTCACCGCGCAGCGCGACAATATGGCGGATACCGCTCTGCCAGTAATCCTGCGCGATTTCTCGCAGTTGTTCGCGTGAAGCGTCAATACAGGTCAGGTGAGGCGCGGCTTCCAGACCGGTACGTTCTTTAATGGTTTTGATAATGCTGTGAGTGCGGTCGCGCTCGCCAGAATTCGCCCCGTAGGTCACAGAAACAAACTTGGGCTTCAGGCTGCTCAGCCGATCAATCGAGTTCCACAGGGTTTCTTCCATATCGCTGGTACGTGGCGGGAAAAATTCGAATGACACATTAATTCTTCCCTGTAATTCCGCCAGACTTTGATTCAGCGCTTCCCGCTGGTTTGCGTGAAAAAAGCTCATACCTGCTACCCCGTTGACCGTGACTGTTATTATCATTCTCTACACGTCTATACGTTTAGACGTCTATATAGAAAATGACGTAATCTGCTTAAAGAGTCAACGTTTTTCAGCCCGGCAGGTGGTGATGATTGCTCACGGTAAATGAAAAAATTTCATGATGGATTTCTCACAAAAGTACTGTCTCTTCGTCGCATGGTTATGTCAACGCGGAGACAGTTTCGTGCGTTACAATATTGCTATTCCATGCTACTTCGTCGCACACGCCCGACACGGGACGGCTCAAACGCCGCTCGCCCCGTGACCCCTGGCTTTCGGCGAGAATTATGCCGCTACGCGGTGCCTTCGTCGGTATCTGGCTTAACGGACCGCTTGCGACACGTTCCCGACGTGGCGCAAGCTCTCGCCGCGTCCTGCGGCTCATCCTAAGCCCGCTATCTCCTCAGCATAATTTTTTACGCCGGGTAACAGCAAAATCTACAGAGTTCTGCATTATTTATGTGCAATCACGATAACCTGAGAAATACGCAGTCAGCCACAGGGGAAATCGTGAAAATGTACGGTGTGCCCGTCTTCCGTCGTCAGAAAAATAGCGTACTGCGGAGCTTCCAGACTAACTTCAAATCCCGGAGCGAAACGCAAGGCAGACTGATGATTGGTACCGCGTATCGTGCTGAACGATATTCCTCTCCAGACACCGCTAGCAGGCCGATGCACGTGCCCCGCCGAAATATGCCGCACATTCCCAAACCGGTGGCATATTTGAGACAGCGCATCTGCCGCCTCGGGTGCTAACCTAACACTATCAAGCGCTGGCAGCCCGATGGACATCGGTGGATGGTGCAGGAACAGGAAGACATTCTTTTCTTCCGCAGCCTGGAGCTGCTGCTCAAGCCATGCCAACCGTGCTGAGCACAACGTTCCAGCGACCTCACCGACATGCAGCGAATCCAGCAGAATGACGTAATCATCACCGACTGCCGTCACGTTCTGTACAAATCCATCTTCATCCGCCAGCGTCGGAAATTGAGCCAAAAACACGTCCCGATCGTCGTGATTCCCCATCGTCACACGCCAGGGAACCTGTAGTTCAGCCAGTGCCAATGCCAGAAACGCATAGGATGCCGCACTGCCGTCATCGGACAGATCGCCGGAGATCACCACCAGATCGGCATCGCGATGATGGGCATTGATATCGGCAATCGCCGCTTTCAATTGCTGCGCTGGATCGCGACCGTGTAAATTGCCGCCCAGTGCGGTCAAATGAAGGTCGGAAAGCTGAATCAGTTTCATCGTTATCCTCGTTTTTTACTGTCTACGCGCTATCACCCGCCAATGCCGTTACGCCGATTGGCGGCGGATTAACGGGGCAGCCACTTTCGCTCGGCACACCGGTTCTTGTACCTGAGACTGGCGTCGGTCAAGCAACGCCAACGCCTGTGCCGCCATCGTTGCCGGATCCTGACGAAATGTTGTCAACGCATAGGCGTCCCATCCTGCGGCAGGAATATCATCAAACCCGATAACCATGAGATCCTGCGGCACGACAAGCCCATACTGCTTTGCGCGATCGATCACACCAAACGCCACTAAATCGTTAACGCAGAACACCGCATCCGGTCTGGCGGCTTCCGGGAGCGAGAACAACGTCTGCCCCACCATCAGCCCGTCGTCATAATCCGTATCACCACCGCGCACCACGGTCACAGGCAGCCCTAGCCTCTGCGCCTCATCACAAAACGCCTGTTCACGTTCCATGATATTGGGCGTTGCCGAAGCCGCGCCAGCCAGAGCCAGACGCGTTCTGCCCGTAGAGGCGAACAGCCGTGCTGCCATCCTTGCAGCGGTATCATTATCAATATGTACGCTGTCACACGCTGGTTCATGCCGCCCGATGACAATCAGCGGCTGGCCGTTTAGCTGCGCCAGCTCGACAAATTCTTTAGGCGGCGAGCCGGAAAGTACAATCGTCGCTTCTGCCCGATGGCCGAATAGAATAGAACGCGCAGCAACCATCGCTTCTCGCACATGGCTGGTGTTGATAAGGACAGGAATCGAGCCACGTTGAATTAACGCCTGCGACAGCTCCGCAACCAAATTGGCACGAAACCCGACCTCAGGATGCGTCACCACCAGCCCCACCAGACGGCTACTGTTCGTCAGCAGACCACGCGCCAAATCGTTAACCTGATACCCTAGCTCCTGTGCCGCGGTCATTACCTTGGCATAGGTGGCAGCAGACACGCTTGCACCGGGGGTAAAACTACGGGACACCGCCGAGCGCGATACGCCAGCCCGACGTGCAACATCCTGTGCGCTAACGTAACCCGGTTTACCCACCGTCATTTCCCTATCCTTGCCATGACGTCAGCCTTCAAAAAACGCTCCACGACCAGCATGAATAGAACGGAAGGAATCAGCAGCACCAGTGCGGTAATAGAAGCAATCTGATAGTTACCGCCCGCCCCTGCGGTATAGAGCAGCAACGGCATCATTTGTACATCCGGCGCACCCACGAAATAGCTGCCGGTAAATTCATCCAGCGATTCGAGGAAGACGAAAATAGCGGACGCCATCAAACCGGGCATAGCCAGCGGCAGGGTAATATCGACAAAGGCACGCCACGGCCCGGCACCAATCGACCGTGCCGCCTGTTCCATTTCACGCCCCACTGCCGAGAATGCCGCCGAGGCAATCCAGACGGCGAACACCAATCCGTGAACCGTGTGAACCAGCACGACCCCCAGTAACGTGCCGTTTAGCCCCCACTGATAAAACAGTCGGGCAATATTGACGTACACCGTCAGGTTCGGAAACGCCTGTGGGATAAGAAATACCAACAGTATCAAGCCACGGGCAGGCAGCGGCAAACGCGCCAGTGCATATCCAGCCGGAATCGCCAACGATAGCGAAGCCAGCACCGTGAGCACCGCCACCAGCACGCTATTCCCCAACGCTTCCCAGGCCACACCACGCGGTGAAAACACCCTCTTCCAGAAGGCAAAACCCCAGTCATTAGGCAACAGGTGAGGATAGAACCATTTTTCCGCTACCGACCACAGCAGGAGGTTAGCCAATGGCCCAAAGATCAAGAAGATCAGCGCCCCCAGAATCAGCATTCTCGGAATCCACCACAGTACGTTCTTCATGCCTTTTCTCTCATGTTCAGTCGGAGATAAATCACGGCAAACAGGCCGGTCATCAGTAATGAAATCACCCCCAACGCATTCGCTACGCCATAATCGCCGTAGGCGTTAATGCGGAAGGCTATATTGGCGGTGAGCATCGTCGGCGACTGGGCATTGATCATCATCGGCACGGACAGTACCGACATCATGGTGACGAAAGAGAGAATGAGTCCGGTGAGCAGCGTTTGCCCAACCTGCGGCACCACAATTTCACACAAAATACGCAGTCGCGATGCGCCTAAGTTACGGGCGGACTCGATCATTGTGCGATCCAGCGACGCCATCGCACCCGCAACCAGCAGCGCCACAAACGGCGTCTGTTTCCAGACGAAGGCAAATACGATGCCACGCCAGTCCAGCCAATTACTGGCGCTGGCCATATCGACGATACCGAGCATATCCAGCGCGCCATTCAGCCAGCCGTTTTTGGCCAGAAACGTGCGTAAAATTTGCCCCGTCACGATAAAGGGGATAAACAGCGGCCAGCGATAGACCCAGCGCAACAGCGCGACCATACGCGGGCTTTCCCCCAGCGTCAGGTAACCGCCAATCAGAACGGACAACAGGCCGATCAGTAACGTAGCGAGGCCCACAATCATCAAGGTAAACAGGATATCGGGAAGATACAGCGTCAATGCCGTAACAAAATTATCAATGCCCACGCCATTCTGACTGACGAAAGCGCCCCCAACCGACAGCCCCAGCGGTACGATAAAACAGACAGCCACCACCGCCAGTGCCGGTAGCACAAGCGCGATCCCCGCTAGTCGGGAAGAGAATTGGGATACTTGCAACATGAAGGTCTCCGCGCTCTGGCTTCATCCCGCCAGAGCGCCTGTGGTACTAAAGGGTATATACCGCGAGTAGGTTACTTCGCCATCGCCTGCTCATAGGCGTTCAAAATCGCGGTGTGATAAGGCGCAATAGGGAACGTCTTGCCTTTGCTCGCCAACTCATCAGGCGTCACATCGGTGAACAGGCGTTGCCATACGGCGGGCTTCAGCTCGGCCTGAACGTACTTGGCATCGATACCCGGATACCAGTTAAAACGCTCCACAATCCCTTCAGCCTGTACTTTGGCGCTGGTTGCCAGCTCAACAAACTGTTTAGCCAATTCACGATTCGGTGCCTGTGCGGGGATAACATAGTGCATCGGTTGTCCCGGCATACCGGGCGCAGGAAGCAGCAATTTGAAATTGTCTGGCAGTTGTCCACTTGCTTTCCAGGAATAGAACATATCGACCCATACCGGTCCCATGGCGATTTCGCCACGGCTCAACATATCGAGCGTGCCCGCATTGCCCGGCGTCAGCGTCACGTTCTTGTTAAAGGCTTTCAGGCGTTCAAACGCTGGCTGCCATTTTTTCGCTTCCGCTTCATCAAACGGTCCGTTCATCAGCTTCTGTGCATCACCGCCGTAAGCGTAAATCCAGCCCATCACAAAACTGACGCCCGATGCACCGCCCTTAATCCCGTTGTAACCGAACATCTTCGGATTCGCGGCAGCCCACTGCTGGATCTCGTCATAGCTTTTAGGCGGATTCGCTACCATGCTGGGGTTATAGGCCAGCGCCGTCTGGCTGCTGAACATCGGCATGACGTAGCCTTTCACGTCTGTGCCCATTGCCTTATCCGCAGCGGCCATGCTGACCAGCTTGCCGCTGGCGATATCATCGCGATATTTCAGCAGGTCGCCCTTTTGCACCATCGGGCCGACAAATTTTTCATGCACCACCGCCACATCGGTGTCCCATACTTTGGCACCGGCGGCCTGCTGCGCATTGAAGCGTTCAAGAATCTTCTGCGACCCGGCATCGCCCGGTCCGGTGCCGACAGCGCGCACTTTTACGCCGGGATGCTGCTTTTCAAACAACGGCCCCAGATATTCATTTACATAGTCGACCATATTCTGGTCACCCGCCGTCAACACGGTTAATTCCTGTGCCTGCACGGCAGCCAGCGGCGTACTCATCATCAGCGTTGCGGCAAAAATGCGTTTCATCTCATTTGTCTCCAATTCAGGGTCAGGCTGTCAGGCCGGGAAGCAGGGAATAACGTGAAGTCGTATTGGGTTCCGCCGTCAGCGACGTAGGCTCTTCTGCCAGCGGGAAAAGAAACAGCGCCTCAGCGGGGATCTGCACGGCAACCCGCTGTCCAATGGCATAAGGATGAGTGGCATGAACCTGTATCTGCCACGATCCACTGGCAATCGTATGCATCCAGTATCCGCCGGGGTAACTTTGCGCCAGCACCGTGCCGTAGCGCATCAACATGCCAGGCTGGATGAGCGGGACGTCTGCCGAATCGTAAAGCTGGGCAGCTTCTGCCCGAAAACGTGCCTCTATCGGACCAGGCTGTAGCGACGTGTTCGCTGGCATCAGTGAGTGGCTTTCTGCATCACCGGGAATCATCAGCGTGTCGCCGTCATAGCGCGCTTCCAGCACGAGCCGATTTTCCGCGCCCATAAACGCCGCGACAAACGAGCTGGTCGGATGGTGATACACCTCTTGCGGGCTACCCACCTGCATGATGCGACCCTGATTCAAAATCACGATGCGATCGGCCATCACCATCGCTTCTTCCCTATCGTGCGTAACGTGGATCGCAGTCAACCCCAGCCGCTGTTGCAGCGCCCGGATTTCATCACGCAGTTGTAGACGAATACGGGTATCCAGATTGGAGAGCGGTTCATCCAGCAGCAGAATATCGGGCCGTACCGCCAGTGCGCGGCCTAAGGCGACGCGCTGGCGCTGTCCACCGGACAGTTCCGCGGGCTTACGGGCGCTCAGTCCCGTCAAGCCCAGCATCGTTTCCAGTTCCGTTACACGACTGGCAATTTCCGCACGCGGTACACGGCGCAAGCGCAGCCCGTATGCAATATGCTGCGCCACTGTCATATGTGGCCACAGCGCATAGCTCTGAAACACCAGCGCCATGCCGCGCTTCTCTGGCGGCGCTTGTGTCATATCCTGCCCGTTAACACGAATCGCCCCCGCGCGCGGTGACGAGAACCCCGCGACCGTGCGTAATAACGTCGTCTTGCCACAGCCCGACGAGCCAAGTAACGCAACGAATTCGCCCTGTGTAATCTCCAGATAGATATCGTTCAAGACGGCTGTCGTGCCGTATCCAACATGCAGATGATCAATAACAATGTGCGGTACTACCGCAGAGGAAGTGGTTTTTTGCACAGGTGTGCATTCCGCGATAATCAAACAATGCGCCGATTGTGCGGTGAGTTCGTGTCAGTGGCGTGTTGTCACCGTGACACTTCAATGACAGGACTACGGGGAATAACGGCGGAAAACGTTTGGCGGGTAGAAAAATGAGGGAACGAATCCCTTGATTGTTGACCGCCCCCAATGTACGGAGACGGCCAACGATGACGCAGCGCTTACAACAGGCTCTACAACAACTGCGCCAAACGACTGAGGTCAGATTGAAGCGCCCCCGCCGTGACATCGCGCCCCGCCCCCGGTCCACGGATAACCAGCGGATTATCGCGATACCAGCGGCTTTCAATCGCAAACACGTTGTCACCCGGCAATAGCGAAGCCAGAGGATGCTCGGGACGAACAGCTTCAACGCCAACGCGCGCTTTACCGTTGCTGTCGAAGCGGGCAACATGACGCAAAACCAAGCCCATTTCTTGTGCAGCTTCCAGACGTTGCAGCATCTGCTCGTTCAGAGAATCACCGTTCTCGAAGAAGTAATCGACAGACCCCTGTTCACAGCCTGGCGGCACCAGCGACTCAACCCGAACCTGGCTGGGCTCGATGTCATACCCCGCCTCACGCGCCAGGATCACCAGCTTGCGCATGACGTCCTGACCGGAGAGGTCAACGCGCGGATCCGGCTCCGTTAGCCCCTGCTGGCACGCTTGATCAACCAGTTCGGTGAACGGCACAGTGCCATCAAACTGCAAAAACAGCCAGGAGAGCGTGCCGGAGAAAATCCCGCTAATCGATAGAATACTGTCACCACTTTCCCGCAAATCGCGCACGGCAAAGTTGACCGGTAAACCTGCGCCGACGGTCGCGTTATACAACCAGTGGCGATCCGTCTTGGCGAAAGCATCACGGATCTGGCGATAGTTATTGCCACCGGATGCACCCGCCAGTTTGTTGGCGCTGATGACGTGGAAACCGTAGCTGGCAAAATCCAGATACAGATCGGCAACCGACTCGCTAGCGGTAACATCCAACACCACCAGATCATCAAAGGGGTGTGCACGCATCCACAGGAACAGATCTTCACCATCCCGCTCTTGCGCTTCATTTTCGAAGAAGGCCAGTGCACGACTGGCATCCAATCCATCATAGTTCAGCAGGCTGCGCGTACTGTCCACCACGCCAGCCAGTACAAACTCAAAGCCTGTGCGGGCAGACAGGTTGCTCTGCTCACGCGCAAACAGCTCCAGCCAGCGTGAACCAATATTTCCCTTACCGAACAGCACCAGACCGATGCGTTTTTCCGCGCGGAACAGCGAATGGTGCAAGCCGCGAATCACATGCTCCGTCGGACCAACGCGCAGAACGGCCACCAGACTGATGCCATCATCGGTCTGGCAGACAAATTCAATCGGCTGATCTTTCAACTGCTGATAGAAACGGTGGCTATGCAGCGGGTTTTTACCCACCCCTGCCCCTACCATCGCCACCATCGCTAGCCCATCACGCTCGCTGAGCTCAACGGGCAACGCGGCCTGCGCCAGCAACTGCAACGCGCTTTCCACCACTTCAGAGGTGTAGCATAGTTGCAGCAGGCTACGATCCTGATGAACGCCAATCGCCAGCGGTTTCAACTGCGCACGGTTCAGAAGCTGTTCGACTTCTTTTTGCAGCAGCACGAAATCGTGTTCGGAAGGAACCTGAACTTCAATCAGGCACACATCATCATGGCTGGTAACAATTTTTGCCCCCGTACCCGAGGCCAGCACGCGTTCGATACGCGTCGAACCCTGTTCAGGCTGATAGCTGCAACGCAGTTGCAGGTCGATATCGCTGCCGGAAACGGGCTGCAAAGTACGTGTATGCAGCACCGGAGCTGCCAGACGTGCCAGCTCGCTGGCTTCATCCAACCGCAGCAGTGGCAGCAGGCAGGCATCTTTCACTTTGCGCGGGTCAGCGCTATAAACGCCAGCAACGTCGCTCCAGATGGTCACCCGCTCAACCCCTGCCAGCGCACCAATTTGCGTCGCAGAGTAGTCACTCCCGTTGCGCCCCAGCAGTACCGTTTCACCCGCGTCATTACGACAGATAAAACCCGTTACGACTAAACGCTGCCCAGAATGTTGCGTCAGATACTGCTGCAACAGCGGCCAGGAACGGCCTTCATCCACCTGCGGCTGCGCGGCACGTTCCGCACAGAGAAAATCACGCGCATCCAGCCAGGCGGCATTCATATCTCGATGATTCAGCACGGCGGACATCAAACGCGCCGACCAGATTTCACCATGTCCAACGACTTCGGCGTAGACAGCATCCGTAATCTTGCCATCCAGCAGCGCAGCCAAACGCTCCAGATCGCGAATAAACTGGGCTGTCAGCGCCTCTGCATCTTGCGCGGGCAGAAGCCCGGCAATCAATTCGCTGTGATAACGGCGTAATGCCTGCTGAACCTGATGCGCCGACAGGCGATCGCTCTGACTGAGTTTCAACCAGCTAATTAGTTGGTTTGTGGTACTGCCTGCGGCAGACACCACCATCAAATCTCCGGGGTGGCTATATTCCGCCATAATACCGGCTACACGCAGGTAACACTTCACATCGGCCAGGCTGCTACCGCCAAACTTATGCAGTTGTCGGCCTGTTACCGATGGCGCTACTCCTAATGCACTCATTACTTACCTCTTGGCTGCGGCTTGAAACGCACGATCCAGATCGGCAACCAGATCATCGCCGTCTTCAATACCGGTGGAAATACGCAGTAATGTTTCAGAGATACCCGCTGCGGCACGCGCTTCTGGCGCCATACCCGCATGCGTCATCGTTGCGGCATGAGAGATGAGGCTCTCGACTCCACCCAGCGATTCCGCCAGCGTAAACAGCTCCAACGACGCCAGAAAACGCCGCAGAGTGTCTTCATCCCCATCCAGCTCAAAACTTAGCATAGCGCCAAAGCCAGATTGTTGACGGCGGGCAATATCATGGCCGGGATTGTTTGGCAGTGAAGGATGATATAGCGCTTTCACCAGCGGCTGTGTCTGTAAGAATTCAACCACTTGTTGCGCGTTACGCTGCGCGGCCGCCATACGCGGCGATAAGGTACGCAGACCACGGAGCAGCAGATAGCTATCAAACGCCGCCCCCGTCACACCGATATTGTTCGCCCACCAGGCCAGTTCAGTAATGGTGTCGACATCTTTAGCAATCACAGCACCCGCGACCACATCAGAGTGACCATTCAGGTACTTGGTACATGAATGCACCACCAGATCGGCGCCCAGTTCCAGCGGCTTCTGCAACGCCGGGCTCAGGAAGGTGTTATCCACCACGCTGACCGCACCCGCTTCCCGCGCGGCCTGACAAATCGCGGCAATATCCACGACGCGCAGCAGCGGATTGCTCGGGCTTTCCACCAGCACGAGCTTTGGCTTTTCTGCCAACGCCGCATTGAGCGCATGAGTATCACCTTGATCGACAAATTTCACGCGAAACGCGCCGCGCTTGCTCAGGCTGTCAAACAAACGATAGCTGCCACCGTAGCAGTCATGCGGAGCCACCAGCAGATCGCCGGGGCGCAGGAACACCGTGCAAACCAACATAATCGCCGACATCCCGCTGCTCGTCATTACCGCACCCGCACCACCTTCCAGTTCAGCAAGCGCACGCTGCACCACATCGCGCGTGGGGTTACCGCGACGCGAATAGTCGTGGGCGCGTGGCTGGTTGAATCCGGTAAAGTTATACGTGCTAGAAAGGTGGATGGGGGGGACAACGCAGCCATACTGCTCGTCATCATTTAACCCACTGCGGACTGCGATCGTTGCCTGTTTACGCGTCATCGGCTCTTTTCCTGGCTGGAGGCTGAAAAATAGGAACTTAAGAGTAAACGCAGTTTTAATGGACGTCAACACATCTAGACATCTAAACTTCTTTGCGTATAGATTGAGCATAAGCATAATAACCGTTAGAATTGTGGCATTTCATGACAGATGCTGTCTTCATTAGATTAATTTTTAAGGTATCCCATGGCTGAGTGGAACGGCGAGTATGTCAGCCCTTACGCTGAACACGGTAAAAAAAGCGAGCAAGTCAAGAAGATAACAGTATCTATCCCATTGAAAGTACTGAAGATACTGACCGACGAACGTACACGTCGCCAGGTGAATAACCTGCGCCATGCCACCAACAGCGAGCTGTTGTGCGAAGCATTTCTGCATGCGTTCACAGGCCAACCGTTACCGAATGATGAAGATCTGCGTAAAGAACGCAGCGATGAAATTCCTGAAGCGGCGAAAATCATCATGCGTGAAATGGGCATCGATCCGGATACGTGGGAATACTGATAACGCTTGCGCTGTCTATTTTCTAGCTAACCCCGCCTTTCCCGGCGGGGTTTTGCTATGTAGAGAATCCCCATTCGTCCTCTCCCGCCTCATTAACGCCCGCCGCCTTCTCTTCTTTCAACCGTTTCCTTTTCCGCTCATGTTGTGAATCGGGATTGCATTTAATTTGTTATGTTATAACATATCACTTTAACCTATAACGGTGATATGCCCGCACCATGACAGAGCCTCTCTCCAACAGCCCTATGCTGCTACAGCTTCACCATGTTTCCGTTGCCGACACTAATCGGGCTCCAAGGCTCCGTGATATTTCGCTGTCCATGCACGCAGGCGAGCGTTTGGCACTGGTTGGGCCCAACGGCAGCGGCAAATCCACACTGTTACGCGTGCTGACCAGCGAACTTAACGCAACAGCAGGGTATGTCCATTTGAACGGCCAACCGCTGAATGCCCTCAGCCGCCATGAGCGGGCAAAGCGCATCGCGATTCTGGCGCAGAATGACGCCCCAGACCTGCGCCTGCGGGTTGTGGAGTACGTCGCTCTAGGGCGAATCCCGCACCATGGGTTCAGCACGCCAGCGCACGATCGCCAACTCATCGAAGAAGCGCTGGACGATACCGGATTATTACCGCTGCGCCACCGCCTGCTGGGTACGCTCTCTGGCGGGGAACGTCAGCGCGCTGCGTTGGCGCGTGCGTTTGCACAAACGCCACAGCTCCTGCTGCTGGATGAACCGACCAACCATCTCGACCCGTTGGCGCGCGCACAGCTACTGTCTCTGGTGCGAAAACGCGGTATTTCAACGCTGGCAGTGCTGCACGATCTGCCACTGATTACGCCCTTTGCCGACCGCGTTGCCGTTTTGCAACAGGGCACGCTACTCCGCTGGGGAACGCCTACGCATGCGCTGAACCCTGCTTGTGTGAAATCGGTATTTGGGATGGAGAGCTTTACAGTGCCGCATCCGCTAAACGGTTCACCCATTCGCATCTTTGAAGCCCCTGAACTGCACTAAGGAACCCTGATGAAAATAACGCTTCTGTCTGGACTGCTGGCATTGACGTCGTGCTGGGTGCATGCCTCGGGTTTTCCGGTCACGGTCAACAACTGTGGGCAACCGCTAACCTTTACCCAGCCGCCGCAGCGTGCCGTGATCCATGACCTGAATATGGCAGAAATGGCGTTTGCTCTGGGCTTACAAAAAAATATCGTTGGGCTAACTGGGATCACGGGCTGGTATAAGGCACCCCCAGATTTTATCAAACAGCAGGGCACGATCCCTGAACTGGCAGCAAAATACCCAACGTTGGAAAACCTGCTGGCCGTACACCCAGATTTCTTCTTTGCTGGGTGGAACTACGGCATGAAAGTCGGCGGAGAAATCACACCGCAATCACTGAAAAAGTATGGCATTCAAACGCTGGTGCTCAGCGAAAGCTGTGTGTTCACCGAGCAGCAACAACAGCGTCCGCAAGCCAGCATGGAGCTGCTCTACGGCGACCTGCTGAAACTGGGGAAAATCTTCGGCAAGCAGGAACAGGCTCAGGAACAGATAGACGGCTGGAAACAACACCTTGCCACCCTGCAAACCCGCATCGGCAATCGGCCAAAGCAGACGGTTTTTCTGTATGACTCGGGCGAAGATAAACCTTTTACCAGCGGGAAATTCGCCATGCCAACGGCCATCATTGAGGCTGCGGGCGGCAAGAACGTCATGGACGATATGGAAACGAGCTGGGCCTCCACATCGTGGGAAAGCGTGGCGGCACGCGAGCCGGATTTTATCATTTTGCTGGATTATCAAACGGGCAATGGCGCAGAGACGTTAAGGAAATTTTTGGAATCACACCCATTGATGAAATTTACCCCTGCTGTACAACAACATCGTTATCTGAAGCTGCAATATGCAGAGCTGACACCGGGGCCAGCCAACATTACGGCCATTGATAAACTGGCTCACGCCCTTTACCCGGACACCTTTAAGTGAGCCCAACGTCTTCACGTTATGCAGTGACCTTAATCATAGCGATGCTGATACTGGTTGGGCTGATGCTGGTGAATATTGCCACAGGCAGTACGACGATTCCGCTGACGCAGGTCGCCAGCGTATTGGGGTTATCGTCAGCAGACGTCTCGCCGATGACCTCACGCATCATTCTGGAGCTGCGCATTCCCCGCAGCCTGTTGGCAGCGTTGTGCGGTGCAGGTTTAGCGATGGTCGGCGCCTTTCTGCAAACAGCGACTCGTAACGATCTGGCCGATCCTTTTCTGTTCGGCCTGTCTGCCGGAGCCTCGGCGGGGGCGGTAGCGGTCATCACCCGTTTTGGTGAGCAACTCGGTGACTGGGCGCTGCCGATGGCGGCCTTCTGTGGCGGACTCTTATCGGCCGTCGCCGTGACCGTACTGTTTCTTCTGCAACAGGCGCGTGGCGCTGAACGCTTGATCATCTGCGGATTGGCCATCTCTTTTCTCTTCGGCGCACTGACGAACTATCTGGTGTTTTCCGGCGATCAACGCGCTGCCAGCTCGATTCTTTTTTGGTCACTGGGCGGACTGGGCCTTGCCCGTTGGGATACCTTACCTTTCGCGGTGTTCAGCGTCCTGCTGCTATTTGGCCTCACCGCCCTGCGCTGGCGAGCGCTCGATGCGCTGTTAGCTGGCGGGCAAACTGCAGCTTCAATGGGGGTAAATCTGTCTCGCGTTCGAGTGGAAATCTTCATCTGTTGCGCGTTCGCCACCTCGCTGTTGGTCGCGCTGACCGGCGTGATCGGGTTTATTGGACTGATGATTCCCCATCTGGCTCGCCCATTGAGTGGCGTGTTGCACAAGAGGCTTCTGCCGCTGACCGCGGTACTCGGTGCGATACTGCTGTGCGGTGGCGATTGGCTCAGCCGCCAGCTACTCGCGCCGCAGGAATTACCTATCGGGATTATTACGGCAGGATTAGGCGGCATCTTCGTTCTGGGGCTACTGGTGAAACGTTAGCAGGAGTGAAAGACATAGGTTTAACATAACGCCAATAACCCTAAAATGTTGCCTATTGGGGTTATTGGGGTTATTGTCATTTTATAAAAGGGAGGCAGGTGCAGGGATGGATAGCAGGACGCTAATCGCAGAAATCAAGGCCGATGGGTGGGAACTGATAAGAGTTAACGGAAGCCACCACCATTTCACTCATCCCAGCAAACCGGGATTAGTCACCATTCCCCACCCTAAGAAGGATTTGCCGATAGGTACGGTAAAAAGCATCAGGAAACAGGCAGGAATATGATCATCGCTGACTCGAAGAGGCTTAATTATGTTTTATCCGATTGCAATTGAAGCAGGCGACGATACTCACGCATACGGCGTAACAGTGCCAGATCTGCCAGGCTGTTTTTCTGCGGGCGAGACGCTAGACGATGCCATCGCGAATGCTAAAGAAGCGATTACCGGGCATATCGAACTACTGGTCGAGATGGGTCAGGATATTCCCACCGTGTCAACAGTAGGGCAGTTGGCAAAAGGCGCAGAATACACTGGGTACACCTGGGCGGTTGTTGATATCGATGTGACTCGCTTAATGGGCGGTTCAGAAAAAATTAACGTCACATTACCTAAGTCACTGATTGACCGAATTGATCGTTGCGTAGCCAGTAACCCAGAATTTAAAAGTCGTTCGGGTTTTCTCGCGCAGGCTGCATTAGAGCGTATATACCCCAAATAATTCGAGTTGCAGGACAAAACGTTAACGTTTTGAACAACGTGAAGCGTTGGCACTTTAGAGCGATGCTCAGTGATGAGCAGCGTAACGCGGCAAGGGAAGGAATCCCGATGAGCGGCACTAATACTCCAGAAACAACAAAGGCACCTGTCGGTGCCTTTGTCGAAAGTTACTGTGCCAATTGGCCAGTAAAACTTATTTTTTAGCGCCTGGTACGGAGAAACGCTTGTTGAAGCGGTCAACACGGCCACCGCTTGCAACATCACGTTGCTTACCGGTGTAGAACGGGTGGCATTCGCCACAGACATCCAGGTTCAGGTCACGACCCACAGTAGACTGGGTTTTGATCACGTTACCGCAAGAGCAAGTTACAGTAACTTCAGAATAATTCGGGTGAATACCTTTTTTCATGGGAAACCTCTGTTAAGGCCGTGTCGCTATCCAGCCCTGTTCCGCCAGACACCACACGAAAGTTGAGTAAGTAAGTTCATTATGCGAACGAAATCATCATTTGCGCGAGCAACACGATCATTTCTTCTAACGACACAATGGCGGCGGATCATACAGAATCCGCTACCCCGATGCAATCGTATCCACACATTATCCCTCGCAGCATGTACACTAGCGCCTTGCATTCTTTTCTACCCGCGTCGCACAGGATATAGACCACTCGGTTATGTCATTGATCGCCACGCAAATCACCTCGACTACCACGGAGAAGTTATGTCTGTCGCTCAGGTCGCTTTGCCCGTGCCGCTGGCACGTACATTCGATTATTTGCTACCCGCAGGAGGAATGACTCCACAGGTCGGCACACGCGTCAGCGTCTCTTTTGGCAACCGTAAAGCCATCGGTATCATTACCGCACTGAGCGACACCAGCGCACTTCCACTTGAGCAATTAAAACCCGTGCATGACCTGCTGGACGAACAGCCGCTGTTTCCCCCCAGCCTGTGGCGTATTTTGCTGTGGGCCGTCGAGTACTATCACTACCCGATTGGCGAAGTGCTATTCCATGCGTTGCCGATCTTGCTGCGTCAGGGGAAACCCGCACACCGCGCACCGCTCTGGCAATGGTTTGCCACTGAACAAGGCCGGGCGACACCGCTCAGCACGCTCAAACGCGCCGCTAAGCAGCAGCAGGCGCTGGCGGCGTTACTTCAGTCGCCAGTTTATCGCCATCAGGTGAGCGAAATCGGGCTGACAGAGACGGCATTACAGGCGCTGCGTAGCAAAGGGTTGTGCGAGTTAAAAGCCGCAGAACAAACACCTCATGACTGGCGTCAAAGCTTTAGTATGGCCACCGAGCGCCTGCGCCTGAATACGGAACAGGCCACCGCCGTCGGCGCTATCCGCAGCGAAGATAACCACTTTGCCGCCTGGCTACTCGCGGGTATCACGGGTTCAGGTAAAACCGAAGTCTATCTCAGCGTGTTGGAAAACGTGCTGGCACAGGGTAAACAGGCGCTGGTATTAGTGCCGGAAATTGGCCTGACGCCGCAGACCATCGCCCGCTTCCGCGAACGTTTTAACGCCCCAGTAGACGTGCTGCACTCGGCACTCAACGACAGTGAACGCCTTGCTGTTTGGCTGCGCGCCCGCAGCGGCGAAGCGGCGATCGTCATCGGGACGCGCTCGGCACTATTTACCCCCTTTGCACGTTTGGGGCTGATTGTGATCGATGAAGAACACGACAGTTCCTATAAACAGCAAGAAGGCTGGCGCTATCACGCCCGTGATTTGGCCGTCTTCCGCGCCAGAGAGGAAGACATTCCGATCGTAATGGGAACGGCGACGCCCGCGCTGGAAACGCTCTATAACGTCCAAAACGGCAAGTATCGCCGATTAAACCTGACCAAAAGAGCGGGCAACGCCGCACTGGCCAAACAGCATGTTATCGATCTGAAAAGCCTGCCGCTGACGGCAGGATTATCCCAGCCGCTGATTACCCGTATCCGCCACCATCTAACGAACGATAATCAGGTTATTTTGTTTCTCAATCGGCGCGGGTTCGCTCCCGTGGTGATGTGCCATGAGTGCGGCTGGATTGCCGAATGTCAGCGCTGCGATCACTATTATACCTACCACCAGAACCAGAAGATGTTGCGCTGCCACCACTGCGATAGCCAGCGTCCGGTACCACAACAGTGCCCCGGCTGCGGCTCGACCAATATGGTGCCCGTCGGCCTGGGCACCGAGCAGTTGGAGCAAAGCCTTGCCCCGATCTTTCCAGATGTCCCGATCACCCGCATCGACCGTGATACCACCAGCCGTAAAGGCGCGCTTGAGCAGCAGCTCTCGCAGGTCAGGCAGGGAGGTGCACGTCTTCTTATCGGTACACAAATGTTGGCAAAAGGTCACCATTTCCCTGACGTAACGCTGGTGGCCTTGCTGGATGTTGACGGTTCGTTGTTCTCCGCCGACTTCCGCGCAGCCGAACGTTTTGCCCAGCTCTACACTCAGGTAGCGGGTCGTGCGGGGCGTGCAGGCAAAGCTGGCGAGGTGGCGCTGCAAACTCACCATCCGGATCATCCACTATTGCAAACGCTGCTGCATCAGGGCTATGACGCCTTTGCCAGCCAGGCACTTACCGAACGAAAAAGTGTTTTTCTGCCACCGTTTACCAGCCATATCCTCTTCCGTGCTGACGATCACGATAATCAGCAGGCCGCCTTATTCCTCCAGCAATTGCGCAATTTACTGGAAGCCAGTCCCCTACGAGATGAATCACTCTGGCTGCTGGGTCCGGTGCCCGCTTTACAGCCAAAACGTGCAGGGCGCTTCCGCTGGCAACTCCTGCTACAGCACCCCTCCAGAGCGTTGCTACAGAAACTGGTCAGAACATCGTTGACGCTAATCGGTACACTACCGCAGGCACGTAAGGTGAAATGGGTGCTGGATGTTGACCCCACGGACGGTTAGCGTTTCCTATTAAACAATGTCGGGTTTCTCGCCACGCATTTTTGCGAGCGGCATCGAGAACACGATATTCATCACACTTTCTGTGCAAATTAAGCAACAAAACCTGCGTTCAATCTGTTATCACTGTCTGCGCAGGCAGTATGCTGAGGCGCGGCACCATTCTCTTAGCATGCGTGCTTAATAGCGTTACCCGTAATCATAGAGCGTCAGCAGACAGGAACGTTCTGCTGGCAGTCAGCGCCAGTTAACGCTGACGCAAGGAGAAAAGCGTTGAAGCAGAAGAAAGTCGTTACCACGGCGACGATGAAAGACGTGGCGGATGAGGCTGGCGTTTCCACCGCCACCGTATCCCGAACGTTGATGAACCCAGAGAAAGTCTCTGCGACCACCCGTAGGAAGGTCGAGCAGGCTGTCATCGCCGTTGGCTATTCGCCTCACGCACTCAACCGAAACCTCAAACGTAACGAATCACGCACGATCCTGACGATCGTGCCAGACATCTGCGATCCCTATTTCTCGGAAATATTTCGTGGGATCGAGGAAACCGCTGCCGAACACGGTTATCTGGTGTTGATTGGCGACTGCGCTCACCAGCATCAAAAGGAAAAAACCTTCGTCGATCTGATTATCACCAAACAGATCGACGGCATGGTGTTGCTCGGCTCCAATCTGCCATTTGACGCAGGCCAGGAAGAGCAGCGTAATCTGCCACCGATGGTGATGGCGAATGAGTTCTCACCGGATCTGGCATTGCCAACCGTGCATATCGATAACCTGACCGCCGCCTTTGAAGCCGTACATTATCTGCATCAGGCAGGCCACCAGCGCATCGCCTGCATTGCCGGCCCGGAGCACATGCATCTGAGCCAATATCGCTTGCAGGGATACATTCAGGCCCTGCGTCGCAATGGCATTCTTATCGATAACCAATACATCTTTCAGGGTGATTTCACCTACGAAACGGGGATCAACGGCTTGATTGCGCTGATGCAGCATCCGCAACCGCCCAGCGCCATCTTCTGTCATAGCGATCTTATGGCGCTGGGCGTGCTGGCGCAGGCCAGAAAAATGGGGCTGGACATCCCGCGCGATCTCTCCGTTATTGGTTTCGACGATATCGAGCAGGCGCAGTACTGCTGGCCTCCTCTCACTTCTGTCGCCCAACCGCGCTATCAGATCGGACGCGAGGCAATGCTGCTACTCTTAGAGCAGTTGCAAGGTAATACGGTACAAAGCGGCTCCCGTCTGTTGTCCAGCGAACTGGTCATACGCGACAGTGTCGCCACACCGAATTACGCCCGTAACAGGCTTTAAGACTTCAGGTGCTGGTCAAATATTTGAGTGTTCAGTAACATGACCCCCTAATTATGTTATCCCCTAAATAATTCGAGTTTCAGGAAGGCGGCAAGGGAAGGAATCCCGATGAGCTTACTCAGGTAAGTGATTCGGGTGAGTGAACGCAGCCAACGCACATGCAACTTGAAGTATGACGGGTACATTTACCTATCAATTCACAGCGAAACGACAGTGGCACAAAGAGACTACGTGAGCCGGGGACGTTCATCAGGAACGCGTCGGAAAACGACAAATAGCCGAAAAAAAGGCAACGCTTCAGGTGCATCCAAAATCATGGTTGCGCTCGCGGTTGCCGTTTTGGTCACCTTCGCGGGCGGTCTGTACTTTATCGCCCATAATAAACCAGACGAGTCCCCCGTCCTGCCGCATCAGAACGCGGGCAAAGGTAACGGGTTGCCACCCAAACCGGAAGAACGTTGGCGCTATATTAAAGAGCTGGAAAATCGTCAGTTGGGCGTCACGACGCCAACGGAGCCTTCTGCGGGCGGCGAGATTCAGTCACCCGTGCAGTTGACGAATGAACAGCGCCAACTGTTAGAACAAATGCAGTCTGATATGCGTCGTCAGCCCACACAGCTTTCCGAAGTGCCGTATAACGACCAAACGCAAGTTCCGCGCTCGCAGGTGACGATTAAGCCACCAACGCAATCGATGCAGCAGCCACCTGTTGTGACGACACAACCCGCAACGCGTGCGCCAGCGGTCACCCAAACAGCGCCTGTCGTTCCAAGGCAAGAAGCGCCAAGGCAAGAAACAGCAAGACAGGAAGCGCCGAAACAGCAGCCGGTCAAACAGCCTGAAGCGCCAAAAGTCGAAAAAACCCAACGCTGGGCGATTCAGTGCGGCTCCTTCAAAACGATGGACCCTGCCGAATCCGTGAGAGCACAGTTGGCGTTTGCCGGTATCGAAAGCCGCATCACGTCTAACGGCGGCTGGAACCGTATTGTGCTAGGGCCTTATAACAACCGGGCTGCCGCAGACAGCATGCTCCAACGTCTTAAAGGCGCGGGCGCATCAAACTGTATTCCTCTTGCCAGTGGGGGTTGAAAACCCCCACGCCTTCCCCCATCTATAACATCAATCTGCCCCGTATGAGTTCGGGGCCTTTTTCTTAAAACGGGGACTGACTCGTGACAACAATTGTAAGCGTACGCCGCAATGGCCAGGTGGTCATTGGCGGTGATGGACAGGCGACTCTGGGCAACACCGTGATGAAAGGCAACGTGCGTAAGGTGCGCCGTCTCTATCATGACCGCGTCATCGCTGGTTTCGCAGGCGGCACAGCGGATGCCTTCACCCTTTTTGAGCTTTTTGAGCGCAAGCTGGAATTACATCAGGGCCATCTGGTGAAAGCCGCTGTCGAGTTGGCGAAAGACTGGCGTACTGACCGTATGCTACGCAAGCTGGAAGCCCTGCTGGCCGTCGCAGACGAAAATGCCTCACTGATCATTACCGGTAATGGTGATGTCGTACAGCCTGAAAACGATCTGATCGCCATTGGCTCCGGCGGTCCTTACGCGCAAGCCGCCGCGCGCGCTTTACTGGAAAATACCGAACTGGGTGCCCGCGATATCGTCGAGAAATCTCTGGGGATTGCTGGCGACATCTGTATCTATACCAACCAGTTCCACACGATAGAAGAATTAGCCTCCAAGGCGTAAGGATCAACTATGTCTGAAATGACCCCGCGCGAGATAGTCAGCGAACTCGACAGCTATATCATCGGCCAGAATAAAGCCAAGCGTGCCGTTTCCATCGCACTGCGTAACCGCTGGCGTCGTATGCAGTTGGACGAAGCACTCCGCCATGAAGTGACGCCGAAAAATATTCTGATGATTGGCCCGACCGGCGTAGGTAAAACCGAAATCGCTCGCCGTCTGGCGAAGCTTGCCAATGCGCCGTTCATCAAAGTGGAAGCAACCAAATTCACCGAAGTTGGCTATGTGGGTAAGGAAGTCGATTCCATCATCCGCGATCTGACGGATTCTGCGATAAAAATGGTGCGCCACCAGTCCATCGAAAAAAATCGCTTCCGTGCGGAAGAACTGGCAGAAGACCGCATTTTAGACGTGCTGATCCCTCCGGCGAAAAACAACTGGGGACAGGCAGAAGGCACGCAGGAGCCCTCAGCAACGCGTCAGGCATTCCGCAAGAAACTGCGTGAAGGCCAGTTGGACGACAAAGAGATCGAGATCGATCTGGCTGCCGCCCCGGTTGGCGTAGAGATCATGGCACCGCCGGGCATGGAAGAGATGACCAACCAGCTACAGTCCATGTTCCAGAATCTGGCAGGCCAGAAGCAGAAAGCCCGCAAGGTAAAAATCAAAGACGCTTTCAAGCTGCTGATAGAAGAAGAAGCCGCCAAGCTGGTGAACCCGGAAGAGTTGAAGCAACAGGCGATTGAAGCCGTTGAGCAGCACGGTATTGTGTTCATCGACGAGATCGACAAAATCTGTAAGCGTGGCGAAAGCTCCGGCCCGGATGTTTCCCGTGAAGGTGTTCAGCGCGACCTGCTGCCGCTGGTTGAAGGTTGCACCGTATCGACCAAGCACGGCATGGTCAAAACCGACCATATCCTGTTTATCGCGTCTGGTGCGTTCCAGGTTGCCAGCCCGTCCGATCTGATTCCAGAGTTGCAGGGTCGCCTGCCGATTCGTGTGGAATTGCAGGCGCTGACGACGGAAGACTTCGAGCGTATTCTGACAGAGCCGAGCGCCTCGTTGACCGAACAGTACAAAGCGCTGATGGCGACGGAAGGCGTGGATATTTCATTCACCGCCGATGGTATCCGTCGCATTGCCGAAGCGGCCTGGCAGGTAAACGAAAGCACCGAGAATATCGGCGCGCGCCGTCTGCATACCGTGATGGAGCGTCTGATCGAAGATGTTTCTTACGACGCCAGCGAAATGAACGGTCAAAGCGTTACCATTGACGCAGATTATGTACGTAATCATCTCGATGAATTAGTAGCAGATGAAGATCTGAGTCGATTTATCTTATAATCCATTTTCGCGGATCGCACGATTAACGATAAAGTGGGAGGCGTTGGCCTCCCACTTTTGTTTCTGACGCCGCCATCACTGACTTTTTTTGTTTATAAACGGATGATTCACGCAATTGGATCGTCAATAAAAATTGAAGCACACCATGACCTTATTGACCCATAGCAGCAAAACCAAAGCCTGGCTGGATAGTCTTCGTCCAAAAACGTTGCCATTAGCTTTTGCATCCATCGTCACCGGCTCAGCAATTGCGAGCTGGCACAGCAACTTTAAACCGGGCGTAGCATTACTGGCATTATTGACCGCCGGGCTAC
Organism: Pectobacterium wasabiae CFBP 3304; assembly: GCF_001742185.1. Classification (NCBI taxonomy): domain Bacteria; kingdom Pseudomonadati; phylum Pseudomonadota; class Gammaproteobacteria; order Enterobacterales; family Pectobacteriaceae; genus Pectobacterium; species Pectobacterium wasabiae. The sequence continues at coordinate 1,478,083 of NZ_CP015750.1, forward strand.
TGCAAATCCTTTCCAACCTGGCAAACGACTATGGGGATGCGATAAAAGGCAGCGATACAGAGGAACGCATCGGGCCGCTACGCGGTATCCAGACCGGTGCTATTACGCTGTCGCAGTTGCGCAATGCGCTCATCGTGACCGTGGCCCTCACGATCATTTCCGGCGTGAGCCTGGTGATTCTGGCGTGTGAAAAACCAGCGGATATCTTTGGCTTCCTGATTCTGGGGCTGTTAGCGATTTTCGCCGCGATCACCTATACCGTCGGCAACAAACCCTATGGCTATATCGGGCTTGGTGATATCTCGGTGCTGATCTTTTTCGGCTGGCTCAGCGTAGCAGGGTCGTATTATCTGCAAACTGGCCATTTCGATAGCGTCGTGATGCTGCCTGCAACGGCCTGCGGCCTGCTGGCGACAGCAGTACTGAATATCAACAACCTGCGCGATATCGACAACGATCGCATTAGCGGAAAAAATACGCTGGCGGTGCGTCTCGGGGCGGAAAAAGCACGCTTCTACCACACGATGCTGCTGCTACTGGCACCGGTTTGTCTTGGACTGTTCGCGGCATTTTATCTGCACAGTCTGGCCGGCTGGCTGTTTATTCTGGCGCTCCCACTGCTGATTAAGCAGGCGCGCTATGTACTGCGTGAAACCAGCGCATTCAGTATGCGTCCGATGCTGGAAAAAACGGTAAAAGGTGCGCTGCTGACCAACATTCTGTTCGCCGTAGGTGTGATACTGAGCTAAGCGTAGGCGAAAACGATGCGCATTTACTGATGCGCATCAAGTTAACATTTGATGATTTTGCCAACAGCCGCCAGAAAGGGATATACTCATGATCCCGGCGGCAACCTGACGTTAATCCTATGAAATACGATACTTCTGAACTGTGCGATATCTACCACGAAGAGGTGAATGTTGTTGAGCCTCTGTTCTCCAACTTTGGCGGGCGTACTTCATTTGGTGGCAAAATCACCACGGTGAAATGTTTTGAGGATAACGGCCTGCTTTTCGATCTTCTTGAAGAAAACGGCCTCGGGCGCGTGCTTCTTATCGATGGTGGGGGCTCAGTGCGCCGCGCGTTGATCAATGCGGAAATCGCCCGATTGGCGACGCAGAACGAGTGGGAAGGTATTGTCGTTTATGGCGCAGTGCGTCAGGTCGACGATTTAGCGGAACTGGATATCGGTATTCAGGCGATGGCAGCCATTCCAGTCGGTGCAGGTAGCGAAGGCATTGGCGAAAGCGATATTCGCGTCAACTTCGGCGGCGTAACCTTCTTCTCCGGTGACCATCTGTATGCCGATAATACAGGCATCATTCTGTCGGAAGATCCGCTGGATATTGAATAATATCGTTGAATTGTCAGGGGTTGATGGCGTCGAGCGATGATAATGGGTAGATCGTAAAGACGCGGTAAATACGTCCCTGTACGCTCGAGCCGCGCCATCCCTGGCGCGGACGCTTTACTCTTCTATCCCATTATCACCGTTCTACTTCAGTGAAACAGGCTTCTCAGGCTGTCAAAAGTCCTATTAGACTTCTTCCATTTTGCCTAACAGCGCGCGCAGGCGCTCTTGCCATACCACTTGCTCTTCTTTCAACTGCTCGTTCTCGCGCACCAGCGCTTCACGTGAACCCGCTGCCGCCTGAACATCCTGCGACAGTGTGTTGTTCTGTTCTTTCAGCTCTTCAATTTCCATTTGCAACAGCGTGATGGTATCAATCGCCTGCTGAACTTTCGCTTCCAGCTTTTCAAACACTTCAAATGACATTCTTCAAACCCCTTTTAATCGCAACAAGGCAAAGATCGGTTAACGCTGGCTTTCGGACTCTGTAACCAACACTCACGGTGTCGCGTCATCCGCCCACAAACATAATCCTGACCGCGGGACGGCTGGCAAGACAGACCATAGCGAAATTGTATGTAGCCAATGGTGCTCTGTCTAGCGCACATCCCCCACTACGCGAGTGTCGCAGCTTTTCTTACTTAACACTATCAGTACAAACTGAAAAATCAGCAATACAAACTGAAAAACGAGCGGCTCAAACTGAAAACTACCCCATTCGCTTCTCCATTACTCCTATTGTGTTAAGAAATTTAACTAATGCGTTAACACGCGCCGTGTATGGAAAACCATGGCGAGTCATTTTATAAGCGAATACGCTCATTTTTTTGACGAACAACACACATTTCAATTTCGATATTTCTCGTTTTCGAGCATTAACGATAAATTCACATCATAAATACATTTAAAACAGGGGATGCCACCAACGGTATCCTTAGACCTACCACTCTGTACGTTACCCAGCAGGAAAAAAATATGAGCCAAGCAGAACGTTCAACGCTAAAAGGCCAGTGCATCGCCGAATTTCTCGGCACTGGCCTGCTGATTTTCTTCGGTGTCGGCTGCGTCGCCGCGTTAAAACTGGCGGGTGCCAGCTTCGGACAGTGGGAGATCAGCATCATTTGGGGTCTGGGGGTTGCGATGGCAATCTACCTGACCGCCGCTATTTCCGGCGCTCACCTCAACCCGGCCGTCACTATCGCCCTGTGGCTGTTTGCCTGTTTCGATGGGCGTAAGGTCGTGCCTTACATTGTGGCGCAGATTGCAGGGGCATTTTGTGCCGCCGCACTGGTCTATGGTCTGTATTACAACCTGTTTGTGGATTTTGAACAAACCAACAACATGGTACGCGGCAGCACAGAAAGCCTAAATTTAGCAGGCATTTTCTCAACCTATCCGAACCCGCACATTTCCGTAATGCAGGCGCTGCTGGTTGAAACCGTCATCACCGCGATTCTGATGTGCCTGATTCTGGCGCTGACTGACGATGGTAACGGCATTCCGCGTGGGCCGCTCGCTCCTCTGCTGATCGGTATTCTGATTGCTGTCATCGGTGCGTCTATGGGGCCGTTGACCGGCTTTGCCCTCAACCCGGCGCGTGACTTTGGTCCTAAGCTGTTTGCGTTCCTGGCGGGCTGGGGCGACGTCGCCTTTACTGGCGCACGCGAAATTCCTTACTTCCTGGTTCCTATTTTTGGCCCCATCATCGGTGCCTGTCTGGGTGCCTTCGGCTATCGCGCACTGATTGGCCGTAATCTGCCATGCGATGTGTGCGAACCCGAGGCAGAAGCTACCACGCGTCGTGAAAGCCGTTAAACTTAACGCCACGACCATCCTATTTCACGGTTAATCATTACAGGATTGGATTTATGAACCCGGAAAAAAAATACATTGTTGCTATCGATCAGGGCACAACCAGCTCCCGCGCCGTCGTACTGGATCACGATGCGAATATCGTTAGCGTTTCACAGCGTGAATTCACCCAGATCTACCCAAAAGCGGGCTGGGTAGAGCACGACCCGATGGAAATTTGGGCCACACAAAGCTCGACGCTAGTCGAAGTGCTGGCTAAAGCCGACATCAGCGCGGATGAAGTCGCAGGTATTGGTATCACCAACCAGCGTGAAACCACCGTCGTGTGGGAAAAAGAGAGCGGCAAGCCGATTTATAACGCTATCGTCTGGCAGTGTCGCCGTACCGCTGAAATTTGCGAGAAGCTGAAAAAAGACGGTCTGGAAGAGTACGTTCGTAACACCACCGGACTGGTGGTCGATCCCTACTTCTCCGGCACCAAGGTGAAATGGATTCTGGATCACGTTGAAGGCTCCCGTGAACGCGCCAAACGCGGCGAACTGCTGTTTGGTACGATTGATACCTGGCTGATTTGGAAAATGACACAAGGGCGTGTTCACGTCACAGATTACACCAACGCTTCCCGTACCATGCTGTTTAACATTCATACGCTGGAATGGGATACCCGCATGCTGGAAGCGCTGGATATCCCACGCGAAATGCTGCCGGAAGTGCGCGCATCTTCAGAAGTCTACGGCCAGACCAACATTGGCGGTAAGGGCGGCACGCGTATTCCTATCGCCGGTATCGCGGGTGACCAGCAGGCGGCGCTGTACGGCCAGCTTTGCGTCAATCCTGGGCAGGCAAAAAATACCTACGGCACCGGCTGCTTCCTGTTGATGAATACCGGCAAAGAAGCCGTGCTGTCCAAACACGGCCTGCTGACCACCATCGCCTGCGGCCCGCGCGGCGAAGTGAACTACGCGCTGGAAGGTTCCGTGTTCGTTGGCGGTGCCTCTATTCAGTGGTTACGTGACGAGTTGAAACTGATCGGCGACTCAATGGATTCCGAATACTTCGCGACGAAAGTGAAAGACACCAACGGCGTTTACGTCGTCCCTGCCTTCACCGGTTTGGGCGCTCCCTACTGGGACCCGTATGCCCGTGGCGCGATCTTCGGTCTGACCCGTGGCGTGAACGCTAACCACATCATCCGTGCAACGCTAGAATCCATCGCCTTCCAGACCCGTGACGTGCTGGATGCGATGCAGGCAGATGCCGGTACGCGTCTGAAATCACTGCGTGTTGACGGCGGCGCCGTCGCCAACAACTTCCTGATGCAGTTCCAATCCGATATCCTCGGCACGCTCGTGGAACGTCCAGAAGTACGTGAATCCACCGCGCTGGGTGCTGCTTTCCTGGCTGGCCTTGCCACGGGATTCTGGAACGATCTGGATGAAGTGAAGAGCAAAGCGACGATTGAGCGTGAATTCCGCCCTAGCATCGAAACGGTGGAGCGTAACGTGCGCTACAGTGGCTGGCAGAAAGCCGTGGCTCGTGCCCGTAACTGGGAAGATCACGACGCCTAGTCTCGCCACATAGGGCGCGCCTGTCGCGCCCGTTTTTTCCATCTCGCTTAACCGCCGCCCTTCCCCGTTGTGATAAAATCCTCGCCCACATCTCTTCCTTTCCCTATCGACAATAGACAGGTATTTATGAAACGTGAATTAGCCATTGAGTTCTCGCGCGTCACCGAAGCAGCCGCGCTGGCAGGCTATAAGTGGTTAGGTCGTGGCGACAAGAATTCCGCCGACAATGCCGCCGTACAGGCAATGCGAATCATGCTGAATCAGGTCAATATCAACGGTCAGATTGTCATCGGCGAAGGGGAAATTGACGAAGCGCCCATGCTATTCATCGGTGAGCAGGTCGGTACCGGCCAAGGCGATGCCGTGGACATTGCCGTCGATCCGATTGAAGGCACGCGGATGACGGCAATGGGTCAGGCGAATGCGCTCGCAGTGCTAGCCGTCGGCGAAAAAGGGGCGTTTCTGCACGCACCAGACATGTACATGGAAAAGCTGATCGTCGGGCCCGAGGCAAAGGGTGCGATTGACCTCACTCTGCCGCTGGCGGACAACCTGCGAAATATCGCGCTGAAGCTAGGTAAACCGCTCAGCCAGTTAACCGTCACTACGCTGGCTAAACCGCGCCATGATGCCTGCATCGCAGAAATGCAGCAGTTGGGCGTGAAAGTGTTCGCTATTCCAGACGGCGACGTCGCCGCCTCAATCCTCACCTGCATGCCGGATAGCGAAGTTGACGTGCTGTACGGCATCGGCGGTGCTCCAGAAGGCGTAATCTCGGCAGCCGTTATCCGTGCGCTTGATGGCGACATGCAAGGACGCTTACTGGCACGTCATGAGGTCAAAGGCGATAGCGCTGAAAACCGCCGTATCGGTGAAGACGAGCTGGCACGCTGCCGACAAATGGGCATTGAAGCCAGTGTCGTCCTCAAACTCGACGACATGGCGCGCAACGACAACGTGATTTTCTCCGCAACGGGCATCACCAAAGGTGACTTGCTGGATGGGATCGCGCGTAAAGGCAACATGGCTACCACGGAAACGCTGCTGATCCGCGGTAAGTCTCGCACGATCCGCCGGATTAAATCGACGCACTATCTGGATCGTAAGGATCGCAAGCTGCACGAATTCCTGCTGTAGCAGACCACTGACTGATTGTTTCACAGTTGTTAATAAATGGCGTATCTTAGACACACGATTTACATGCACGAATAGTGGCGTCGATACCCTAGATAATTCGAGTTGCAGGCAGGCGGCAATCGCGCAGGTCCCCAGGAGCTTACTCAAGTAAGTGACTGGGGTGAGCAAGAACAAATTGGCTTAGCCAATTTGAACGCCGCTTGCGACGGCCCCTCAGGGCGAGGCTCAGAGATGAGTCGAGTATTGCCAACGCACATGTAGCTTGAAGTATGACGGGTACAACAGGAGCAGAAAAATATGGCTGAGTGGGTAACTGGCAAAGTGATTCAGGTGGAAAACTGGACAGAAAATCTGTTTAGCATTCGGGTTCATGCACCCGCCGATTCATTCACTGCCGGGCAGTATGGCAAGCTCGCGCTGGAGATTGAGGGTGAAAAAGTACAGCGCGCGTATTCCTATGTGAACGCGCCCAGCGATCCTACGCTTGAGTTCTATCTGGTGACCGTGCCGGAAGGCAAACTTAGCCCTCATCTGCATACGTTGCAGCCCGGTTCAGAACTCTTGATCGTCAAAGAGGCCGCTGGCTTTTTCGTGCTGGAAGAGATTCCCGATTGTGAAACGCTGTGGATGCTGGCAACAGGTACGGGTATCGGCCCTTATCTGTCGATCCTTCAAGAAGGAAAGGATTTGGAACGCTTTAAGAACATCGTACTGGTTCACGCCGCCCGGTTCTCACGCGATCTGAGCTATCTGCCGCTGATGCAGCAATTACAGCAGCGCTACCACGGCAAGCTGCATATTCAAACGGTAGTTAGCCGGGAAGAGGAAGCAGGCTCGCTGACAGGCCGTATTCCTACGTTGATCAGCAACGGCACGCTGGAAGCCGCAGTGGGCTTGCCGATGGATACCGCCACCAGCCATGTCATGCTGTGCGGTAACCCACAAATGGTACGTGATACTCAGCTATTGCTGAAAGAAGAGCGACAAATGACCAAGCACCTGCGTCGCAGACCCGGTCATATGACCGCCGAAAACTATTGGTAAACAGCAAATTATTCCCAATCAGCGGCGGAAGCGGAATGGCTCCGCCTCTGCTCCAAACCGGTTTTCCCCTTTTGTTCCCAGAAAAACACCGCAGTCGAGCAACGTCATCACCACAATCAGGATCGGCAAGAAGCGGCCAATGCCCCACTGCCAGATGGCGGAGAACATGTACCAATTGCCTGAGGCCAGTACCCACGCCACCACTAGCAGCAGCGCCCACCAGCCGCTTTTGTTACGGTCGTGCAGCCGCTTCACCATCATCGCCGCCGTCGGCCACAGCAAAGCCACTAAACCAAACGCCGTCAATTGCGTATCCAGCCAGCTTTGACCAGAAAGCGTAAACAATACCGCCATCAGCGCCACCCAAATACCCATCCAGAGCCAGAAATCACGACGACCAATACGTCCTTTAAACGAGAAGCACCATTGCTGTAATGTCATTAACGATAACGCCCTGAATTGTTAGCCTGTCTGGCCGAATCAATCTTGATTTATTGTGGGTGATTTTACCTCAACCAAGATGTTTACCTGCAATCTTTACGCGATTTTTGACAACGGCATACAAATGCCGCTTTAATCGAACGTATTCTGCCGTTATCGGCCTGTACATCTTCTGAAGTGGCTGACCTGAACCCCTATGACACGAAAACGCATCGCTTCACTGTTGGTTTTATCATCGCTGGTGCTGTACCAGACTCACGCGGGAGCCGATCCGACGTTTCCGCCCAAGGCATCAGCCAATGCGCCGTACCTGCTAGCCGGTGCCCCAACCTTCGATCAAACCATCACACAATTCCGTTCCCGCTACAACCTGAGCAACCCAACGCTGCCGATCGGTGAATTTCGAGTTGTCGATACCGGCAACATCACCAGCATGTTGACGCGGGCCGCCAGTCGAATCAACGGCCACCTCTATGCCTCAACCGCACTGGAGAAAGGCACAGGGAAAATCAAAACGCTGCAAATCACCTGGCTATCGCAGCCGCAGAACGAACAAGAAACCGCAGCGCGTCGTAAACAGGCTATCGACTATATGGCAGCACTGGCACGCACGTTCGTCCCGTCGCTGACGGAAGAACAGAGTGTGAAAAAAGTCACCGAACTGCTGGAAAAGGGCAAAGGGAAGCGCTTTTATCAGCAAACAGAAGGGGCCTTGCGCTATGTAGTTGCAGATGACGGCGAAAAAGGGCTAACTTTTGCTGTTGAACCGATTAAGCTAACGCTATCTGAACCGTGATCAACACGGTAATTCATGACGAAAAACAGAGCCACGGTCACATTTCGTCTCTATACTGTGGGCAAGTTATATTGCCTGATGGGCAGTACTATTTACGTCATTAATGCGTTTTATTCATTAACACATTGATTCATTCGCGATTCCGGCTGGAGGAAAAAAGATGCGACATCCATTAGTTATGGGTAACTGGAAGCTGAACGGCAGCACTCACATGGTCAACGAACTGATCGCGGGCCTGCGTAAAGAACTCAGCACCGTTGACGGCTGTGGCGTAGCCATTGCCCCCCTGCTATCTACCTCGATCAGGCTAATCACCAACTGGCAGGCAGCCGTATTGCACTAGGCGCACAGAACGTTGACGTGAATCTTTCTGGTGCCTTCACGGGTGAAACTTCTGCTGAGATGCTGAAAGATATCGGTGCGAAATACATCATCATCGGCCACTCTGAGCGCCGCACCTACCATAAAGAAAGCGATGAATTCATTGCCAAGAAATTCGGCGTGCTGAAAGACGCGGGCCTGATTCCAGTGCTGTGCATTGGCGAAACGGAAGCAGAAAACGAAGCAGGCCAGACGGAAGCCGTATGTGCTCGTCAACTGGATGCTGTGCTGAATACGCTGGGCGCGCAAGCATTTGAAAACACCGTAGTTGCCTACGAACCAGTATGGGCCATCGGCACCGGCAAATCAGCAACCCCAGCGCAGGCTCAGGCTGTTCACAAATTCATCCGTGACCACATCGCCAAGCAAGATACTGCCGTTGCCGAACAAGTAATCATCCAGTACGGCGGTTCAGTTAATGCTGCAAATGCGGCAGAGCTGTTTACCCAACCGGACATCGACGGCGCACTGGTTGGCGGAGCATCACTGAAAGCCGATGCCTTTGCAGTCATCGTGAAAGCCGCAGCCGACGCTAAACGCGGCTAAGCTTTTATCGAAAACAGACGGAAGTTCGTCTGATAAAAAAGCCGGTTCACGCTATTGCGCCAACCGGCTTTTTTTATGACGGACATCCCTCTCCGTCACCCTTCGGGCCGTTGCTTACGCAACGTTGAAAAACGCTCCCGGCGTTTTTTATGCGAACAGGACACTCGCTCCCCTTCTTTTCAGCCGTCTGTTAACGGCTCAACGGTTACTTCACCGTAGGGATTTGCTGCGTAATGCAGTGAATATTTCCCCCGCCCAGCAGGATTTCCCGCGCTGGCACGCCGCTAATCACGTAGCCAGGGAACATCTGTCGCAGCAGATCGCGTGCAACGTCATCCGTCCTCTCATCCAGCAGTGGAAAAACAATCTGCTGATTGCTGATCAGGAAGTTCACATAAGACCCCGCCAGACGAGAACCAGCAAGACGTTCAACCGCATCACCACTGTCCACGCCCTGCGCTTCCTCTTTAGTCGCATAGAGCGGGCCGGGAGCAGGTAGTTTCCAGATTTTCAGCTCACGCCCTTGTGCATCCCGCGCTGTCGAAAGAACCTCATAGGCCGCGACAGAGCGTGCATACTGTGGATCGTTTTCATCATCGGTCCAGTGCAGTGCCACTTCACCGGGACGCACGAAACAGCACATGTTATCGATATGACCGTCGGTTTCGTCGTTGTACACGCCCTCTTCCAGCCAGATAATCGTCGAAATGCTGAGGTAATCACGCATTAGCTGTTCGATTTCCGCCTTACCCAGATGCGGGTTACGATTCGGATTGAGCAAGCATTCTGCCGTGGTCAGCAGCGTGCCTTCACCATCGACATGGATCGAGCCGCCCTCCAAAATCAGCGGTACGGCATAGCGCGCAGCCTGATGATAATCCAGCACCTGCGCCGCGACGTTTTCATCCTGACGCCAGTCTTCATACAAACCGCCCAGCTCGCCGCCCCAGGCGTTGAACTGCCAGTCGATACCCCGACGCTCACCAGCCTGATTCAGCACGATGGTTGGGCCAGTGTCGCGCATCCAGGCATCGTCGCTTTCTATTTCCAGCAGCGTAACATTCACCGGCATCACTTTTTGCGCATCCGCCATGTAGCGTGCAGGCACGCCCATAATAACAGGCGTGTTTTGGGCGATAGCTTCCGCCACGCGCGCGAACGTTTTCTGCGCCGGAACGCCCTGCTCGCGCCAGTTGTCGGTACGATATGGCCAGAGCATCCACACGGCATCATGCGGAGCCCACTCGGCGGGCATCGCAAAACCATCCTGGTGTGGCGTGGTGAGATGAGGAGTTGCTAACTGTGACATCACTTATCTCCGAGTCTTGCCGTCTGAGCTGGCAATGGTGCCGTACATTTCCGGGCGACGGTCGCGAAACAGGCCCCATGAGGCACGCTGTGCAGCAATAGCGTCTAAATCGAACTCATGCACCAGAATGGCTTCATCCGTCTTATTGGCCTGTGCCAGTAGCGCACCGGTTTGATCGGCAATAAAGGACGAGCCGTAGAACGTCATATCCAGACCGTCGATATATTTGCTGGCTTCCGTACCGATACGGTTGGAGGCGATCACCGGCACCAGATTCGCGGCAGCATGACCTTGCTGAACGCGAGTCCAGTGCGGCTGGCTGTCGATATCCGGGTAAGCCGGTTCGGAACCAATGGCGGTCGGATAGAAAATCAGCTCTGCGCCCTGCAATGCCAGGCTACGTGCGGTTTCTGGAAACCACTGATCCCAGCAAATACCCACGCCGATTTTCGCGTAGCGCGTCTGCCAGACTTTAAAGCCCGTGTCGCCCGGAATGAAGAATTGCTTCTCCTGATACGCCGGGCCGTTCGGAATGTGGGTTTTGCGGTAAACATCCAACACGGAACCATCCGCATCAATCATCACCAGCGAGTTGTAATAGGCGTTATTCGCACGCTCAAAGAAGCTCAGCGGCAGCACCACATTCAACTCCGCCGCCAGTGCGGAAAAATGCTTAATCAGCGGGCTGGTTTCCAACTCCTGCGCCAGCGCATAGTGCTCCGGGCTCTGATCGATACAAAAATACGGTGCGGCAAACAGTTCCTGAATCAGGATAACCTGTGCGCCTTTTGCATGCGCTTGTCGCACCAGTTTTTCAGCGTTTTCGATATTCTTGGGCAGCTCCCAGGAACACGCCATTTGTGTTGCGGCAACGGTAACTTTTTTCATGCGAAAACCTCAATAATAACGATATATACCCGCCCTTTCTCACCGGCAGGTATCGGCAATAAGCATTTCTCTCGGTCACAATTATTCATCGGCGCTTTCCCGCGCGGCCTTAACGAGTGTAGAACAGCACGCCAGCGCATGCCCAATAGGCGTATCCCGTTAAGATATTGACCGAGGATGACATGCGCATTATGCCAGTTAATGACGGCACGTCACTACGTCGAAGAATGATCTCGCCTGACAGGCTCACAGGATAAAGAAGAGAACCGATAACCAACAGTACAGGATTACAGTTCACCATGAAGGTCGGCGCGTTGCTGGTATTGTCACGGGCGACTGGACAGCGTCTGACTGGATGAATCGACCTGTCTGGTGCACTATACCTACAATACGCAAAGTCAGGTGACTACCGTCACCGGGCAGGGCGGTAGCGTGCACCGCCGTTTTACCTGGCACGATCGCCAGCGAACGGCCTGCTTAGCGAATTAATATTTATGAGGTTGCCAAGCCGATTACCGTTGATGTCAAGGACTGGTTCGGTATGAGGGTGGCGTGACGCAATATAAATCACCGACAGCATAATAAAATTAGCAAATAATCAATCGTTAAAGAGATTGTGATATTTATGAATAAAAATGAGCTAAGAGATAGACTTATCAAAGAAAAAATATCGAGATCTTTATATTCTTTAGATGGGAGTTTACCGGATGAGAAATTATGTCTCGATCGCGAAAATGGCTATTGGGTTGTTTATTATTCAGAAAGAGGAATAAAAACTGGAATGATAAGTTTCTCAACCGAGAATGAAGCATGCCAATATATATACAATCAGATTAATGCAATTGCTATTGATAAAACAAATAATAACCGAAAGCGGTCTTAACGCATCTTAAGGTTAATCGCTGAAGACAGGTTGGACTTGTCATAGCAGTAAAACTGCTACTGGTGGTCGATTGATTGCCGAGAAGCGGCGCTGGGAATGCGAAACAAAAAAAAGAAAATAAAATGAATATAGATGAAAGCATATGTGAGTTAGTTAGTTTTTTCAAAATTAACAAAAGTAATATGGGGCGGATGGATTATCAAGTTGAGGGGATTCCAAACTTTCGGTGCGAAATGCCTTTAAATGGAGAAATCCTTCATTTCTATACACATGTGTTGCTTGAGGACAAACCAACTTTTCATGGAGGTGCTTACTTACAAATCATTGAAATTGATGAACTACCGAATATCCTGTTAGGATGGCGTTCATCTGAGGAAAATGATGCTTGGAATGATGATTTTATAATATTTGCTGAACGTAATGGCGATGTTCTTTATTGCGATTCATCAGATATTACGTCGCCGGTATATGGAAGTATCCAGAAAAGGAACTTTCAGATTTCAAATACGCTAAGTGAATTCATTGAAATTTACACAAAAGTTTTAAAAATAGAGATTGAAGATTTTTATTGTGATGTTACTGATGATGACTTTCATTTCAAACCGGAATATTTATTAGCTGTGGAAAATGAGTTGAGGAAAGTGCTTTCTGCTGAATTTGTTGCTAATTACATGCTATTTTTCTATGAATGATATTAGATGCTATGATTCGGACAGCGGGAAATATATCTAATAAGTCCTTCTTGAATACGTGGCATAATCACGAGGATATAAATAGACTCGTTTCATACTCGCCATACCTCAAGTTGCATGTGTGTTGGTTACGTGACTCGCATAGGCTTAGTCCTGCTAGAGTATAGTTGATCATTGGACTCATTCTGCAAACCACGATTTTTATCATCCAACAGGAAAAATAAATGCAAATAATAAAAAAAGAGAAAGTAAAATTATCCGACTTTATCGTCCTTGCTAAAAAGGACATTAAAATAATAAAGGAAGATTTTTGCTTATATTGTGAAAACTCTGATAAACCACTCTCTCAAGACATGTGGTGTTATGTTGATGAATATCCTACCGGAGATGACAATGGAAATGATGTTTTCTCTGATTTTGTTGTGAATAATGATTTGGAATTACTCTATTATGGTGAACAGTTCATTGATGTTATAAATAATGTATTAATGCAAGAAGATGAACCTGATATTTATATCATAATTGAGGCGCTTAATTATTATATGGAAAATGATAATTTTTTGGATTTTGATCAGTGATTTGAAATTTAATAAATGGAAGGATATTTACGACCGACTTCGACTATATTTTAAGTCTAGGCACGTAAGTTATAAATATCTTTAGATTCTTCATCCATATCTAAACTACCAAGAGCGCCAAGATCTAAGCTATAAATTCTATCATCATTATCACTCAGATAAATAAAATATCCTACATCACCATCTTGGCCAATTAAAAAACAATCAGGTTCAACATCCTGTATTGTATAAATTTCGTTTCTTTCAAGCACATCGCGATAGTTGAAAATATAAATAAAACCTCCCTGAGAATTTTTTATTTCATAACATTCGTTTTCGACAACTTCTTCAGATAAAAAACACTTATATTTTTTAGGCAGATTTTTATCTAAAATTTTTTCTATATCAGCTAATTTTTCCATCACTGAATTCTTATTCAAAAAAACCTCGCATTCATTAAATATTAAAAAATTGATTTCCGATATTACTCCCCTCATCCATCAAAATATTCATATGCATCACCAATGGCTTTCTTAGCCCAACAATCCTATTAATTCAGGTGAGATATAGCAACCACCGTTCGGATCATAATACCTAAAACGGTTATAGCATAAACTACTTTCGTCGTCACGGTATTGCCCGTAAAAGTCCCGGATCGGTTTTTTCAGCGTTCTCCATATAACACTGGCACCATAAGTTAGCGTGGGGGTCCTGCCAACGAGGTTCACCTTGCTGATTAAAAATGGCCTGCGGTTCACCATTATGGTCGCTGGTTACGAAATAATAAAGTCAATGCTATTTGATATTTATTACAGAAAATTCAATTCTTAGATTTTTCATTAAAATAAAAATCAAGATATTTTTTAGGTCGTTCCTGAAAAGCTCTTTTCTTTCCATATCCATACGCATCATGAAAATATTTATAAGCCATATCATATTCTTTTAACTCATAACAGATCATCCCGAGATCAATTAACGGAGCTGTATCTATATCTGAACCTCTGGTTTGCAACGCAATCTCTGCCCATTTTTTAGCCTCATAGAAATTCCCTATATCGAAATTGACACTATATATACATGCAGAAACCCAACTGGAAATCTCCCACTCTAGTTTTGGTTCAGGGAGTAATCTCCAAGCTTCATTATATTCTTCTAATGCCCGTTCATAAGATTTTTCATCATGGAGGTGATTACCCTTTTCAACCACAGAGACTATTAATGCCTCTAGCTCTTGATTTACATCAGAAAGAATCTTCATCGATCATCTCTTTAGTCATTGAAAGTATTGATAAATTTCCGACAACCCAATAAAATTACTTGGGTTTCTATATCTATCAGGCAGGTTTTCACCTTGAGAACAGTTATGTCAAAAATACTCTAACTCATAGTTCTTGGGGTCCCGCATAAAAGCTCTAGCTTCTTTAAATTTTGCCCCATAATATCCGCCCTCTTGATTACAATATCTAACATAATCAGTCAGATGAACCATATCAGCATCCTGAATACAATCCATTACTATCAGTTAAATTTTTAAATTGCATCCTATCACCCGAACCACGAATGCAACCTTCTCCATACATTCGCTCAATAACAGATCGTCCTGTTTTAGCCTTTTTGCCTGGCGTTCTTTCCCTATAAGTAAGATGGCAAGATGCCAACCCAAATGGATCAACCAGCACTGGACGTAAGTGTAATTACTTTCCCAGCCATCAGGTGTACAACCTAAGCGTCTGGCTATTCGTAATATCTACTTCAGCCGTAAGTGACTTTCATCCAGTCGCCATAATGTGAGAAATCGCTCATGCTACCCCCCATCCACAAGGTAGTTAATCATGGCTAAGGTACATTCAAAGTCAGTTAATAAAACAACCAAAACAGAGCGTTACTACACGGTGGGATACGCTTCGCATAACGGCATCAGCGATTAACCTTAAAGGGCACTGGCTGGAAGAGTCAGGCTTTATGGCTGGGATGCCGATAACCGTTACCGTTGAGCGGGGAAGGCTGATTATTGAGACCAAGATTAATTTCTGACGCCGCATCGATAAATAGTAGATAAAATAACCCGGAAGGATTGTTGGGATCGCTTTCGAATTATTATTAGCTTAAACAATCAATGACCAATGCATCTAATTCAATCCACGCATCTTCTAATCTAAATTCGATTTCAGGATTATTTTCTTTTCCATCAAAACTCACATATGCATTTCGTATCATTTGTGGAATGGTATATAAATAAAGCGCCAACTCTTTATCAACGAAATCACTACCTTTCAATATATTAGATAACTCGCCCAAAGACGATATTAACCCCATATAGGCATCTTCATTGAACGCCATATTGGTTCTAATTTCATCAACGAAACTATTTTTTATGATCTTTTCTTTTATTTCTTCCAACATATTATTAACCTATAAAAATCCAATTATCGCTTCCGACGGTATTTATCCAAAGGCTAATACTTCTTGGTGAGCTACTGCTACATTTCGGCTGAATGGAGTTTTCAAATGTTCCGCAGCCTTTTGAGCGTTTGATACATCTAAAATCTTATCGCTCGGAATTTTAGACAGATCTATCTTAACAATTGGATTTGCTGCTTGGGTTCCACCATGAGTAGCAAAGTATTCTGCTGTTGATTGACTTCTAAATAGCTTCGCACATTGATGCTTCACTTCTCATCGTACGAGGCCAAAGCTGACAGGAGATCGCACATTTCCAAATGTAGCGCTATTACGCAAAGCTATTTAACCTCTGACGATCCATACGATAAACAGCAGATAAAATAAAGACGGAAGGATCGTTAAGATTTATTCCGGATTTTCATTTATAAAACATCACTAATAGATATTATATATTTTCTTGCTTTCACTGACAAAAACAAATCATGCCCAATAAAAACATATCCTAAAAACTCATTATTCTCATTGATTTCCTCACAAAAACCAGAACTAAGCTCAGAACCATTAGAGTATTTAGATAGACCTGAAATTTTATCAGTACAATAAAAAAAATCAAAAGATTTAAAATCAAAGTTAGCCATTTTATACCCAGCATTGTTATATTTATCATCTGGCATATCTGATTCGTCATGCAAAAAATTACGTAAAAGGTAGTTGTTAATATCTTTCTTCCTTTCCTCAATGCCTAAAAAAACCATAAAGTACACATTTAAACAACTTCCAGAATAAGAAAAAAATGGTTCAGCTACATTTTCCATAACCCACGGAAATTCAATTTTCCTTAGTAATTGACTCATTAACCCAGCCTTATAATATCAAGTATAGCACTCAGGTAATTGGTCTGAACGTAAAGTACCACTTTTCAAGTCACCAGCGATATTACAAATACTTCGTCCTCGAATATAATCAGGTGCATCAGAATCAACATCCCTGAATGTGTCACTAATTCTTTTTTGACCAAGTAGTACATCACAACCAGCCAATCCCAGCGGATCTATCCAGCAAAGAGAGTTTTGGACATAGCCGTAATTACTTTCCCCGCCCAGCCCCCTATCGGGTCAGGTGAAATGTAGCATCCACCGTTCGGATCATAGTACCGAAAACGGTTATAACATAGCCCGCTTTCGGTGTCACGATACTGTCCAGCAAAGGCAAGTCCCAGGTCGGCAGGGTCTTCAACGGAGCCCCGTCTTTGTCCCCAGAGGGTGCTTTTCGGTGCTTGCCAGCGCAGGATACCGTCGGGTTTGTACAGAGCCTGGGGTTCACCGTTTTGGCCGCTGGTGACATCGTTCTGCGTCTGCTTACAGCGTTTGCCAGTATATGGTCCAAATTGATCATAGCTATAACGAAAAAACTGCACTCGGTAGTCCGGTTTTGTCGTACTAACCATACCGAGTCAACCCTTCCCACCATAATTCGATCTATCGATTACTATCTACCCTTAGATAAACCTATGTAACACTCTAATAGATTATCCCGCATCAATTATATTCCAACCGGATTCATAAATATTTTTTTGGTATACGAAAAATTTTAAACCTCCAAACTGGAGGAAATTATTTTTCAATATTTTTATCAATCCGTCCTCTTTGCAATTTTCATAAACATATATCTCATCATTTGAAAAAACGATAAAAACAGACGATGAAAAATCTGGGGAAGATAAAAATATAGAGATAACTTCATTATATGAAGGATGAAAAAAAACCTTCACATGTTCAATTTTAAAAGGATGTGAAATATTCGATTTTTTCTCATGCAAAATTTCATATGATGCATGCAAATTAAAATCATCAAACTCATTAATATTATTTCTAGTAACAAAAGGGTTTGGACCATTAATGTAAAAACCGACTACACCATCAGCTCCAATCTCCAAGAAAATCACATTATCAATGATTTCATCATCTTCATCAACTATATAAACAATGCCAGATATAACTACCCCATTAAATAAATATGATGTTTTTTTCAAAAATGATTCATGGTAACTAGTCGGCATCATTTAATTACCTCTTGTAAGTATGATGACAATCTCCCTTTGTGAAGAAAAGTTAGCGCTTCATTCGTAGCATTATTAACTAAAACCACAGCTTCGCCTTTAACATATGCACTAGTAGATTCGATAGTATTCCATATAAAATTCGAATTAACTAAGTTGATCTTATCGTTAACTATAGAAAGAACAAAATCTTTCATCCCTTCTTTATCCCCCTTTGCAACTGGCACACCTAATTTTCTCGATGTTTCATATATATCCTGAGCATGTTTTTTTAATTTTACATTGAAGTTACCGCTAAGTGTTATCTCGCACCCAGCCAACTCAAACGGATCAACCCACGTATTGGGATTCGGCACATACCCGTAATTACTCTCTCCCCCCAATACACCTATCGGGTCGGGTGAGATATAACAACCACCGCTCGGATCATAATACCTAAAACGGTTATAGCATAAGCCACTTTCGTCGTCATGGTATTGCCCGGCAAAGGCCAGACCTGGATCGCGTTTTTCAGCCTTGTCCGTATAGCGCTGGCCCCATAAGTTAGCGCGCGGGGCCTGCCAGCGCAGTTCACCAGTCTGGTTGAAAATAGCCTGCGGTTCGCCGTTATGGCCGCTGGTGACAAAGTCAGTTTCCCAGCTTGCGTCGGTCCGTTGTGCACCCAGTGGCGGCGGCTGACAGGTTCACCGTCGCGGTAGTACCGCACTTCGGCTGTCTGGTCGTAGCGTTTGCCAATACGCCGCCCGAACGGGCCGTGGCGGTAAACCAGCGTTCACCGTTTGGGGTATCCACGACCCTGGGCTGATTGCGGCTGTCCCAGCGGTAGTGCCACACCTGCGAACGGTAGCCCGGTTGCACCACCTGCCTGCGAATGAGCCACAGGATGCCACTCGGTCAACCGTGTCGCATCCTGCGGCAGGCCGCTACGGTTGTAGCGGTACTGTTCTTCCGTGTTAACGTTGCGCCCACGCCACCACTCAGTACAGACTACAGGTAGGTTAGCTTCATAACACCAAAACGTTTGTTGATCTCTTCGTGTATAGCCAAATGGGTTAATCATGGACTTTCCATTCAACAGTAATGGAATTTCACCATCGTTCGAGAAACACCTCATCACACCGGAGTATGTAGCGTTCTTAATTTTATGACTTTTAACCCATTCTGATATACACGCATCAATATCAATTTCTTTCACACGGATACGAACATTCGTAGCAGGTCGATTTACAGTGTTACTTAGCACCAAGTTGTAGGCAATTAATTCGTTACCACCGCCGTGAGTTTCGACCACCACTGAAACTATCGAGCGATTTGATTGAAGCCAGCTTCTTCGTGTGAAAAGAAATGAAAAAACCGATAACACAAGTGCCAACACAGACAAGATAGTTTTCCAATCATCCGGGCTCGGCAATAACATATCTTGCTCCTAACGTATGCTTTTCTTAACTGGTCTAGCAGAAAACAGGAAGCCACTCTGGTAACATTCGTCTATTTTTCAATCCTAAAAATTTCGATCATAGAATCAAATGTATTTTGATGCCGGTCAAATTCCGGTCAGGATATTATCAATGAGTTCAAAGCCAGACACCCCCATTGTTATGTGATTAGGATACTCAGAAACAGGAATACGCCTAATTTCTTCTTCCCCGTGATAAAGACCACCAGCATAATTGAATATTTTTAACTTTCTACTCTCCTCACCTAAATCGGCACACCCTACAATCTTCCATACACCGACACTAATATTCTGATTTCCCGTAAATATAACTTTCGTTTTTTTTCCAAACTTCTCAAAAGACATAGGTTCCAGAAGCCCATCATTTTTAAAAACCTCACTATCTTGTATAGAAATAACACAGAAAGCGATTACTTTCTTAAACTTTGCTTTCGGCGAAAAAACAACCTGACACATAGCATATTTACCATTACTCAAAGGAATGAAAAATATGTCGCCTTCTTTATATTTTATTTTCATAATCCATTAGCCTTCAACTGACCCATTTGGGAAATCAGGTGAAACTAAAATACTATTTAATATAGACATAGCCATGATTTACATTCCAGGAGGATTAAGAAGAGTAACACTTTCAACGAAGCCGCCACTACCTTGAGCATTTATTATTATACCTACCGGTATCCTAGAAGGACTTCTATAGTTCCCAATAAAATTCCCCAACTGCTAAAGTCGCTTTTTTGTCCCAGTCTTAGAAGGCGCCATTGCACAGTTTTGTCATACGCTGCATGTTCACTATTGTTGGACAAGATCAAAGAAACTCCCATGCTGAATATTTATAGTCACTATTTATTTCTTTAAAATCCACCCCCTTTAGCCCAAGCAACTCAAACTTAGATTTAAATATATCAGAACAGACGGGAGCAGCTATTTCATTGCAAAAAAACAAATATTCATTTATCTCTTCTTTTATTTCAAATAGTTCTATTGACTCATAATAAATTTTTTCGACCCCCTATCCTCTGGTGTATTAAATTCCCCAGTTTCATGATCTACAGATACCTCATAAATCGAATTCTCTCTATCCATTATAGATATATAATTCCTCAAGAAAAACAAGAAATATTTTCAGGAGAAAATTGTACAATAAAAAAGATTTTCCACGATTTTTCATAACAATTTCCCTGTATTAGGATCAACTTTAAACAAACCATTATCTAAGCCAGATCTGGCCAAATCCTGAATTTCCTTAACTTTAAGTTCTAGACTTGTATCGCTTAGAGATTTAGCCTGCCTTGAAAGGGTAACTAGTTGCTTTCTAATTTCATCTGTATACTGACTATGCTACCGCCTATCCACGAGGGAGTTAGCCATGGCTAAGACACATTCTAAGTCAGACGTCACCGTTAATAAAGCAACAAAAACAGAGCGTTGGATACGCCCCGCACAAACCTGTTATAACAGGTTTGAACAGCTTTAGCTGGCCCGTAGGGCGAGTCTCAAAATGAGACGAGTAAAATGGCAGACCCAACCCGCCGTCCGCGATTAACCTTAAAGGTCGCTGGCTCGAAGAGTCAGGGTTTATGGCTGGGATGCCGATAACGGTGACGGTGACGGTGACGGTTGAGCGGGGCAGGATAGTGATTGAGACCGAGATTAATCTCTGACGCTGCGCACGATAAATAGCAGATAAAATAAAGCCGGAAGGATCGTCAGATCTTTTCAACTTTATTCACATTAATGTTTTTAACAAGTAACTCTTTGCCACCATTTTTTATTTTCAATATAAACTGATGTAACTCCCTTACTCCATTTAGCATATTTTTTTAGAAAAAAAATCATAGCTGCATCAGATTTACCCATAATATCATCAGGTCCCTTCAACTCTAAAAATATAAAAATATTTATTGAATCAAATAAATGAATAACTTTTAAAAACTCCTCATAAAGTAAGTTACCATCAGAATAAATCAACCCATCCATATAATCATATGTAATCTCAACAATATTACTATATTTAGAAGTCATGACACTTTTGATAAAATCGTTAATTATATCATTATCAACCTGCTCGTTACTTTGCAATGCGTAATATATTTCACTCGCCACCACTTCAATATCATGAGGCAATCGATATCCTTTACTCATCAACCAAATAATATGATTTATTTTATCCGACATTTAATTACTCTCACTAATTAGGTACCGAGAAACCAGGCAATTTCCTCAGATTTTCCCAACTATCAGGAAAGTGAGTCAGTATAGTAGGCGTTTTACCTGTTTGACTAGTTGCTGTAAACAAGCCTGTATTAGGATCATAATAACCTACACGAGGTTTATTAGTATATCTATAAGTAAATTCCCTGCCATCTTGGATAGTAGTTCTGGCACTGAAATCATATTCCCTCACTGTATTTGCCCCCACTTGATCACCATGTTTTGCATAATGATCTCTTAATCCAGGCCCATCAACTCCCTGCCTAGATTTATTCCATTTTGCATTTTTCGATACACCACAAAAAAGCCCCAGCGGATCAACCCATCCCAGCGGATTCGGCGCATACTGATAAAGGTTAATCCCCCCCGCCAGCCCTATCGGGTCCGGTGTCGTGAAGCGGCCTACCGTCGGGTCGTAATAGCGGAACAGGTTGTAGTGTAATCCCGTTTCCTCATCTGCGTATTGTCCGGCATAGCGTAGCGACTGGGATTCTACCGGCTTGCCGCAACGCAGCCCTTCGCTGTCCTGCGTCTGTCCGGTGACAGCGCCGAAGCTGCCGTAGTCTCCGCTCCAGCGCACCGCGCCTTCCGCATCCGTCATCTCCAGCGGCGCACCGTTCAGCTCGGTATTGAACCAGCGGATATCGCCGTCACGCGCGCCCGGTTGCTGCGTGATACGCGCTAACGGCGACCACCAGAGAGTCGGGTCATAAACGTAGCTTTCCGTCCGCTCGGCGTGTCTGACCTGTAGCAGCCGAAAACCTTCCCACAGGAAACGCGTCTCTTCCTGCGTCCCGTTTTCACCCCGGGTGACCGTTTTATGGGTGCGCCTGCCCAGCGCATCATAGCCATAGCAGGCCACGAACTCACCCTGTGGCCCCCGACCCCGGGCTTCCACCAGACGGTTGTCCGCATCATACCGGTAAAACTGCTCCGTGGTGCCTTCACGCCGCCGTGTCAGGTTGCCCTGACCGTCATACTGGTTCCACAGATGACGCCAGTTCAGCAGGCGATTGTCGGACAGCGGGCCAGCAGACGGCGAATGGCCGCTATCCTGTAGATTGTCCGCCGCATCATAGCCATATCCCCGATGATGCACCAGCCAGTGCACATCAATCCGTTTCAGCAGCCGACCTTCTGCATCGTAATCATACTGCACGTCACCCCGCAAGCCGTCCCTGACTGACGCAAGCTCGCCGGAAGCCGTGTAGCGTAACGCCCGCGAGAGAAGCTGCTGCTCCGGCTCTGCGACATCCCAGAGTCCGCTGCGCTGTGAGGTCAGGCGACCGAGGCTGTCATACGCCCGTTGCTGCGTGCGGCGGCCCTGAGTACGGCTGATTTCCCGGTGCAACCGGTCACGGGTAAACTCGCTGACCACCTGATGATTGAATTTTACCGCGCTGACATGGCCCGAGCCGTAGCGCAACCAGCGCAGCGTGTCGCCATCCGGCAGCGACAGGGCGCTCACGTTGCCCAGTGCATCCCGCGTGTAGCCGATATCACCTTCACTGCCGTGTTCGCCTGACTGAGGGGTTAATAAAGCAACCAAAACAGAACGTTACTATACCGTGGGATATGCCCCGCACAAACCTGTTATAAACAGGTTTGAACAGCTTTAGCTGGCCCGCAGGGCGAGTCTCAAAATGAGACGAGTAAAACGGCAGGCCCAACCCGCCGTCCGCCATCAACCTTAAAGGCCGCTGGCTGGAAGAGTCGGGTTTTATGACCGGGATGCCAATAACGGTGACGGTTGAGCGGGGCAGGTTGGTGATTGAGACCGAGATTAATCTCTGACGACACACACGATAAGCAGCAGGTAAAAAATAGCCGGAAGGATCGTTAAGATCACTTCCGGCGTATTAAACTACTTAGTGCTATATACAAAATTCTTTAAATCAGATTTCCAGCTTTCATTTTTTTTATCGAGATATAGCCGAGCATCATCTTTATTTCTTTTTACATAAAGGATATCTGACATTTTGTAAGTTCGTCGTCCTAATTCATCAAACAAACAAAAAACCAGAGTCTCTTTACTCAAGGTTCTTTCGTTTAACATATCCCATTCTATTTCATCATTAAAAACAGTGAAAATTTCATTCCCATTTAATATTACCCACCCAGATCGCTCTAACATATCCTTTATCTCAAGCATTTTCTCTTTAATTTTCAAAGTGCCTCCCAAAATCCATTAGGTGGCGCAATTCCATTATTATTTAAGTTTTTAATAATGTCATCTTGAGTCATAGGGGTACCACCTTTCTTCCACGTATCAATAGAAAGGATCTTATTATTTCTATCAGCAATTGTCACACTGTAATCATTATCACCTAATTTTCTGATGTAATATTTAGTATCTGGATGTTTACCTCCACCTTTCAATAAACTCCCGTCAGAAATATTCCTCTTCCCTCTTTCTAAATATTTTTCTGGAGATAAATTTGAATGACGTCGAGCATGGTCCTTAAGACCTGAGTCTCCGTTTTTGAAGGTTCGCCGACTTTTCCATTCACCACTCCCGCATTTCGCCAACCCCAGCGGATCCACCCACCCCAGCGGATTCGGCGCATACTGATAAAGATTCAGTCCTCCCGCCAGCCCTATCGGGTCCTGTGTGGTGAAGCGGCCTACCGTCGGGTCGTAATAGCGGAACAGGTTGTAGTGTAATCCCGTTTCCTCATCTGCGTATTGTCCAGCATAGCGTAGCGACTGGGATTCTACCGGCTTGCCGTGGCGCAGTCCTTCACTGTCCTGCGTCTGTCCGGTGACAGCGCCGAAGCTGCCGTAGTCTCCGCTCCAGCGGACCGAACCTTCCGCATCCGTCATCTCCAGCGGCGCACCGTTCAGCTCGGTATTGAACCAGCGGATATCGCCGTCACGCGCGCCCGGTTGCTGCGTGATACGCGCTAACGGTGACCACCAGAGAGTCGGGTCATAAACGTAGCTTTCCGTCCGCTCGGCGTGTCTGGCCTGTAGCAGCCGAAAACCTTCCCACAGGAAACGCGTCTCTTCCTGCGTCCCGTTTTCACCCCGGGTGACCGTTTTATGGGTGCGCCTGCCCAGCGCATCATAGCCATAGCGGGCCACAAACTCACCCTGTGGCCCCCGGCCCCGCGCTTCCACCAGACGGTTGTCCGCATCATACCGGTAAAACTGCTCCGTGGTGCCTTCACGCCGCCGTATCAGGTTGCCCTGACCGTCATACTGGTTCCACAGATGACGCCAGTTCAGCAGGCGATTGTCGGACAGCGGGCCGGCAGACGGCGAATGGCCGCTATCCTGTAGATTGTCCGCCGCATCATAGCCATATCCCCGATGATGCACCTGCCAGTGCACATCAATCCGTTTCAGCAGACGACCTTCTGCATCGTAATCATACTGCACGTCACCCCGCAGGCCGTCCCTGACTGACGCCAGTTCGCCGGAAGCCGTGTAGCGTAACGCCCGCGAGAGAAGCTGCTGCTCCGGCTCTGCAACATCCCAGAGTCCGCTGCGCTGTGAGGTCAGGCGACCGAGGCTGTCATACGCCCGTTGCTGCGTGCGGCGGCCCTGAGTACGGCTGATTTCCCGGTGCAACCGGTCACGGGTAAACTCGCTGACCACCTGATGATTGAATTTTACCGCGCTGACATGACCCGAGCCGTAGCGCAACCAGCGCAGCGTGTCGCCATCCGGCAGCGACAGGGCACTCACGTTACCCAGTGCATCCCGGGTGTAGCCGATATCGCCTTCACTGCCGTGTTCGCCTGACAGGTCACCCGCCGCGTCATAGGTCAGCCTGACCTCATCGGCGGTGAGACCCAGCGCGAGGCCCTCCCCGGTGGGTTCACGCTTCAGGGAAACCAGTTGCCCCCGCTCGCTGTGCTGGTAGTGAAACACCGCGTGGGCATGCTCACGACGCACCAGTTGCCCCGCCGCATCGTGCTGATAAACGTGCGAGACCGCCTCGTCATTCGCGGCCTGACCGCGCTGCAACCGCTGACACAGATGACCGGCGGCGTCGTAGTCGAAAGTCAGCTCGACGCCATCCACGCGCCGCTCGTTCACCAGCCGGCCAACGGCGTCATAGCCAAACTGGTACGCCGCGCTGTTGCCGTTCTCCAGCCGCAACAACAACCCGCGGGCGTCATAGTGCCAGCGCGTTGTCCGGCGAAGGCGGTCCGTGACACTGACAGGCTGGCCGAGGTCGTTATACTGCCAGCGGACTTCGCTGTTCTGGGCGTCACGCCAGGCCTGCAACTGACCACGGGCATTCCAGTGCAGCGTTTCCCGGCGACCATCCGGGTAGATTACGCCCGTCAGGTGCCCACAGGCATCCCATTCCCGGCGAGTCGTGTGACCTTCGGCATCAACAGATGCCAGCAACTGCCCGTCACGGTCATACTCAAAGGTGCTGCTCTGCCCAGAACAGTCGGTACGTGCCGTCAGCAGCCCCTGCCGGCTCCAGACCAGCGTGACGGTGCCGCCCAGTGCGTCGGTGATACTGTCCGGCAAACTTTCCTGTGCCGTGGGGTAATGGTAGTAGGTTGAGTTGCCCCGCGCGTCAATCTCCTCAATCAGACGATTGCGGTCGTCATACTGCATTTGCTCGCGGCTGCCATCGGGATACGTAATCAGCGTAATATGCCCCGTCAGCCGATACCACTGGTAGCCGGTTTCCCGACCCAGCGGGTCAGTCTCGCTGAGCAACCGGCCATAGTCGTCCCAGGTCGTTTTGCGGCTCGCCCCGCCGGGCAGGATGACGTCACACAGTTCGCCATCGGTATAACTCAGGGTCGTCTCGCGCCCGTCGTAATCGGTAAAGCGAGTGACGTGGCCCTCATCGTCAAGTATCCACTGCGCGATGAGCCCATCCTCCCGGCGGGCAGTGCGCCGTTGTCCGGCGAAGTCATACGCCAGCGTGAGTTGCTCACCCGCGCTATTGCGGTAGGCCACCACACGCGGTAAATCGGCAATCTCCTGCCACTGGTATTCGCTAAGCAGGCCGCTCGCCTCTTCATGGCTGGCCATCAGCCCGTCATCGTGCCAGGTAAAACGGCGGCGCACGCTACCGCCCCGCCCGGTGACGGTAATCAACTGCCTGTGCGCATTGTAGGTATAGTGCACCAGACAGGTCGATTCATCCAGCCAGACGCTGTCCAGTCGTCCGTCACGATACCGGCAGGTGAGGTGCCGTCCGGCGCTGTCCGTCAGCGCCTGAAGCGTGTCATCATCGTTCCAGAAAAAGAGAAGGTCATGACCACACGGCTCGGCAATGCGTGCCAGCACCGCTTTCCCCTGTGGAGACAAGGCCGTGTAAGACCATACTTCGCCGTCCGGCCCATAAACCGACCAGCTCTCATCCTGATGGTGCTCCAGCCAGCGTTTTTCTGCCGGACAGTAGCTGCGCTGGCCGACGGGAACAAAAGGAAAGGAAATCAGATCGCCCGACGGGGCGCGCCAGACCAGACCATCCTGATAGCAGGTCAGCGTCGTTTCCCAGAACAGGCTCCATCCCTTTCCCAGTACGCTATCGCCGGGGTTACCGCTGCGCCAGCAGCGTTGCCAATAGACGGGCAAGCGGGAAGGCAGCACAAAATCCAGCTCCTCCTCATCCGCCAGAAATTTTTGCCCGCTCACGATGTCGATTGGGCGGGCAATAATCCCCCCGGCGGCGATACTGGTCATGAGTACGCCAAAACGGCAGGCAAGACGCTGGAGCTTGTTGAGGCTGGGAAGTTCCCGCAGCAGCTTGCCCAGTTTTCCGACGTTGCCCGCCATGCCGCCCACCCAATGAACACATTGGATGAGCCTTCCGTGATAGTGGCACCGCAGTTCACCTTGTCCCCCAGACGGGAGGCGGGCTGGTTGTTGATGTAGACCGTTGCGGAGCCCTCCGCCACCTGCATGGAAGGGCCGTCCTTGCTGCAACTGGCCACACTCAGAATAGCCATGGCAGCCTTCATGCCGTTGATAAAGACCGTGGGTGAGCCCTTGTCAATCGTGCCGGCCTTTGACATGCTGCTGGCAAAGGAGTCGGCAATGCCGTCACGGACTTTTGCTGCCAGCTCGCCCGTCGCCCACCCCACCGCAAGACTGAGGCCAATCAACAACGCGCCACCTACGAGGCAGGAGCCCAACCCCGCAAAAAACAGGGCACTGGCCGCAATGCCGCCGGCGGCAGCAATCAATCCGCCAGCAATGGTGCCCAGGATCATGCCAGCCAGAGCACTGGAGTGCCCGATCCCATCGCCAACGCGCGCAGCTTCAAACATAACAATATTCCTTATCGTTACTGGTTAAACGTAAAACTCCCGAGCAGGGCGTTGAAGCGGGATTCATCAGCCGCCGAAGGCGTGGCGGTTTTTGAGAGGGTGAAAACCAGGATCTGTGCGTCAGCGAAGGCGAATACCGCCTGCTGTTGCCAGATACGCTGACCGTCGCGCAGGTAACTCGCCTGGAGACGTTCACCCTCCAGCAGACGATCGCCTAACCAGATGACATCACGGGTCTGTGTTTTCCAGCCCTTGAAATGCTGCGTCATCAGCGCCAGTTGCCTGTCGATATAGGCATCGACGGTTTCCCCGTCGTTCAGCCTGTCGCGTGAAATTGTAAACGCGGGTTCGCCTTCCTGACTGGGTGTGAAGGCGTTCAGGGTTCGATCCTGATAGCCATCAGGGAGCGTGATACAGCCTTCGGTAAAGCGGCAATAAGAAGCAGATGGGGTCGTCATGGTACGTGGTCTCACAGGGTGATGGAGGACGTCACGCTCGCCTCAGCGGGGTAACGTTCTTCCTGATTATTTATTCAGATCAATACGCGAACTGCCGATCACATTGACGTTCACGCCCTTGATTTCAATATCGCCATTATTGAAAAGGGTCAGCGAACTCGCTCCCGTCTTCAGCGTGATGGTGCCACTGGTCGACGTCACGGTAATGTTGCCCGTCACCGTCAGTGTGTCGTTGGACGTGACATCGGTTTTACGGCCCTCACCGACGAAGATCCCCTGGGTGCCCTGGATCTTGGTCTCCTGATTGTGGACAACCTCAATCGTCTGATCTCGTCCCACCACGCTGAGCTGATCGTACCTGACTTTTTCCTCATGACTCCCCCCGACACCGGTGCTGCGGTTATTCAACACCACGGTGTTCATGTCCTTCTGGGCATGGATAAACACTTCCTCCTGCCCGGCCTGGTCTTCAAAGCGCAGTTCATTGAACCCGGCGCCCTTGTGCGTGGCGGTCCGCAGCGAGGTGCGGGTCTTGTTGGCCGGTAACGGGTACGGCGACGGATTGGTGGCATGAAAGGTTCTGCCGGTCACTATCGGCTGGTCCGGGTCGCCTTCGAGGAAGCTGACAATCACTTCATGGCCGATGCGCGGGATGGCTATCAGCCCGTACTGGCCGCCCGCCCAGCCCTGACTCACTCGCACCCAGCAGGAGCTCTGGTCGTCACTTGCGCCGTAGCGGTCCCACGGGAATTGCAGTTTGATTCGACCGTACTCGTCACAGTAGATTTCTTCACCGGCCGGCCCCACCACCGTCGCAATCTGCGGGCCGTCCACCATGGGTTTGTACGGCAGGTCGGCTCGCCAGGTAGTTTTGGCGCTGATAACCTCGAAGCTGTTGCTGTAAGTTGTGGGTTCACCGCCGCTTTCTTCTTCCAGCGCCTGCGGTTGCTGCCCGCTGTGGGTGATGGCCACCAGTTGCCAGCCGGTGTTGAGGGGCAGGTTGGGGTGCTCGGTGAGGGTAAAACTGCTGCCCGGCATCAGCATCGCCGCATTGGAATCACCCGCGCCGGTGATGGCATTCGCCCGTAACGCCTCCAGCCGGTAGCGACTGAACGCCTTGCCGCTCGGGTCCTTTTTGAAGCGCCCGGGGTAGTCGAAGTGCTGATAGCTTTCGCGCTGATGGTCCAGTTCGCTGCTCATCTTCTTGTGCAGCAGGCCATAGGCTGGCGTTTTGAAGCTGTAGTCCTTGAGCGCCACTTCAGCCGTGCTGACCCGCTCGGCGTAGCGGAAACGGTGGACGTACTCGCCTTCGCTCAATCCCTGCGTGGCGAGGTTGAAGAACAGGTCGGGGCCTTTCGCCAGCGCCCCGGCGTCGTCGGCAAAAACCACCCGGTGTTTGCCTTCCTCAAACTCGTGGAAGAAGTACAGCCCTTCCTCGGCTGCCAGTCGGGTGACAAACGCCAAATCACTTTCGCGGTACTGCACGCAGTACTCACGCGGGGCATGGTCATGACGTAACGAAAAGGCGTAATCGGTAATGCCGGCTTCTTCCAGCAGGGTGCCGATAATCACTTCCGGCTTCTGCGCCTGAAAGATGCGGGCGTTGGTACGCAACCCGAGTCGCCACAGTGCTGGACGCACCTCCGCCTGATAGCGGGTGCGGCGAAAGCCGGTGTCGCCCTGGGCAAAGGCGCTGATTATCCCGCCTACCCGACGCTTCAGCTCACCGTCGTACCACACCAGCAGCTCACACGGCTGGTCCAGCACGGCGCCAAAATCCACATCCGGCAAGGCACTGGCCAGATTGAGGGACAGGGCAAACGGCTGGTTAAGCGCCTCGCTGAGCTGAAAATCCACCACCGCAAACGTCGAGGCCGGCAACGCGCCGACCTTTACGGTGAACTGTAATCCTGTACTGTTGGCCATCCGTCCTCCTGATGCTGTCATCCACACTCAGGCATGGCATGGGCCATGACTCAGTACAGAACACTCCAGTTAAATAGGATTATCCTTCGACAGCAGCGTGTGCACGCAGCAGGAGACAAGCGAGTAGCGGAATCGGGACGGTATGAAAAATAATGAAGGCGTTCTATGTGACATCCTTGCCAAGATTCCCTTTTTGAAAGAAAAACACCAAAAGGATAGCAAGATGCATTGAGTTTTAATTGCACAAGGACGGGGATAAAATCAGGCGAATAAATTAATTAAAATTAAAACAATTTCATCCAAATTAATAACATGAGGGTAGAATCCATCTACCCGCCAGCAATGTTCCGCTTAGTCGGCAAGTCTCTCTAACGTCATATCGACGACATCGTTAGCCCCCGTCATCTAACGAGGGCATCAACGTTTATCCGATCCAAATCAGGACGATCAGAACAGCTTTTTCGCCGTCTCCAGCCAGTCGCCTTTGAACGGACGTTTCATGTTTTCGATGGCATCAACGATGTCATGGTGCACCATTTTCTCATTCTGAATACCGACACAGCGACCACCGTAGCCTTGCTGTAGCAGTTCAATCGAATATGCGCCCATGCGGGAAGCCAAAATGCGGTCATACGCGACCGGCGAACCGCCGCGCTGAATGTGGCCGAGCACCGTGGCACGGGTTTCGCGCCCTGTTTCTTTTTCAATGTATCTCGCCAGCTCATCGACGTCGCACACCAGTTCGGTAATCGCGACAATCGCATGCTTTTTACCTTTCTCGATACCGGCTTTGATTTCGCAAACCAGATCTTCCGGGCTGAACGGCACTTCCGGCAGGACGATGAATTCACAGCCGCCGGCAATCGCCGCCGCCAGTGTCAGATCGCCGCAGTGGCGTCCCATCACTTCGACAATCGAAATACGTTGGTGAGAAGAAGAAGTGTCGCGCAGGCGGTCAATTGCTTCCAGCACGGTTTCCAGCGCGGTAAAGTAACCGATGGTGTAGTCCGTTCCCGCCACGTCGTTATCGATCGTGCCGGGCAGGCCGATACAGGGAAAACCCATTTCCGTCAGACGTTTGGCACCCATGTAGGAACCGTCACCGCCGATGACGACCAGCGCATCCAGGCCGCGTCTCTTCATGTTTTCCACACACACCTGACGCACCGCTTCGTCACGGAACTGCGGAAAACGCGCTGAACCGAGGAACGTACCACCACGGTTAATCACATCCGATACGCTGTAGCGATCCAACTGCTCCATGCGATCTTCGTACAAGCCCTGATAACCATCATAAATGCCGTAGATTTCCAGCCCTTCAGACAGTGCAGCACGCACCACACCCCGAATTGCCGCATTCATACCTGGTGCATCGCCACCGCTCGTCAACACTCCGATTCTTCTAATCATGACAACCTCTGGACTTGTAGATGTAATTTTGCAGGATTCTTCTATCGTAAATTCGCCGCCGCTGTTACGCAGGCAGCAAGCCTTGTTCTTTTATTAGCATATTATAACAAACACCCGAAGCTGAATTGATTCAGGTCAGGCTACATTGTGCATAAATTTTCATGGCCTATCACGTTTTTCACATAAAATGCTGAAAATACCGTCGCCTACGTCGTCAACCTGCCACGCTGGTTTTCCGGCACAGCAGAAGCCGGGTCCTGATGAATCATAATATCAGCTCCCGGAAACTGTTTACGTAATGCCTGCTCCAGATCGTCGGCAATCTGGTGTGCCTCAACCAGCGGCAGGGCATCATCCATTTCCAGATGTAGCTGAATAAAACGCGTTGGCCCGGAACGCCGGGTGCGCAAGGCATGTGCGCCGCGAATACCCGGCCAGTTCACAATCACCTCGGCGATAGCGCGATGTTCGTCCTCCGGCAGCGCGCGATCTAGCAGCGACTGCACCGCGTCATACCCCATACGTAACGCGCTATATAAAATATAGCCGCCAATCCCCAACGCAAACAGGGAATCGGCACGCGTAATCCCTTTCCAACTGAGTGCCAACGCCAGCAGAATCGCACCGTTCATCAGCAGATCGGACTGATAATGCAGCATGTCCGCGCGTACCGCCTGACTGTGCGTGCGTTTAACCACCCAACGCTGGAACGAGACCAGCAGCAGCGTCACCACTAGCGCAATGAGCGTCACCCACATGCCCACTTCCGGCGCGTGCAACACCTGCGGCTCCAGCGAATGTTGCAGCCCCGTCAGGATCAGGAACAGCGCCGAACCAGAAACAAACATGCTCTGCGCCAGCGCAGCCAGCGATTCTGCCTTACCGTGGCCGAACGCATGCTCAGTATCCGCTGGCTGCAACGAATAGCGCACTACCAGCAGGTTAACCAGCGATGCGGCGATATCCACCAGCGAATCGACCAGCGACGCCAACAGGCTCACCGAACCGGTATGCCACCAGGCAAACACTTTCATCACAAACAGCACCAGCGCCACGACCGTTGCGCTCACTGCCGCCAGCGTCACCAAACGCGCATAGTGTGGATTCATCATGTCCTCACAGAAAATAGATCGTCCGGGTCTTTACCCAGATTCAGCTCGTTAATGACGTTTTTAACACACGGGAATAACGAACAAACGTAAAAATACAGCACACCGTCGCCAGTATCGCCATCGCCGCCCCCATGTAACCGATGTCGGGCAAGCCAAGATGGGTAATAACCTGATTACCGAGCAGCGCCCCACCGCCGATCCCGATGTTATAAATCCCCGAATAGAGCGCCATTGCCACATCGGTTGCATCCGATGCCAGCGTCAATACCTTGACCTGCATACCCAGGCTCAGCGCCATAATGGCGATCCCCCAGATGATACACAGCGTCGACAGACTCCAGCCGCTGAATGACAGCGGTTGCAGTAGCAATAAACACACCGCCAGAAACGCGAATGAGACAATCAGGAAACCCGCCGGATACTTGCTGCTGTAGCGGCTAAACAACATGCTGCCAATGATTCCAGCACCGCCAAAAATCAACAGCAGAATAGTCGTGAAGTTTTCACTCAACAACGCCACTTTCTGGATAAACGGCTCGATATAACTGTAAGCAGTAAAGTGTGCCGTTACGATCATGACGGTCAGGCCGTACACGCACAGCAGCGCTGGGCGCTTCAGCAGGAGAGGCAAGCTCTTCAACGAACCGGAATTGCTGCTCGGCAACACGGGTAGGAGCTTCATCAGGCCCAGCATAATCACCGCAGCAACCAGACCAATAAGGACAAACGTTACGCGCCAGCCCAGATACTGCCCGACCACACGCCCTAGCGGTAAGCCCAGCACCAGCGCCAGCGCCGTCCCGGTCGCCAGCAGGCTCAACGCCTGCGCTTTTTTATCCGCAGGAGCCAGACGTACCACCAACGATGCCGTAATCGACCAAAACACGGCGTGGGACAGCGCCACGCCGACACGGGCCATGACCAGTACCCAATAATTCCAGGCCAGACCGGACAGCACATTACTGATAGCGAACAGGATAAAGATGTTGATCAGCAGGCGGCGTCGTTCCATATCGCTGGACAACAGCATGCAGGGCAGCGACATCAGCCCAACTACCCAGGCATAAATCGTAATGATCAGCCCAACCTGCGCGGCGCTCATGGAAAAGCTGGCAGCGATGTCTGACAACAGCGCGACAGGAGCAAACTCAGCGGTGTTAAAAATGAATGCCGCCAGAGAAAGACTGACGACGCGTAACCAGGCGGTCGAACGGGGAGAACGGGTCATGGTATTGATATCAAAAGTTAAAATAAAAGAATGCGCCCCCTGTCATGGCAGAGGCTAGCGCGGTGAAGCAATGGTACAAGGAAAGTATGACACCGCCATGTAATCGGCGAACCGTCAACGGTGTTTCAGCGTGCTTTTATGAGGATGTCAGCCAAAAGCCTGAAGACAGGTAAGGGAACATTCATGAGCATCATTTTTGGTGCTCATATTCTACGCGTTACCACGCCCTTACGCTGTCTTTTTTCGTGCCTTTCTTGCTCTACTTTAATCCTGCTTTGGTCGGGAAAACGGCGTTACGCTGATGAAGGTTGCCGCAGCACAATCGGTAAGCCGTTTTGAAAACGCTGGAGCCTGTCGCAAAGAAAGACGACCCGCAGCAGGCTATCAACCTGCGGCTGGGGCTGTGCTAAATAGTGCGACAACGCGCGCTCAACGAGCGTTAGGCCCAGCTCATTGGCGGCTTTCATTGCGTGTTGCAACTGCTCTCTTTGCGTTGCGGTTAAATGCCGACGCCCAGTGCAGGCCTGCGCATCCAACACATCCAGGATCGGCTGACAAATCCGCTGTGCCAGCGTCAGCGGTGGACGCGGTACCGTTTTTTTCCGCTTCTTCTCAGCCAGCATGGTTTGAATATGGCTGATAAAACCCAGCACTTTCTTCTCACTTTTGATGGTCTGAAAATCCAGACAGAACGCCTTCACCATCCCACCCTCCTTTACCAAGAGAGAATAGGGTTGGAGATCGATATCATTCCCACGGCGGCGAGGCTGAACCAGCACCGCCATAATCTTCCATTTTTGCTGAGTAGCCTGTTCGAGCCTGTCTATACGCTGGTGCTGCGCCTTTTTCCAGTTGAGGCTCAGGTGCAGCGCATTATTGGCGTCGTCAAACACTGGCCAGATGATACGCTGCTCTACCTCATGCCAGATCACGGGTTCATAGCGATGCACATGTAGCAACAGAGGCTGTGGATAATCTTGATTCTCTTGCTCAAAATAGCGAGACAACTGCGACCAGTCGGCAATGCCCGCCGTCGATTTGCACTGCTCATACGCAGCAGCAGGCCACGGTGTACCATCAAGGTTCGCGTAACTTTCGCCACCAGAGGCCAATTTCCCGTCGTCAGAAAAACGCGGGTGATGCAGCGTAAACGGGGCACGCATGATGTGCTCACCTAACTGCTTCCACATAGTTTGTCCCTGCCACACGCTCTGCTGGCTGAATGTCACATCATGGTGATCGGCCCGCGCTTGTGTGCAGTGCAGTAATTGCTGGTTTTCACTCTCCCAAAACGAAAAGGTCGCCCCCCGCGCGCCGCCCTCAGTCACCCACCACTGCGCCCCTAACGGTACAAGCGATAGCGCTTCAGGCTGTTGTTGATACTGCCGCCGTACCTGCCCACGCAGCAGCAGCAAGCGTTCGGGGCTCGCCTGCTCAAGCTGGAATAAATACGCCGACAAGCGGGCAATAAACAGTAGGACATCACGCTCTTCCAGGCTGTAATGCCTTTCCGCTAATAAGCTAACCTGTCCGCTCAGCGTGCGCAGGTAGCCCGCCAATCGCGGTAATCCTTCCGCACGGGCAGACATATTCAGCAAATGAAGCTGCCGCGCACTGCTTTTACTGATGTGCGACAGCCCCTGACTCAGGACGTCATGGATAAACGTATTCAGCATAGTAATCAGCGCCTGCTCATCGGCATTTAACGCCCTTTCACTCGATTCCTGAGCGAAGCAATCCGCTGGCCACGGCCAGATGCACTGATTTTCTGCAAAGAGGCGGGCAAGGGCAGCAAGGTGCAAGGCAGGCTGCTTCTCACGCAGGAAATCCGACAGCATGCCAGTCAAGCCCGTTCCGGCCAGATAGATCACGGGGCTTTCCAGCGTTGGCAGGTAAATTTTAAGCTGGTTTGGCAGCGTCTCTGTCCTCACCGACTCTTCTGCCCACATTTGTACAAATCGTGCAGCATGCCGCGTTTGCACTTTACCGACCTGCTTCATTAGTACATCAGGATCAAGCTGTAAGATCTCGGCAAGCACGTCTATCGGTGATACTACCGTTTCCGAAGAGAGGTCAGCCGTTTGCTCCGCATCCCGTTCAGCATGGGTTTGTAACCACAGCACCGCCGCCAAAATGTGCTTACAGCAGCCGGTTGCCGGGCAATCGCACCGTGCAGTTTGTATCCCCAGCCCACCAAGCACCACCTGCTGACCATCGCTGACAAAATATCCTTCTTGCCCCGCGTCAGTCACCAACGTCACCTTGTCGCCCGCCAGATCTTTTTTGGCTCGGCGCAGTAAACCCACATTGGCAAAAACGCTCAGCGCGTCTTCATCATAATTCAGGTAGAGACGTTGCCAGCTCATCGCATCACCTCCGCCAGCCACTGTGCAAAATGCTCCGGCGTTAATGCTGCGACATGCATACCGCGATCGGCCAATTTTTGCCCGATTGCGGCATCGTAGACCGGGTGTGCCGCCTCATCCAGTGCTGCCAACCCTAACAGCTTGACTTGCTGGCTGTGCATACGCTGCACGCAACTGAGCAGGTGACTCAGCGCGCCACCTTCTTCAAAATCACTGATTAACGCCACGATAGTACGTTTCGGATTTTGTACGCGCTGTTCGCAATACTGCATAGCCTTCGCAATATTCGTCCCGCCCCCGAGTTGCACCGTCATCAGTACCTCAACCGGATCGTGGGCAAGATGCGACAAATCCACCACCTGCGTATCAAACACGATTAAAGAAACTCGCACCGCAGGCAACGTCGCCAAAATGCTGGCACAGACCGCCGCGTACATCACCGAGCTGGACATCGAAGCGCTCTGGTCGACACACAGAATGACATCCCACGGCATATGCCGCTGCATGCGTGAATTAAAATGCGGTGTTTCAATCACCAGGCGCTGCTTCTCGCGATCAAAATGCTTAAGATTGGCTGCAATCGTGGCACGCCAGTCAAAATTTTGACTGCTGGCGATCGGCGAGCGTCGGAATCGATTACGGCGACCGGTAAGCGCGTTCGTAAAGGTCGGCTTCAGCGTGCGTAATATCTCATCCACCACCTTCCGAATAATGTCGCGTACCGCTTCACGCGTTTGTTCATTCATCCGGCCACGCAAACTCAATAGCACCTTAGCCAACGCCGGCGTAGGTTCCATGGCTTGCAGAGCTTGCGGATCGTTGAATAAATGCGTGATTTCATAGCGTTCAATCGCTTGCGATTGCATCCGCTCAAAGGTGCTGCTGGGGAATAATTTACGCGCCTGATTGAGCCAATTCACCGCCGTCAGTTGAGACTGATCCAAAGAACCGTGGCGTCCCCCTTCCTGCTTCAGACCACGGCGTTGATATTCGCGGCGATAGAGATAATCCAGCGTGCGTTCCACTTTCAGATCCTGCGCATCAAACGCCGCCTTGCCTAATGCCTCATCGGCATAATGGCCCAGAATCAAGCGCCAGCGTTTGCCGTTTTTTCCTTTATCATCATGAGCACTCATCAGACTGGGTCCTTCTCTTTCTCGTACCATGACAGTAAATCGTTTTCCGCCAGTTGTTGTTGCAGCCGCTGGTTTAACTGCATCGTCTGTAGCATCTCCTGCTCCGTGAAGTCCGTTTGCCAAAGATGCATTTCCGGCTCAGAGAAACCACATTGCTCCGCAACATAGCTTGCTAACGTCGCGTTCTGCTTCGGTGTGAGTTGGCTGAAGGCAAAACGCAGGTCGGGCAACACATGCAGAAAACGATCGTCATCCCACTGCGAAATCAGCGTATTTAGCTTATCGACTAAACGCGGTGTCTTGATGATGAGCTCAGGAGCCGCACGCATTAACCCGACAAAATAGCGCACCGCCTGCTCAGGATCGCTCCCCTGACTAAAGACGCTCGATAGATTGTCATCAAGGGCGCGTTCATCAATGTCATCACCGAGATAACGCAGCGCATCAACCGCTCCTTTCAATAACGGCACGTCCTTTAATTCTGGAGAGATCTGCTGCAATTGGTGGTAAAAATCGCGACTGGCGGTATTGGAAGGGTCGAGCGTAGGAATAAATTCAATCAGCTCACGCAAGCCAAGCAGTGCCGTAAAATGCGTTTCCTGCTGTGATTCATCGCCCGCCGTGATGGTCGGTAAACAAAACAACGCCTGTGGAACCAGCGTAAACAAGAGCTGCGTTAATTCAGGCTGATTGCGTAAGCCAAGAAAATCACGCCCGCGCCATAGATGGATCAGGCTATGCCCGCATCCAACGAGTGAATCTAAGCGAAAATCGTTGTGTATATCGTCATGCAATAAACGAAATAGTCCGGCTAAACGCGACTGTAGCCCTAATAGCGCCGCCTGAATCAGCACATGCACCGCATTTTTACTCGACCGGTTCTGCCCTTGTTCCTCTAACTGCTTTTCCAGATAGACGACTTTATCGATGGCAATCGCCTCGAGCTGGCTTCCTTTCTCCGAGAGCGCAATCAATCGCCCTTCGATCGACGGGGTCCACGCATAGTGCCACTCTTCAAATAGCAGATCGAGATTGTGACCGCCCAAAAAATCAGGGCCGTTACTGCGCGTTGCGAAGCCGACTTCAAGGAAGCTCAGCAGATGGAGAAAGCGGCTGCGTGCACGATGCTGCGGGTTGCGATAGATATCCAAACGGCTCTGTTTGACGAGCGTATCATCAAGTTTAAAGCGGTGAGATTTCGCTAACCGATAGGTTTCATCAACCAACGGGGGCGTCGCACTACCAGCAGGAATCTGCCCTAGCGCATGGCCGGAAAATGTTTTTTGGATCTCAAGCCACAGTCCACTCTGCGCATCATCAATACTGCCTTTGATAAAACTACTCTGTAGCCCATCCAGCAGATCGTAACGGCCAGGACCATCATGCCCGCGTAATGCCGCGAGCTGCACACACTGCTCTACCGCATTTTTTACCGTGATATAGCTGGGGGGATCGTCAAAAGCTTTAGCACGGAGCATGCTGGCAACCTCAGACAAAAAACGCATCCCCAT
Organism: Pectobacterium wasabiae CFBP 3304; assembly: GCF_001742185.1. Classification (NCBI taxonomy): domain Bacteria; kingdom Pseudomonadati; phylum Pseudomonadota; class Gammaproteobacteria; order Enterobacterales; family Pectobacteriaceae; genus Pectobacterium; species Pectobacterium wasabiae. Next base: position 1,517,018 of record NZ_CP015750.1, read on the forward strand.
GTTATTGCGGTATTCCTGGGTCGTGAGCGGCGCTAATCCCTTTTCCACCTGCCGATCGCCCCGCTGCGCCATGAGCATTTGCCAGCTTCGCTGATAGTAAGCAGGCGCCGGCATGCCGGATGCGTATCCATTGAGCGCATCTAATCTGTCAAAGCTATAGCGAATCAGCCACGCGTGATCTTTTTCTGCCAGCTTAAGCTGTTTTTGGTACTGCTTTTTCGCGGCATCCGTGAAAACATTGAACGATTTGCCGTCGTGGGACAGCCCTTCGAGCAGCGCCAGTGAGTGAAACCCCCCCGTGACAACCAGAATTTTCCCCGTTGGGTTTTCAGCACGAACCTGCATGATAGCGGCAAGCATATGTGCCTCACGCTGCGCGGAACCTTCGGCCTCCAAAACCTGAGGCTCATAATCCAGTCGCGCCAACGCACACCAAACCAGCGTATCGCGGAAAAGCTGCTGCCAGTCGCTCAGAGCCTCAATCGAGCGTAACTCGAATAAATGTTCCCATAAATCATCGTGATCGCGGCAATGGCATCTCTTGGCGAGCGCTGAAATAAACTGGCTGTGGGCGAGATAGCGTTCTGCTTGCAGGCTTTGGCTGACATCATCCTGACGTTCCTCAATCGCGATTTGCTCAACCCACGGCAAATCAATAAAGCGTAATGCCGCGTGGTGTTGATGCCCGGCGTGCAGTGCAACCCATTCGGGCGAGTAGTCACAGAAAGGGAAAAAAGCACTACGCGTAGCCGTTTGCGGCGTTTCACCGTCTTGCGGCTCACCGGATTGAACGTCAGCCTGTCCCATCACCGCGATGGGAGGCTTCGCGTCAGGGTGAAGCAAATCGGGCAGTAAGTGATTAAAACTGACCGGAGCCTCAATCAGGATATGATCGGGGTGGATATCTTCAATCAATGACAGCAGGCCGTAGGCACAAGCGGGGCTATGGTGGCGCACCGGTGCAAAGTAGATCTGCTGCGACTGCAAAAAATCCCATGTTGCCAGCGCCTGTTTCATCCGTGCGGGCAGTACGATGTTCGAGAGACTCACTGGCGCGTTTCCTCATGAAAAAGAGTCCGTGAAGTAATCGGTAACAATGGACTACAGCCTAATGCCGATCGTTTAAGAGCCGAGATATACGGAGCAGCCACAGGGAGTGGTATCCCTGTGGTTCTCCTACTATAAGGCTTAAGTGACCAGCGATTAGGCCGTGGCCTTACTGCCAAAACTGTCGTGAGGCATCGTAAAACGCTTTCCAGTCATCGCTGCTTTTTGCCCGTTCTCGCGCCACGTTATCTACGTAGTAGCGCATACGTTTCGCATCGTCAGGGTTATCTTTTAATACCACGCCGATAATCTGGCGTGCGATGGCGCCCGCATTTAGCGTGCTATCGCCCAGATAATGCGCCTCAAGCGCGGAGGCATAGGCAATATTGACGGCTTCCGCACTCGACATCACCGCATCCGGCGTTTTGATGCTGCCACCGTCGCGCGTATTACCGGAGCGAAGCTCCTGGAACGTGGTCACCAGCAGTTCAATAACGCTCGGTGGCACAGTGACTCGCGCAGCCAGTTCACCCAATTCACGCGTAAGCTGCGTTTGAATCAGCTCAATCTCGAATTTAGGATCTTGAATCGGCCTCACGGTTTCAAAGTTAAAGCGCCGTTTTAATGCCGCGGACATTTCATGTACACCGCGATCGCGCAAGTTCGCCGTGCCAATCAGGTTAAAGCCGGGTTTAGCACTGATCCGTCCTTGCTCACCCATTTCAGGGATCATCAACTGTTTTTCAGACATCAACGAAACCAGGACATCCTGTATTTCCGGTGGACAGCGGGTGATTTCCTCAAAACGAACAATCCTGCCCTGCATCATCCCCTGATAGAGCGGTGAACCGATCAGCGCCCGCTCAGTGGGGCCTTCAGCAAGCAACAGCGCATAGTTCCATGAATACTTGATATGGTCTTCGGTTGTTCCCGCCGTGCCTTGAATCGTCAGGCCAGAATCACCCGAGATAGCCGCTGCAAACAGCTCAGACAGCATGGATTTTGCGGTTCCGGGTTCGCCAACCAGCATCAATCCCTGTTTCCCTAGCAGCGTCACAATTGCACGATCGACCAGCGCATTATCGCCAAAAAACTTCGCGGAAATCCCTAAGGCATCGTCACCTAGAATAAACTGCCGCACCGCACGGGGCGAGCGCAGCCAACCCTGCGGCTTAGGGTTATTTTCGTCCGCTTTAGTCAGGCGCGCTAACTCATCCGCAAAGCGAATTTCAGCATGTTGACGCAGCACATTGCTGGCCGTCTCTGGGTGTTTTTCCATGTTCGTGTCTCTGTTCGCCACAAAATAATGAACGAAGCCGGCACAATGTGTACCGGCTCCATAAGCGGATTACCAAGGCGTTTTGTTTTCCCAATCGGCATCGAATCCCGAGCAGGCTTGTGCGACTTTCAGATAATCGGCGTAGCTTTCTGCCAATAGGATGGGCGGAACGTCCTGCAATGCCAGATTATTGCGATCCCAGTAATTTTGCTGGTTTTTCTCAAAGCTCAAATCAAACAATACCGCTGGAATATTTTCTTCTGGCACGTAGCTGCCGCTAAATCCAATATTCACGTACAAATCCAGACTACTGAAATGTTTGTAATAGTGGCTAAACGACCCGCCATCTTCCGCTGGCGCACGCTGATATCCTATCTTGGTTAAGACGCCGCGCAGCGTGAACGTATCGGTCAGCCACCCTTTTCTATCCTCAACGTCAACCTGTTTGAGATCGAATTCTGGCACGGTGTTTACCATCTGCGAGAATAAGAATGTCACTTTATAGTCGTCAAAATGCGCAAGCCAGGCTTCACGCGTGTCGTTATCCACCACCGCCGCATGAGCAAGCTGAATCACCGTGCCGCTTGATAATTCAACCTCATCATCTTCAAGATTAATTAAGCAACCGTCATCCGTTGGCCTGAAAGTATTAAGCACCTGCTCATCCTTCACTTCTTGCCACACTAAACGCTCAATCAACGGGCGCATGACAGGATGGAGCATGATGTAAGTCTGCCAGTCTTCACTCAGCCATTGGCGCTGAGCACACATCGATTCATACAAACGTGCAGTTTGGAGATCAATTATCTGCTTCAACTCTTTTTTGCTCGACGAGAACAGCTTTTTCGCGTCTTTTATCTGCTCTTCATTATCCGTTTTACGAGCCGCAGGCAGTGCTTTAATTTCTTTCCCTTCTGGGTTCAGGAGCACCAACCGTTGCTTACTGTCCATACGAGCGGTAAAAGTCCTCTCGCCGTACTCCAGCACTAACGTTCCCGTTTCATCCATCCCGGCAGTGGGGATCGTGCGGTCAGCCAGCTCATCGGCACTCCAGCCATTGCGATCGGCAATCTCTTTGACTAATTCACGCGCCTTTTCCTGAATCGCGGTAGTACGGTAGCGACGTGACAGTGAGAGTAACAGTTGGATAATGATCGGATCGTCGCTAACCGCCACCGCGCTGATCATCGCCTCAATCTGTGAACGGCGCGGATAATGGTCGCGCATATAATTTCGTAATGCAGAGACGGCAACATGGCCTTCAATATGGCTAGTCAACGCCAGCATGCCTTTCTCACTGATTGCGGAGCCTAAATAGCGCCGTAAGACTTCATGCTTTATTTCTTCGGTCGCCTGCTCTAGCGTGTAATTCGCATACTTTTGGTAATATTCACCATAATGTTCAAAACAATATTGATAGTTTTTTAAACGTTCCGGTGCATCTTTATGTGCCTCCAACATCGCTTCTTCCAGCGATGGGTTTTTTACATCCTGCGCGATAAACGTGTGTAAAATAAAATTCCCCAGCTTATGCTGGCTCTCTTTGGCTAATAAACCGACATAACGCTGTAATAATGTGTTACCTGCAGGCGCTTTTAATTTTACCGCCAGGATTATCCACCATTTAATGATGTCAGCATCGACGGCCTTGCCGTTTTCCCATTTCAATGGCGGTATCACGCTATAGTCAAACCAGCTCATGCTCGCAGGAGGGTTTGCCTTCAACCCCTTCAAGGCTTCTTCGCGCAGTATTTTTTCTGATAAGTAGGGCGAAATGTCTTCACCAAACTGCTCCAATGCCGCCAACAAGGCGGCACGCACCGTTTCTCTTTTCTCTTTCTTTAACAATGCATAAAGCGGAGCGATGCTGTCTTTATTTTTTATACGCGCCAGCCACTCGATCGTGGTAATACGGATTTCTTGCTTCGCGGAATGCAAACTTTCCTGTGCATTCACATGTACATTCGGCAATTTTTCAAGCAATTGCTGCGCACTCACACGGAACGTTTTATTTTCACCCAATGCCAATTCCATAATTCGGGGAATAAATTGTGCAGGGATGGTAGGGAACTTACCAAGCAACTCAAAAGCATGGCCTAATTCAAATTGTCTATATTGGTTTTCGCTCTTATTCGGCAACAGTCCCAACGCTTCGGCAATATACTCTGGATATTGAGAGAAAAAAGGCCAAAGCTGTTCCGGTTTAGGGAAGAGTTTCAACCCATCGTTATAGGATTCTAAACATAGCTTGGCGACTTCCCGAGCAGGATCACGGCATGCCAGTTTCTGCAACACACTTTCAATCTGCCGTAATTCCAATCCAGCAAGAACATGAACTGGCGCTTCACTTTCTATTCGGGTGGTGCTTAAATTAACGTTACCATGCTCTTTTCCGAAAACAACTCTCATCGCATGATAAAGGGTAAATTCAGGAAGATTGCTAATGCGTTTCTTATATTTAATAACATTAACCTCTTCACTAGATAGAGGCACCCCATTATTCCCTAAATTAAGTCTATCGACTAAATAACGGCAGCGTTCAGCACTAATTTTTTTTATTTCATTATAATGATTCTGCGCCCATTTATATTTATGCTTGCTCGATTTATTCCCTTCTATTTCTTTTTCTGCATTTATTTTTGCTTTTTCCACCATCTCGACCAGGTTTTCGATAAGAATATCTTTTGCACTTTCAGGCAATGGCGTATCGGCGAGCAACGTTAGCTCAGGTAAATCAGGAAGTTCAATATTTTTTGCTGTATCAACAACGCCAAAACGCGTAATGGCACTTTCGATACTTTTTATCACTACCTTACTTTTTTCCAACTGCAACGCATGCTCTAAAATATCTTTATTTTCACCCTGACGGGCAAAGAGATCGGCGGCCTGAGATCGCTGCTTTGGCGTTCCGTTAAACAGGATATCACTCAGATGCGTTTTAACATCGCTAGCAGGGAGAATATTCAGCAGCGGTTCTGCCTCATTGCGTACCGTTTTTCGCTGATCTATGGCTAATTTAACAATGACGTCTGAGAATGAAACACGCAACGCTTCACGATCGGATAAATATTTCAGAAGTTGAATCAGACCAGGTGCAGAAAGTTTTTCCACCAGTGTGGTGCGGAAAAATTGCGCATGCTCTTCAATGTAGGCATAAAAATCAGGGAGTTCAAAGAAAATATTCAACTGCAGACTATAATGTTCAGATATTTCTGCCCTATCAAAGATCGCAAATAAAATAGATTCGCCCTTATCATGACCCTGCTCACTGGCAATCAGGTCTGCAAGAAGTTGAATACGCCAACCCGTTCGGTGCGTTAACTTTAGCTTCTCATTGGAGGTACTTTTTAACGTCGTAGACAACGCATCACACAGCAAATAAAGCATCCAACTTGGCACTTCACCCGTGGTGATTTTTATATTTTTATCCTGACATGCTGCAGCTAATACTTTAGCGAAGCGTATGACTTGCTCATTGGTTAGCGTTTTGCCTACTTCAGAATAGAGCTTATAGCGTGAATTTATTGCTTGCCTGATTATTTTATTATATTCGCTAGAATTAAAACTATTATTTCTAACATACCACCAATCAACCGTTCCCGGCTTATCCAAAAGTACCGTTATTTTATCGGCATCCAACTGATTTAGGGTGTAAACGATCTCAGGTTCAGTGCCTGCCATGACATAATGGAATAATTTCTTTGGCAACGTTTTATCAAGCTCTCCAAGCGGCAATAGAGACTCTTGCAACAATTTTTCCGTTGGCGTGACTTCATTATTACCAAAAAATGGCAAAAGATCGAATAACTTCCTTATCATGACGGTACCTAATTATTTATAGACAAATAATACTTTTAGCATGAATCTCATTCATTCTCAATTTGAAAATACATGATTTTTCGCAAGTTTTTTATTTTACACACAGTTGGTTTTATAGCGAATAAAACCATTTAATCTCATTCTTATCCAAAATTTCGGATAAAAATAGAATGGATTTAAAATATCGTAATATTAATGAAAAAATACAAAAACCCCGCAACCATTGTTCTGATAAAAACAGCCAGTGATCCTTTATCAGTACCCAGTCACAGATGAGGATACCGATTCCATGATGCCATTTATTGACGTCAATATAGATATCGCCTGTTTGAAGTCAAATTTTGAAGCCAAGGTGCGCCATTGACGTTAAAAAAGCCAAAAAAAAGCCCTCCATCATGGAGGGCAAAAAGACAGGGATGGTGTCTATGGCAAGGAAAAACAGGGTGTGTACCTACTACACATTACTACTCGGACTGCACTACGCTTACAGACTACTTACTGCACTACTACTCGGGATTATCTGTCTCAGTATGGTTTGTCGTACCTGGTGGTGGCGCGGCCATCTGGTTAAACATAGATATCTGCTGCTGCATCTCTTTCATACGTTGCTTATGCTTCAGCTCTAAAATGTCTTTCTGCGCTGGCGTCAGCAGGTTATACATTTGGTTGCGCACTCGGGTCATCTGAATCTGACGCTCAATCTGCACACTCATCATTCGGGTTATCTGCGCTCGCACTGCCGCTTCATCAAACGTTTCCGCCGTCACCAACTGATGCATGGCTTTAACATCGTCGGTATTAAACGCCGGTTTGTCCTGACGGCTCTGGTGCATCAAATCACGCATTTGCTGACGCTGTTGCTCCGTCAGCCTCACGCCATCGAACATACCTTGCTGGCCGGATGCGCCTTTAGCGGCGGAATCATCAATATGCCAGCCGCTCGCCGGGGCATCCCCATTCTCTGCTGCAAAGGCGGTAAAAGTGCCTAACATAAGCAGTGAAGCAAGAGATAAGGTTGCGAACTGTTGCATCAATAACTCTCCAGAGCGGTACGTCATTTTGTGAATCAATGAGCATGAGTCTACGCATCTTGCTGCAAACATCCGTCAGAGGATGTAAAACTACGTAAAGTCATGGAATAGCGCTAATCTATGTCGTATTTTGCCCTTGGAGGTAGAGAAAACATGAATAAAATTCTGTTGGTTGATGACGATAAAGAGCTGACCGCTTTATTGAAAGAGTTGCTCGAAATGGAAGGTTTTAACGTCGTTGTCGCCTACGACGGCGAGCAGGCGTTACAGATAGTCGATAACACCATTGACCTGTTATTACTGGATGTGATGATGCCGAAGAAAAACGGTATCGATACATTAAAAGAACTACGGCAACAGCATCAAACGCCGGTCATCATGTTGACCGCCCGCGGCAGTGAATTAGATCGCGTTCTTGGCCTGGAGCTGGGTGCCGACGATTATCTGCCGAAGCCCTTTAACGACAGGGAACTGGTGGCACGCATTCGCGCGATTCTCCGCCGTTCCAACTGGACCGATCAACAGCAGGCGGGTGATAACAGCGCACCGACGCTGGAAGTGGATGGCCTGCGTCTGAACCCCGGACGGCAGGAGGCCAGCTTTGACGATGTTGTGCTGGATCTGACGGGCACCGAATTCACGCTGCTCTATCTGCTGGCACAACGGCTGGGACAGGTAGTTTCGCGCGAGCATTTAAGTCAGGAAGTACTGGGGAAACGACTGACGCCGTTTGACCGTGCGATCGATATGCATATCTCGAACCTGCGGCGTAAATTGCCAGAACGTAAGGACAGTTTACCCTGGTTTAAAACGCTGCGTGGACGAGGCTACTTGATGGTATCGGCTGCATGATCAATAGTTTGACCGCCCGTATCTTTGCCATTTTTTGGTTAACGCTGGCGCTGGTACTCATGCTGGTTCTGATGGTGCCCAAGCTGGACTCGCGCCAGCTTACCGCCTTGCTGGAAAACGAGCAGCGGCAGGGCATCATGCTGGAACAGCACATTGAAGCAGACCTCGCCAACACGCCTGCCAACGATCTGCGCTGGTGGCTACGGCTATTCTGGGTGTTGGAGAAGTGGGCTCCACCAGGGCAGCGCCTGTTTCTGGTCACCAGCGAAGGACGGATCTTTGGCGCAGAGAAACATGAAACCCCAATCGTGCGTAATTTTATCGGGTTGTCGGATAACGCCGATCATCCGCAAAAGAAAAATTACGGCCGCATTGAGCTTCTCGGTCCCTTTTCGGTCCGGGATGGTGATGACAACTATCAGCTTTACCTGATTCGTCCTGCCAATAGCCCGCAGTCAGATTTCATTAGCCTGCTGTTTGACCGCCCTTTGCTGCTGCTGATCTTCACCATGTTGATCAGTTCGCCGCTATTGCTCTGGCTCGCCTGGAGCCTGGCGAAACCCGCGCGTAAGCTCAAACACGCCGCCGATGAAGTCGCCAAAGGTAATTTACGCCAGCATCCTGAATTGGAATCTGGCCCGCAGGAATTTCAGGCTACGGGCGTCAGCTTTAACCAAATGGTCAGTGCGCTGGAACGGATGGTGACCGCACAGCAACGTCTGCTGTCAGATATCTCCCACGAGCTGCGCACGCCGCTGACGCGCCTGCAACTGGCAACGGCGCTACTGCGTCGGCGTCAGGGAGAAGGCAATGAACTGAACCGCATCGAGACGGAAACCCAGCGGCTCGACAGCATGATTAACGACCTGCTGGTGCTGTCGCGCAACCAGCACAAAAACGAACTGACTCGCGAGTTCCTGCATGCCGATGAGCTGTGGGGTAATGTGCTGGACGATGCTGCTTTTGAAGCCGAGCAGATGGGTAAAACGCTGGAAGTCCCTTACCCTCCGGGGCCGTGGACGCTCTTCGGCAACCCCGCCTCGCTCGACAGTGCGCTGGAGAATATTGTGCGTAACGCGCTGCGTTATTCTCACAACCACATCGAAGTCGCCTTCTCGGTAGATAATCAGGGCATCACCATTAAAGTGGATGACGATGGCCCCGGCGTTAGCCCGGAAGATCGTGAACAGATTTTCCGTCCCTTCTACCGAACAGATGAAGCGCGTGACCGCGAATCTGGCGGAAGCGGCTTAGGACTCGCCATCGTGGAAACCGCGATTACGCAACACAAAGGGTGGGTAAAAGCGGAAGACAGCCCACTGGGCGGGTTACGCTTAATTATCTGGCTGCCGTTGCATCAGCGGTAAATCGGACAACCTCTTTCCTACCGCTACATCCTCTCAGGTGCCCGCACGGGCACCTGTCACATTCTGTTTATCTCCCCAGCATTGAGTTTTTTACGCGATTGCGTAGAGTGATCCCATTCATGCCGAAAACAGGCGAGACCCGTGTTGAATGAAGGATACTAACCACATGAAAGGAGTAACACTGCTGGCTGGCATACTGACCGCGTTAATAAGCAGTCAGGCATTCAGTTCCAGCGATGGAGCGTGCGGATTTTCCGACTCAGAGTGTGGCATGCCTGCCCTGCCTTATCTGCAACCGGGCAATGACACACGCGCTAACCTGATGCTGCTGCAAAGCCGCCTCCACAACATGTCGCTTCCGTTACCTCATCCTTTGCCCGATCAAACACGTTCACGTATCGACCCTTTCACAGCCTACCGAGTCATGGGGATTGCGGCCGCGGAAGTCGTACCGCCGTCAGGTTCAGGGGAAGATGTCACGGCAGATGCGCCTTACCTCTCGACGCTCAACAAAGCGAAGCAACTGAATCTTCCTTTGTCCGTTCAGGGCACGATCTCCACGTTTTCGCCTGACGATAACGAAGGACGCCATATTTCCAATGCGCTTTCCACACTGGAAGCGTTTTTCGACGTCCTGCTGGCTGACACACAGCTCACCAATGAACAGCGCACACTGCTGGCACATCAGCGGGTGAACCTCCTCAACCCGCTGTATACCAAAGAGGCGCTGAACGAGGGTCTTGTAAGCCTGCCGGACGAAGGACACGCCGGCGCTCTCATGCAATATCTGTTCGCAGTTCTGGCTTTCTATCAGGGCCACTTTGATGAGGCGGAAAGCGACTTTCAGGCGTTAACGTCGTCACCACAGACGTGGGTCGCAGAAACCTCGCGCTATATGTTGATTCGCGTAGCGATCAATAAAGCGATGGAACACGCGCTTGATGAATACAACATGTTTGATGCCAGTAAAGCCGATAAAGACACGGCGCAACTGACCGTTAAGCGTATTGATGATTATCTGAAACAGTATCCAGAGGGACAATACGTCGATTCCGCTAACGGGCTATATCGCCGCGCTTACTGGATCATGAACGATATGGATGCGTTAGCGAAAACGTACCAACACGAGCTGGACGGCACCACCGATATTGAAGCACTCCTTGAGCTGAGCGACGAGATCGACAACAAGCTGCTGGAAAATCGGCAGTTCACCAGCGCACCGGGCAGCGCGCCGTTGACGATGGTGCAAGATCTCAAGCGCTTGCGTTCAGATGAAGGCTGGCAGGCATTACCCGCCTTATCCGCCGACGAGCTGGCCGCGCAGAAGCCGCTGTTTGAGCAAGGTAATATGCAGGAGGCGTTCAGCTACCTTCAGGCCGCCCAGTTGTTTTATACCCAAAAAGATTACGCGGCCGTGGTTAACAGCGTTCCAATGACACAGGCGAACGATCTCACCGATACCGTGCGTTTCAGCCTGCAAGTCTTACGCGGCCGAGCGCTGGTGCGTCTGGAACGCTGGGATGAGGCGGAAGCACACTGGCGTCAACTGTTAACGCAAAAAATGGGGTATACCCAAAATCAGTTCCTGCAATTAGCGCTGGCAGAAACGCTGGTTAAAGCGGGCCACCCGGAGCGCGTCTTTGCTGCCGATAGCCCGGTGAAAAACCTGCGCTTCCGCTCCGCTGTGCTGAAGATTAGCGCCAACGCCGATTTGCTCCGTCAGCAAACAGGCCCGCAGCAGAGCCATGAGGAGCGGGCTATCGCGCTGCATACGTTGTTAACCAAATCACTAACCCACGGTGATTACGCCAGCTATCTCAAAGATGTTCAGTTGCGAAAAGACATCGCACCGCTGGTCAGCAGTGAAAATCAAAGCTGGAATCAGGAGGATTTAACGGCCTTTGATTGGGATGGCAGCGACACCGAGGAAGACTATCAATGCCCGGCACTGGATAGCATAGTCACAACGCTGAACCAGCGCCCCAATGACGCCCGTGCGACTAACTGCCTCGGCGAATTCTTCCTGCGTACCAATAACAGCGTGGGCTTCGATTGGGGTGAGGGCAGTATGTTGAGCGGACTCACCAACGCGCCAACGCAGTTCGTCGGTGCCGAATATAACCGTCTGGATGGTTATATGAAGGTAATCGCGGATCCAAAAGCGCCACCGGAAGACAAAACCTATGCCCTGTATCGCGCGGTCTACTGCTATGCGCCGAGTGGCTATAACGACTGTGGCCCACAAGAAATCAGCAAAGCAACCCGCAAAGCCTGGTTTACTCAACTGAAAACCAAATACAAAGGCAGCGTGTGGGCAGAGAAGCTCGATTATTACTGGTAACGCCGTCAATCGTGCTGGCCTGCCTACTCTCATTTTGTACGCAGGCCGCTCCCGTTAACGCTGCACCTTCAACCGTCAACGCGGCGAACGCCACCGTCGACGCGACCCGCTATCAGGATTTTTGGCTATGGGCCGCAGTGCGGCCACAACCGATTCTGCATCAGGCACAGACACTGTACCTGCACCAGGGAGAGGTCGCCCGCCGTCAGGGCAACGTCGTTTTCCTGCGTCAGGGAATTCCGCCCAGCCAACTGCGCGTTAACCGCGTCTGGCTGGCTTTCCGTATGACCACGCTGGAGCTGTCCGATCGCCACCTGAACCGGATGCTAGCGTTACGGGAAAAGTGGCAACGCCACGGTAATCAGGTTGTCGGAATTCAGATAGATTTTGACGCAAAAAGCTATCAACTTGCGGGTTATGTCGCGTTTTTAACGCAATTACGCGAGCGTTTACCCGAAGATTGTCAGCTCAGCATCACGGGGCTGCTCGACTGGTCGAAAACGGGGGATGTCTCCGCGCTGAATCGCTTACAAGGCAAGTTGGATGAAGTGGTGGTGCAAACCTATCAGGGACGCAACACCATTACCAACTACGCCGAGTACCTGCCCGCGCTGATGAAGCTGACCCTTCCATTCCGGCTAGGATTAGTACAAAACGGCAAGTGGGAAAAACAGTGGCAGCAGCGCCTTGCCACTTCACCGTATTATCGCGGGGAAGTGGTCTTTCTGGTGAACCCGCTAGCGAAGAAATCACCACCGCGCAGCAGTAAAACTGAGTGACTATATGCAGCTACATTGTAGCTACAGATAACTACAGGCACCCACCGAAACCATTCTGCCGCCAGGCTTCATAGCTGATGATTGCCACGGCATTGGACAGATTCAGGCTGCGGCTATCGGACTGCATGGGAATGCGGATACGGAAATCCGACTCGAAGCCGTTGCGAATCGCATCGGGCAACCCCGACGTTTCCGATCCAAACAGCAGCACATCGCCAGGCTGGTACGTCGGCTGGTCATAGGGGCGGCTGCCTTTGGTGGTACAGGCGAAAATGCGCTGGCCGGGAACCTCAGCCAAAAAATCCTGATAGTTTTTATGACGGCTGACCTTTGCCAGATCGTGGTAATCCAGCCCTGCACGGCGCAGTTTCTTCTCTTCAAAATCAAACCCCAGCGGTTCAATCAAATGAAGCGTACAGCCGTTGTTAGCCGCTAATCGGATGATATTGCCGGTGTTTGGTGCAATTTGAGGCTCATAGAGCGCGATATGGAACATGAGATAACATCAGCCACGAAGGAAAATTCCGCCGCAGTATAACGCATTCCAACGAGGCAACCCAAAACCTGTGCGCACAGGAATGCAGATTACTCCGCACGACGTTTTCATCCATAGCGATTACACTTAAGGAAGTACATCAGAATCATATACTGATGAAAACACGATGCGGGCATACTGCCTGTGTGGAGGTTTAATGAAACACCCTAAGGCAGTATTGGCCTGTGCAGCCCTGCTCTGTCTGCCGCTTCTGGCGGGCGCTAACACAACGCAAGCACCCACGCCTCAGCAGCAGTTTGAAAATGGCATCAGCAGCCAGAAACAGCTACAGCAAAGTATGCAGCAGAGCCAACAATTGCAGCAGCAACGGCTGAATCAGCAGCTCCAGCAGCGTAACCAGCAGTTACAGCAACAACGCCAGCAGCAGATCCAACAGGATTTACAGCGGTCACAGAGAACTACGCCGCCGCCACCGATTAAACAGAACCCCTGATCAACGGGTCTGCTCTTTTGATTTTTATTATCTTACGCGCGTAAAGAATTACGCTGAGGTGGGCGTGACCGCCGGATGAGCGGCATGGACGCCGCGAAAGCCTGTGACGCGCCGGGAGCGCGTCACAGGCGGTTCAGGTAGCGGGCATGAACACCGAAGGTACCGCAAAGCGGCGACACCATTTTGCAACGCAAAATGGAACAACGCTTGCGTTGGCCCGCAGGGTGACCCCAGAGGGGGCATAATTCCCCGCGAAAAGCCGGGGGTCACGGGGCGGCGGCGATTGAGCCGCACCGTGTCGGGCGCATGCGACAATGGTTGCAGAAAACCACGAGAGCAAACGCGCACGAAACATTACATAACACTAACAGAGTGCCTAACTACAGGCTTCCTCAGCCAAGCGTGGCTGACTATAGCCGTACCCCCATCAGCGTTAAAATCAACGGCGTGGTTAACGCCGCCATCGCCGTTGATAACAGCAGGCTTGACGCCACCGGGCCGCCCAGTACATCGAACTGACGTGACATCAGATAGACGTTGACACCCACCGCCATCGACCCCAACAGCACGACCGCGCGCGTCTCCATCTCCGGCAGGCCCAGCGCGACCGCAATCCCCCAGATCACCAGCGGCTGGACCAACAGCTTGATGGTACAAATCGCCGTACTAATCTGCCAACCGTCACGCACGCGGTATTCTGCCAGACCCATCCCCAGCGCCACCAAAGACAGCGGCGCGGCAATCTGCCCCAGCATGGCAAGCGGCTGGTCAACATACGACGGCAGCGGCAAGCCCGTCAGGCTGAATACCGTCCCGGACAGGATGCCGATAATCAGCGGGTTCTTCAGCACGCCCAGCGCGGTTTTGGTGAATCCCTGTAGCGATAGCGCACCGTTACGCGCCCATTCCACCGACACCGTCACCAGCGTCCACAGAATAAGTCCGTTAAACACCACGACCAGCGCCACAGACGGAATCGCCTCTTCACCCAGCATCAGCGTGGCAATCGGCAGCCCCAGCATTACGTTGTTGGAGAAGATGCCGCTCAGCGCAAAAAGCGAGCCGGATACGCCATCGAGATGAAAGATTTTGCGCGCCACGATGCGGCCGAGGACAAACACCAACAGGCAGCCGCCGAAAAAGGCGATCAGTAGTCGGGCATCGACCACCGGACGTTTGGAGAAATCCGACATCAGACGAAACAGCATCGCGGGCATTGCCACGGAGAAAACAAAGCGCGTCATGCCATCGGTGACGGTGGTCGGCCATTTGCCGTAGCGAATCAGGCTATAGCCGAGCGCGATCAGAACAAAAAGGGGTAACGACAGAAAAATCTGGTGCCAAAGCGAAACAATAAATGCGGGCATGAAGCCACTTCCTTATTACCGGCACCGAGTCAGAAAGAAGGTCCCCGCATTATATTTTCTTGCAGCAATATCAACATCGCCGCAGCTTGAAGTATGACGGGTATAAAGGCAGACCTCAGCCGGTCGCGAAGTGTGCCCCGATTAAATCTATCCGGTCAGTACAGATGCAGTCAACGCCCCAATCCAGCAAAATTTGCGCACGATCGGTTTGGTTAACGGTATAAACCAGAATACGCAAACCCGCCGTTTTCAGATCCACGACACGTTCTGCCGTCAGCAGTTTGTGATTCAGGTGGATGGACACGCACTCCAGACGCTGCGTTAATGCCAGCCAGTCCTCTTCCCACTCATCCAGCAGCAACCCACGCGGTAGTTCTGGTACGGCCTGCTGCGCCGCTTCCAGAGCGTCGATAGAGAACGATGACAGCAGCGGTGCGACCGGATGATCGGCCCATAACTGGCGTGCCGCCAGCGCAATCACGCGCCCCGTTTCGGTTTCATATCCGGTGGTGGGTTTAATCTCGATATTGGCCGCCATGCCGTACTGCATACAGCGTTTTGCCACTTCCGATAGCAACGGTAGACGCTCGCCGACAAATCTATGGCCGTACCAGCCGCCGACATCCAAACCGATCAGTTTATCCCACGGCAGTTCACCGGCGATCCCCAGCCGTTGCTGGTGCGCTCAAGCGTGTCGTCGTGTAAGAGGAAAATCTGGCCGTCCTGCGACAGCTTGGCATCAAATTCGATCATCTTGTGACCGAGGCTAGCGCCGACATCAATCGCCGCCAGCGTATTTTCCGGTGCCAGTGAACCGCCACCGCGATGGGCGACAATCGCTGGGTAAGGCCAACGTGTTTCCATTATTCCATCCGTAATCCGCTTTGCGAATCAAACAGGTGCCATGATGACGACGGCAAATGCAGCCAGAGCGTCGAACCGATGGCGGGACAGTGTTCATAAGAAAGCCGCACGATCACATTCTGCCCGCCCCACTTGCCGTGCGCTAAGTTGTCCGCCCCCAGCAGTTCGAGCGTTGAAACCTGTAACGGGATACCACCGGTTTCGCGCGTCGCCAGTTGAATATGCTCTGGTCGAACCCCCAGCGTCAATGCCTTACCGCGCCACTGCGGCTTCGGTTCAGGCAGCGCCAGCACGAGGTCTTCACCGATTTCAAAGCGGCAGCCGTCATCGCTAATGCGCCCCGACCACAGGTTCATAGCCGGTGAACCAATAAAGCTAGCCACAAACAGCGACGCCGGACGGCGGTAAATATCAGACGGTGCGCCGATTTGCTCGGCGATGCCTTTGTTCATCACAATCACACGCTGTGCCAGCGTCATCGCCTCGACCTGATCGTGCGTGACGTACAGGCTGGTGGTTTTCAGGCGCTGGTGTAGTTGCTGCAATTCCAGCCGCATCTGTACGCGCAGTTTGGCATCGAGATTCGACAACGGTTCGTCGAACAGGAACACCGCGGGTTCACGCACAATCGCCCGTCCCATTGCCACACGCTGACGCTGCCCGCCCGATAGCTCACGCGGTTTGCGTTGCAGCAGCGGCATCAGTTCCAGAATACGCGCCGCATCTTCTACACGCTCACGAATTTGCACCTTACCGAAGCCGCGAATTTTCAGGCCGTAAGCCATATTGTCGAACACGTTCATGTGCGGATAAAGCGCATAGTTCTGGAATACCATCGCAATACCGCGATCTTTCGGCTCCAGATCGGTGACCCGCTGGTTATCAATGTAGATATCGCCGCTGGTGGTACGTTCGAGGCCTGCCACCATACGCAGCAGCGTCGATTTACCACAGCCCGATGGCCCGACCATCACCACGAATTCGCCGTCCGCGACGTCCAGATCGATAGGTTGAATAATCTGTGTTTTGCCATCGTAAGACTTGGTGACGGCCTGAAGTTTTAAACATGCCATAAGCGTTTCCGAAATTCGTCTTGATTTATTTTTCGCTGTCGACCAGACCACGAACGAACCAGCGCTGCATCAGTAGCACCACCAGCAACGGAGGCAGCATAGTCAGCAGCATTGCGGCCATCACCTGATTCCACTGGGTCGCGCCATCGCCGGAAGCAATCATGCTTTTAATCCCGGCAACCGCAGTGCCCAGATTGGCATCGCTGACGATCAGCAGCGGCCACAGGTACTGGTTCCAGCCGTAGATGAACGTGATCACAAACAGCGCCGCCAGGTTGGTCTTCGACAGCGGTAACACCATGTCGAAGAAGAAACGCATCGGGCTCGCGCCATCGATACGCGCCGCTTCCATCAGCTCATCCGGCAACGTCATAAAGAACTGACGGAACAGAAAGGTTGCGGTCGCCGACGCCATCAGCGGCAACGTTAAGCCAGTGTAACTGTCCATCATGTCCAGCCGCGCGATCACTTCCACGGTCGGAAAAATACGCACTTCCACCGGCAGCATCAGCGTCAGGAAAATCATCCAGAAGAACAGGTTGCGCAGTGGAAAACGAAAATAGACGATGGCGTAAGCGGATAGGATCGATACGGTAATTTTGCCTACCGTGATCGCCAGCGCCATCACGAAACTATTGAGCAGCATTAGCCCGAACGGTGTGGTGTTGTTGCCTGCACCGTGCAGCCAGATATCACGCAGGTTTTCCCACAGGTGTGAACCGGGGATGAGCGTCATCGGTGCCTGAAAGACTTCCTGATTATCCAGCGTGGCGGCCACAAATCCTACGTACAGCGGAAACAGTACGGCGAGAATGCCGACGATCAGCATGACGTGACTGAAAACAGTTAACCCGCGGCGATTCTCAATCATTGGCCGTAGACCTTAATAAATAGCGTACCTTCATTGGTAGTTCACCTTCCGTTCCACAAAACGGAACTGAATAACGGTCAGTCCGATAACCAGCAGCATCAGTATCACCGACTGCGCCGCCGAGCTGGACAGATCCAACCCTGCAAAACCTTCGCGATAAATCTTGTAGATCAGCGTAGTTGTCGACTGCACCGGCCCGCCGGCCGTCGCGGCATCGATAATCGGGAAGGTATCGAAAAAGGCGTACACCAGATTGACCACCAGCAGGAAGAAGCTCACCGGTGAGATCATCGGCAGCACCAAATTGAAGAACCGCCGTACCGGCCCAGCGCCATCAATCGCGCCCGCTTCGACCAGCGAACGGGGGATCGACTGCAACGCAGCAAGGAAGAACAGGAAGTTATAGCTAATCTGTTTCCACACCGATGCCAGTACCACCAAAAACATCGCCTGTCCGCTGTTCTGCGCGTGATTCCACGTATAGCCAAGCAGCCCAAGAAAATGGGTGATCAGCCCCAGACCGGGGTTAAACAGAAACATCCACAGCACGGCGGCGACGGCAGGTGCCACGGCATAAGGCAGAATAATCAAGGTCTGATACAGGCGGCTGGCACGGATTACATAGTCCACCAGCGCGGCCAGAAAGAGTGAAATCAGCATGCCAAACCCGGCGACCAGAAAACTGAATATCAACGTGGTATAAAACGAATCGAGGTAGTAAGGGTTATTGAATAACTGCCTGAAGTTTTCCATGCCGACGAATTCGCTGGATAGCCCAAACGGGTCCAGATTCTGCACCGAATACCACAGCGCCTGACCAGCAGGCCAGATAAAGAAAATCACGGTAATCAGCAGTTGAGGCAACACCAGCACATAGGGCAACCAACTACTGCGAAAAACGGGGCGGGATGATGTCATGCGGCAACTCATTGCAAAAAAAAAGAAACAGGCCGATTCCCTTCGGCCCGATATTACTCAACAACAGCGCATTACTTCGTTGACTGCTCGAAGCGACGCAGCAGCGCGTTACCGCGTTCTACCGCGCTATCCAACGCCTGTTGTGGCGTCTTCTTACCTGTCCATACGCTTTCTAATTCTTCATCCACAACGGTACGGATTTGCGGCATATTGCCCAAACGCAGACCTTTGGTGAACGACAACGGTGGCTTGTTCAGCATCTGACGGGTAGCGATATCCGCACCGGGGTTTTTCTCATAGAAGCCCTGCTTCTGCGTCAGCTCATATGCCGCAGTGGTGATCGGCAGGTAGCCGGTTTTCTGGTGCCATTCAGCCGCATTTTCCGGTTTCGCCAGGAATTGCATAAACTCAGCGACGCCTTTGTAGGTTGCGGCATCTTTGCCGCCCATCACCCACAGGCTTGCTCCACCGATAATGGCATTCTGCGGCGCGCCTTTCGCGTCGGCGTCATACGGCATCATGCCGACGCCATAATTGAACTTGGCATGCTCGCGGATGTTCGCCAGCGAACCAGAAGACGCGGTCGTCATCGCACATTCGCCGTTATAGAACTTCTCGGTCGGCTCATCCTTGCGCCCGAAATAGGTGAAATCACCCTTCTTGTTCATGTCCTGCAACAGTTGGATGTGTTTGACCTGCGTGGGTTTGTTGAATTCCAGTACCGCATCGGTGCCATCAAAACCGTTATTTTTGGTCGCCACGGGCAGGCCGTTCCAGGCACTGAAGTTTTCAATCTGAATCCAGCCCTGCCAGCCGCTGGCGTAGCCGCACTTCATTCCGGCTGCGCGCAATTTGGCGGTGTAGTCAGCCATTTGCTGCCAGGTTTTCGGTGGCTGTTCTGGATCTAAACCGGCTTTCTTGAAGGCATCTTTGTTGTAGTACAGCACGGGGGTCGAGCTGTTAAACGGCTGCGACAGCAGGTGGCCACTCTTCGCATCGGTGTAATAACCGGAGACAGTCGGTACAAACACCGACTCATCGAAATTAATGCCAGCGTCTTTGAACACGTCATAGACGGGCTTGATGGCTTTACTTGCCATCATGGTGGCAGTACCGACTTCATAGACCTGCAAAATAGCGGGCGCATTCCCCGCGCGGTAGGCTGCAATCCCGGCTGCCAGGTTCTGTTCGTAGTTGCCTTTATAGACCGGTACAATTTTTACGTCGGTGTGTTCTTTATTAAAACGGTCAGCCAGAGAATTCACTTCTTTCCCTAACTCGCCTTCCATGGAGTGCCAAAAAGAAATGTCTGTCGCGGCCTGCGCACCAGCGCTCATCAGCGCAAATGCCACACACGCCGCTGCGGTGCGAATAGCATGTGTTTTACGAATTGTGTTGTTGAACATGCCTGTCTCCTGCAATCAATTAAATGCGCCATCATCACGGCGTTTTTTATGCGAAGGTAAACATGACATGGCCGCATGACAGAAAAATAACTGGAAGGTGACGGGAAAATGACAAGGGAAGTGCTCCCCCCTTATGGGGCTTATCCCTGATTTGGTCGCAGAAGGTGAAGTAACTCAAGCCATATCAAGCCGGTCAACCGTTAATTCGGTCATCATGCTGATAGGCCCCGTCATTGCGGCCTCCATTATTTCTTTCTCTTCAGCAGGTGTAGCGCTCTATCTCTCTGCAATAATGCTCGGATTATCATGTATTGCCTTTATCATTTTATTAGCAAAATCGGGTACAGATCCCGTTTCTGCGGGTGAAAAAGAGACATGGTTTGTAAAAACGAGAGGAGCCTTAACGGCAATTTACCGCGTCAAATCAGAGCTGCATATCGCGTTAATTTCCGCGGTTATTAACTTCACTCTGCTCCCCTTCTTTTCAGTGACCATACCTTACTGGATTAATACAGAATTAAAGCTTTCGGCATCGTACTTGAGGGCATTTGAATTTTCATTCGCCTTAGGGTTAATCATGGGAAGTCTTTATTTAAATACACGCATTAGAGAAGCTCTGGGGCGTTTATATAATGTTGTTCTTGGTTTCGTTTTACTTGGCGGTAGCGTGATGGCAATTGCCATTACAAGTAATATCTATATTGCTTTAGCTTTCTTTTGTGGTGCTGCATTTATTTTTATCAATGTCAATCTCAGTACACTCCGCTCGCTCATGCTGGCCTAACGCTTATCGGTGAACTCGACGAGCAATGGAATTTTGTCAGCAGCCACGAAAAACCGCTGACACTCTGCAGTTTTCCTCTTTATGCCAAAAAATACGCCCGTTTTACTCGTATATTCCACATCTGCCTATCCATGCGTTGTCTTTATAATGTGTTCATGGCAAGGGACAACACGCTCTCCTGCCAGGCAAGTCTGCAACACATACACTATGTCATCAAAAGTGCATGTCATCAGAAATACGCCCTATTCCTGACCTATCGTAGATAGCAGCCCAATCCATGAGGCTAAACCTGTATCAATCGATGAAAAATAATAAAGGAACACTATGAATTTTTTAGCAAAAATGAAGCTTGGCACCATGCTAGGTATGGGCTTCGCCTCTGTCATTATCATCGGTCTGATGGTCGCCGTTCTGGGGCGCGTACACCTCGCTAATCTGGGTAAAGATATTGAATCGCTCTCTGAAAAAAATTTGGCCAACCTGCTTCTTATTCAGGACACCAAAGGTGGTTTTGAGGTTGTCGCCCGAGTAGTCCGTAATATCGGTCTCTCACAAGACAGCGCCCGCATCCAGGAAGAAAAACGCCTTTTTGATCAGCAAATTACCCGCAATAATGAAGCGTTGGCGAAAGTCTATAAACAGCTTGCCGAACCGGAGGCTCGTGACCTGCTGGAACAACTCACACAGGCACGGCCGGTTTATCTGAAAGCGGTGAATAAGGCCATTACATTAAGCCTCTCTGGCGTACCCGAAGAAAAAGTGCAGGCAGCATTAGTCATGGTCAATGAAATGCCACCCGCACAGGCGTCCGTTTTCGCGGCTCTGGACGGACTAACAGCGTTGCAGAAAGAGAAAACGATGAAAACGGCGACCAACGCCATGCATAAAGCCAAGGACGATGGAAATATGCTGCTGCTGTTCGCTGCATTCGCGGTATTCATCGGGATTTTTATCTCTATTCTGATCACCCGCACGATAAAGAATCTGCTGGGTGGCGAAGTGACTTACGCCGCACAGATCGCTCAGGCGGTTGCGCAGGGAAATCTGGCTGTCGCGGTCAATCTCCATCCCGGAGACGATCGCAGCGTACTAGCAGCAATGGATGGTATGCGTAAAAGCCTGAGCAGTATCGTTGAACAAGTGCGTGAGAGCAGTGAATCCATCGCGACGGGTGCCAGCCAGATCGCCGCAGGCAGCACCGATCTCAGCCAGCGCACGGAAGAACAGGCGGCCAACCTGCAACAAACTGCCGCCTCAATGGAAGAGATGAGTCAAACGGTACGCCAGAATTCGGATACGGTGCGTAGCGCCGCTCAACTGGCGCAGGCCGCCAGCAACACTGCCGCTAAAGGCGGTGAAGCCGTCAGCAATATTGTTGTTACCATGCAAGAAATCACCAGCAGCTCACAAAAAATTGGCGACATCATCAGCGTCATTGATGGCATTGCTTTCCAGACCAATATTCTGGCGCTCAACGCCGCGGTAGAAGCCGCACGCGCGGGCGAGCAAGGGCGTGGTTTTGCCGTGGTAGCAGGCGAAGTGCGATCGCTGGCACAGCGCTCCGCCACTGCTGCCAAAGAGATTAAAGAACTGATTGGCCACAGCGTCGAGAAAGTTGAAACGGGTTCTGCTCTGGTCAGCGATGCAGGAACAACGATCGAAGAGTTAGTGCGTCAAGCCCGTCACGTTGCCGACTTGATCAACGAAATTGGTGTCACCACGCAGGAACAAGAGTCCGGTGTCTCACAGATTCATGATGCCGTTAACCAGCTCGATCAGGTGACGCAACAGAACGCCGCGCTCGTTGAGCAATCCGCATCCGCGGCCGATAGCCTGAGCGATCAAGCGGCTCATCTGGTAGAGCTGATGAGAGTCTTCATCGTTGAAGGTGGACAGTCTCAGCGTAGTGCGCCCGCGTTGAAAAGGCCCAGTAGCGCGAAGCTTTCCCTGACGAACCATAAAAGCAGTACGGGAAACCACAGTCAAAATTGGGAACAGTTCTAATTACCCACAGGGGGATGCCACGCATCCCCCTGCTTATATTCTTCCCCCTCCCGCCACACACAGCATTTTCCTTTTTTTCTCGTCATCGTGCGCCATGCCACAGCAGTAGGAATTAAAATCAATGTTTTCCCCAAAAATGCCGATATTTCAGACTGAACGGGTCAGTTATTCACCTAGAGGATCGGGGCCGTGCCAGTACATTGCTTCTGGAGAACAAAGGAAACTCACGTAATAACAATAAATATTTTAAATAGATCATGAGGATAACATGCAGCGTATAAAAAAAATGAAACTGGGTACTCAGGTCGGTTCGGGTTTTGCCATTGTTATTATTATCGGCCTATTCGTGGCCATCTTCGGCAGAATGCATCTGATTGGCCTCGGTAATACCACTGACAATCTTGCCAGGCACCATCTTGCCAACCTCATCGTACTACAAGAGTTGAAAGATAATCTGAACGTCACGATCAAAGCTACGTTGCGCATGCTTATCACAACGGAAAAAACGGTTCTGGAGGACAATCAAAAACTGATTGAAACCACGAGCGCCAAAAACGCAAAGCTCGTCACTCAACTGGAAGAGAATTTACAGGCCAAAGAGGTTCGCAATATGCTGGGTGAGCTTCAGCAAAACCGTACTGAATTTGCCACCGTGGGCCGTCAATCCGTCGCCCTGTCGCTCAACAATAAACAGGCCGAGTCCATCGAGTTAGTCAGGACCCAGCTTGAGCCGATACAAACCAAACTTTTCAACAACCTGAACACCATGATTCAGTTGCAGAAAGACTACACCACGCAAACGGCCACCAAAGCGATTGAAGAGTCTTACTATGATGGCAATTCACTGCTGATACTGGCTGGCATCGCGTCATTGATTGGTGTGTGCATCGCCTGGCTGATTACTCGCCACATCAAGAAGCAACTGGGTGGTGAACCCGCTTATGCCACGCTGGTCACACAGGAAATCGCCCAGGGTAATCTCGCCATACCGATTGATCTGGTGGCAGGCGACACGACCAGCCTGTTGTCCTCCATGAACCACATGCGCAAAAGCCTGAGTGGAATTGTTGAACAGGTGCGTGAAAGCAGTGAATCCATCGCGACCGGCTCCAGCCAAATCGCTGCAGGCAGCACCGATCTCAGCCAGCGTACGGAAGAGCAAGCAGCCAACCTGCAACAAACCGCTGCCTCAATGGAAGAGATGAGCCAAACGGTACGCCAGAACTCGGATACGGTGCGTAACGCAGCTCAACTGGCGCAGGCCGCCAGCAATACCGCGGCTAAAGGTGGTGAAGCCGTCAACAATATCGTTATCACTATGAAAGAAATTACTGACAGCTCGCAAAAAATTGGTGACATCATCAGCGTCATTGATGGTATCGCTTTCCAGACCAATATTCTGGCGCTCAACGCCGCAGTAGAAGCCGCGCGCGCGGGTGAGCAAGGACGGGGTTTTGCCGTAGTCGCGGGCGAAGTGCGCTCGCTGGCACAGCGCTCCGCCACTGCTGCCAAAGAGATTAAAGAGCTGATCGGCCACAGCGTCGAGAAAGTCGAGACGGGTTCTGCTCTGGTCAGCGATGCGGGAACGACGATCGAAGAATTAGTGCGTCAAGCCCGCCACGTTGCTGACTTGATCAACGAAATTGGCGTCACCACGCAGGAACAAGAATCCGGCGTTTCACAGATTCATGATGCCGTTAACCAACTCGATCAGGTCACCCAGCAGAACGCTGCACTCGTTGAGCAATCTACTTCCGCTGCCGATAGCCTGAGCGATCAGGCCGCCCATCTGGTAGAGCTGATGAAAGTCTTCGTCGTTGAAGGCGGGTCGTCACAGCATGTTGCATCGCCGCTGAAAAGGCCCACCAGCGCAACGCTTTCCCTCGCGAATCCTAAAAGCAAAACGGGAAGCAGTAGCCAAAACTGGGAAACGTTTTAACGATTAAGCAAAAGAGACCCAAAACCGCTGAGCAATCAGCGGTTTTTTATCCCTTTTGCACCTGAACACCTCACATCGCCATTCAGTACGTTTCCACTATTGATTGAAAAAAGAGTCGCTATGCATTGAAGAAAATGGCCAACGCTTTCAATAGGAAAAAACAATTAATAAAAAATAAAAATCAGCAATTGGCTTTATACCAAGTGAAATAGAATAAATAGAAAGCAAGAGAAGCGGCGATCTGAGGTTATAAATAACATCAAATATATGATGATAAAAACATCATATCTTTCAAAAAAAAAGAATAAATAAAAACAAATATCGTTTTAGGGATGAATAAATAAGCAAAAAATCATAATCGCAACGTTTATTAACATGGTTGTCAATTTAACATTACACCTCCCCCCCTGTTCGCGTTGAGCATAACCCCTATCGATATTGCGGCTTTCCTTTCATCCCTCTATACTCCTGCACCATCATTTCTCCTTATATGCAAATGTTCTTCCGAACGGATTCACACTCACAGTACACCGCATTTCATCCATCATCACTTAGCGAATAACGTCACAGGAACCAGTAAGCACAGCTTACGTTTATTACCACAAGGAAACGGGCAATGAGTAAAAGGACACATAAACGCGATAGCTCTTGCAAAATCAATATGTTCTCGCAACGTTTATTTCACATTACAAACGCACCAGTTCTAACAATAGTCGTTTTCAACATATAATAAGGGACACCATGAATCTCATCAAAAATAGCAGCCTGGGTAAAATGCTAGGGACAGGCTTTACTCTGGTCATTGCCATCGGTTTCCTGGTGGCGATATTTGGTCGTATCCAGTTAGACAAACTCGGCGAAAACATTCAAGTGTTGTCGCAAGTCCGTATCGCCAACCTCCTGATGATGGAAGAGTTCAAAGACAACATTAACACCAATGCGATTGCTGTCAGAAATCTGGTATTGCTGGAAGACGAGAGGCAAATGCAGGAAGAGAAAGCGCGTATTGAGGAGATGATCTCTCGTAATAACACGTTACTAGCAAAAATAGACGATGCCACTGTCGATAAGCATGCCAATGAACTGGTCGAAATACTGGAGCAAGTACGCCCAGCTTACAGCGACGTCATGAAAGAGGCCATCACGCTGGCGATGACAGGCAAGAATAACGAAGCGCGTGACCTGTTATTAACCGACGTAAAAGCCAAGCAGAATTCTGTCTTTAATGCCTTGAATGACATGGTTAATTGGCAAGAGAAACTCACGGTTGAAATCGCCGATCAATCTTTAAAAAATGCGAATAATGCAGGTACGCTGATGGTCATCATCGCCCTGCTTTCCGTCGTGCTGGGTATACTGATTTCATGGTGGATCACGCGGACCATTAAACGCCAGCTCGGGGGGGAACCGGCCTACACGCTGGAAGTGACGCGTCAGGTCGCACAAGGGAATCTGGCCGTTGCGATTGAACTACGCGACGGAGACACCACCAGCGTACTGGCGTCGATAGAAGACATGCGTCAAAACCTGAGCAACCTCGTCGGTCAGGTGCATCAGAGCAGCGAATCGATCGCCACGGGTGCGACGCAGATTGCGATGGGTAATACCGATCTGAGCCAGCGCACGGAGGAACAGGCCGCGAATCTTCAAGAAACCGCTGCCTCAATGGAACAAATGAATACCACCGTGAAACAGAATGCGGCGACCGTGCGCACCGCAACGGAGTTAGCCCACTCTGCCAGCACCACGGCGCAGAAAGGCGGCGATGCCGTCAATAACGTTGTACGGACGATGGAAGATATCACCGCCAGTTCGCGTAAAATCGGCGATATTATCGGCGTGATAGACGGGATTGCTTTCCAGACCAACATCTTGGCACTGAATGCCGCCGTGGAAGCGGCCAGAGCCGGTGAGCAAGGTCGTGGCTTCGCCGTGGTCGCAGGTGAAGTGCGCTCTCTGGCACAGCGTTCCGCTTCCGCCGCGCGTGAAATCAAAGATTTGATTAGCGTAAGCGTAGCGAATGTAGAAACGGGTGAGAAACTGGTTAACGACGCAGGCATCACCATCAAAGACATTGTCGAGAAATCTCAGCATGTTGCTAACCTGCTCAGTGAAATCGGCCTGACAACACACGAGCAGGAACAAGGCGTTGCCCAAGTGAATGATGCGGTGAATCAGCTCGATCAGGTGACGCAGCAGAATGCCGCACTGGTGGAAGAGTCAGCTTCTGCCGCTGACAGCTTGAGTGAACAGGCCAGAACGCTGCTGGAATTAATGGGCGTTTTCAAAATCAGCGGCGTTCAATCACCAGCACCGCGACTGACATCACCGATGAAACCGCAAGCTGCACCGAGATTGGCTCTAGCCAGCCAATCAGGTAACGCCAGCAGCGATAACTGGGAAACCTTTTAAGCGTAGAATCGATTAACGCTAAAAAAGACGATTAATACTAAAAAAGCCGCTGAAATATCAGCGGCTTTTCACATCAACAGATTACCTGCTATCAACAATTACAGCGCCCGGCGCAGCCGCGCCACCGCTTCATGCATTTGCTCATCCGTTGCCGTTGCAAAGGACAGTCGCAGCGTTGAGTAATCGATATTATCTGGAAAGAAGAACTCGCCCGGCACGAAGACAACCCCCTGTTCCAGCGTCTTCTTCAGCCATTCCGTGGTGTTGACATCGTCCTGACGGAACTTCGCCCACAGGAACATCCCACCTTTCGGCTGGTTGAAGGTGATCACATCACCCAGTTCTTTCTCGATAAGCTGTGCCAGCAGTTCGCCTTTATGCTTATAGGCATGGCGAATTTTTTCGATCTGCGTATCCAAACGGCCCAGCCCCAGATAGCATTCCGCGACGGTCTGCGACAGCGCGCTGGCGTGCAAATCGGCAGCCTGCTTGATAATTGCTACCTTGTGCAACAGCCAATCCGGCAGAATCGCCCAACCAAGACGCAGACCCGGAGCCAACACTTTCGAGAACGTGGAGGTATACAGTACGTATTCCGTGCTGCCCAGCTTATCCTGCGCCAGTTGGAACAGCGTCGGGTTGCGCTCTTCGGTGAAACGCAATTCGCCATACGGATCGTCTTCGATAATGACAAAACCGTAGCGCTCCGCCAGTTGAACCAATTGCAGGCGACGTTCATAACTCAGCGTCACGCCGCTCGGGTTACCGAAGTTCGGAACAATATAGACGCCCTTGATGCGCTGTTTCTTCAGCAGCGCCTCCAGCTCATCAACCACCATGCCGTCGGCATCGGATGACACCGACATCACATTCGCCTGCGCCAGTTCCAGCGTTTGCAGCGCCGCCAGGTAAGTCGGGCGTTCAACGACGAACACATCGCCGGGATCGATCATCGCACGCATAATCAGGTCCAGTGCCTGCTGTGAACCTGCCGTCACAACGATATCGTCGCCGCGTGTTTTTACGCCGCGCACCGCACACAGATCGGCAATGCGATCGCGCAGTACGCCGCTGCCTTCGGTTAAGCCGTACTGGAATGCCGTTTTCGGCTGTTCGGTAATCGCTAACTGCGTGGCCTGATTTAACCCTTCGAAATCAAACAATGCATCTGATGGGATCCCGCCAGCCAGCGAGATAATGTTTTCCATCTTGCTGTGTTTCAGCAGTTCACGGATGGCGGAACTTTTTAACCGGGCGATGCGGTGCGCTAACAACCCTTCAATGGCCATGTCTTCTTAACCCTTCTACGAAACAGGCCGGTAAACCGGCCCGATATCGACTATTTATTAACATTATCCGCCTAGATAGGCCGAACGTACCGCTTCATTAGCTAACAATGCCGCACCGGTATCTTCCAATACGATATGGCCATTTTCAAGTACATAACCCCGGTCAGCCAGTTTCAGCGCCTGATTGGCATTTTGCTCCACCAGGAAGATGGTCATGCCTTCTTCGCGCAATTGTTGGATCGTATCAAAAATTTGCAGAATGATAATCGGTGCCAGCCCCAGCGATGGCTCATCCAGCAGCAGTAAACGCGGCTGGCTCATCAGCGCACGGCCAATCGCCAGCATCTGCTGCTCACCGCCGGACATAGTGCCAGAACGCTGGGCGCGTCGCTCATACAGGCGCGGGAACAGATCGTAGACGCGCGCAATGCGCTCCTGATACTGATCGCGCTCGGCAAAGAACCCACCCATCGCCAGATTTTCTTCTACCGTCATGCGGGAAAAGACGCGACGACCTTCCGGCACAATCGCGATCGCTTCGCGCATAATCTGCGCCGTCTGCCAGTGTGTGATGTCCTTACCGTCAAACGTAATCGAACCTTCCGTTGCGCGTGGATCGCCGCACAGCGTGCCCAGCAACGTGGTTTTACCGGCGCCGTTAGCGCCGATCAACGTGACAATCTCGCCCTGATTAATATGCAGGCTAACCTGATGCAGCGCCTGAATCTTTCCGTAGTGGGCAGAAACCTGATGTAATGACAGCATAAACGTTATCCTTCACCCAAATACGCACGGATGACATCCGGGTTGTTACGAATTTCAGCCGGGGTGCCTTGTGCCAGCGGCGTTCCCTGATTGACGACATAAATCCGGTCGGAAATCCCCATGACCAGCTTCATATCATGTTCAATCAACAGAACAGATACCTGATGGCTATCGCGCAGCTCCACAATTAGCTGATTTAACTCGTCAGTTTCTTTCGGGTTCAGACCCGCGGCGGGTTCATCGAGCATCAACAGCTCAGGCCGCGTCACCATACAGCGGGCAATTTCCAGACGACGCTGATCGCCGTAAGCCAGATTCCCCGCCTGACGGTTCGCTAAATCCAGCAGGCCGATACGTTCCAGCCACACGGCCGCACGCTCTTGCGCATCCGCTTCGGCACGACGAAAACTCGGTGTTTTCAACAGCCCGGCAAACACGCCGCTTTTCAGATGCTGGTGCTGCGCAACCAGCAGGTTCTCGATCACCGACATTTCACGGAACAAACGAACGTGCTGGAACGTGCGCACCACGCCCATGCGGGCAATAGCCTGTCCAGGTAACCCTTCCAGATGGCGATCGCGCAGCATGATGGTGCCGCCGCTTGGGCGATAAAACCCGGTCAGGCAGTTAAAGACCGTGGTTTTCCCCGCGCCGTTCGGACCGATCAGAGAAACGATTTCGCCCGCATGAATATCCATTTCAACATTGTTGACCGCCAGCAGGCCGCCAAAACGCATCATCAGACCTCTGACTGATAATAGTGGCTGCGTGCTCATGCTTGCTCTTCCTTCTTCGCGACTTTCAACTTCATCTCAGGACGCGTCATCGGCAGCAAGCCTTGCGGACGCCAAATCATCATCAGAACCATCAATGCACCCAGCAACAGCATGCTGTATTCATTCAGGTCACGCATCAGTTCGCGGGACACCACCAGCAGGATAGCAGCGAGAATGACCGCAAACTGCGAGCCCATGCCGCCCAGCACAACGATGGCCAGCACAAAGGCCGACTCAGCAAACGTGAACGATTCCGGGCTGACAAAGCCTTGGCGCGCGGCAAACAGCGTACCCGCGAACCCAGCGAATGCGGCGCTGATGGTAAAGGCGGTCAGTTTGATGCGCGTTGGGCTCAGCCCCAGAGAACGACAGGCGATTTCATCATCGCGTAGCGCTTCCCAGGCGCGTCCCAACGGCATCCGCAGCAGGCGGTTAATCACAAACAGGGTTAATATGACCAACAGCAGCGCGACCAGATACAGGAAGATAATGCGGTCGCTGGGGTCATATTGCAGGCCAAAGAAATTGTGGAACGTATCCCAACCACCATCGCGCGCGCTACGGCCGAACTCCAGACCCAAGAAGGTCGGTTTAGGGATCTGGCTGATGCCGTTCGGACCACCGGTAATTTCGGTATTGTTCAGCAACAGGATACGGACAATCTCGCCGAACCCAAGCGTCACAATCGCCAGATAGTCACCGCGCAGCCGCAGCACAGGGAACCCCAGCAGGAAGCCAGACAGCGCCGCCGCCATGCCTGCCAACGGCAAACTTTCCCAGAAGCTCAATCCGTAATAGTGGTTCAGCAGTGCATAGGTATACGCGCCAATGGCGTAAAACCCGCCGTAGCCCAACACCAGCAGACCGGACAGACCCACTACGATGTTCAAGCCCAGACCCAGCATCACGTAAATCAGTGTGAGAGTGGCAATATCCACCGTACCGCGCGAGACCAAAAACGGCCAGGCAATAGCGGCGATAATCAACGCGGCAGCCAATACCTTCTGCCGTGGCGTACTGCCATCAAAACTGGGCAACACCAGCGACGGTGCGGAAAATTTCTTGATGCTTTGCTGGAAGAACGGGCGGATCAACTGAAAGAAGAACACCACGATGCAGCCCGTACCAATCCAGTACCAGCGAACCTCATCAGCACCGCGCACTACCAGTTTGGTGCCATCCAGCGCCAGTTGCATACCCATTAAAAACGAGGCAAGCACCAGCAGCATGAACGCGGAAACCAACGCATTAAACAGGTTGAGCTGTTTCATACCTTCTCAACCTCCGGGCGACCCAGAATACCGGTTGGCATCACCAGCAGCACCACAATCAGCAGCGCAAATGACACCGCATCTTTGTATTCCGTGCTCAGGTAAGCGGACGTCAGCGCTTCGGCTACACCTAAAATCAGCCCGCCGATCATCGCGCCAGGGATACTACCAATCCCACCCAGTACCGCGGCCGTAAAGGCTTTCATCCCGGCCATGAAGCCAATATAGGGATTGATGACGCCGTAAAATTGTCCCAGCAACACACCGGCAACGGCGGCCATTAGCGCGCCAATGACGAAGGTCAGAGAGATAACGCGATCGGTGCTGATACCCAACAGGCTAGCCATTTTCAAGTCTTCCGCGCAGGCGCGACAGGCGCGTCCCATACGGGAATAGCGAATAAATAGCGTCAGCGCCAGCATGGCGAGGAACGTAACAATCCAAATGGTCAACTGCATGGTGCTAATGGTGGCGGTAAAGCCATTGCTTTCACCCAGCACCCACTGGCCAGTCACCAGACTCGGCAGCGCAACATCACGTGAGCCCTGATTCAGGCTGACGTAGTTTTGCAGGAAAATTGACATCCCGATGGCAGAAATCAGTGCAATCAGACGCTTTGACGTTCGCACGGGACGGTAGGCCACCCGTTCGATACTCCAGCCATAAGCGCTGGAAATCACTACGGCGGCAATGAAGGCAACGCTAATCAGCAGCCAGCCAGTGTCGATGCCCATCATCATCAGGGCGGCAATAACAATAAAAGAGACATAGCTACCGATCATATAAACCTCGCCGTGCGCGAAGTTAATCATGCCGATAATGCCGTAAACCATGGTGTAGCCAATGGCGATCAGCGCATAGGTGCTGCCCAACGTCAGGCCGTTGAACATCTGCTGAAGAAAGTAGAGGAACTGCTCGGACATACCTTAACCTTAAATGCCGCCCCCGCGCCTTGCGGCAACGGGGGCTTCGGTATTGAGGGATTAGTAGTACACACTCAGAAAGCGGAGAATGCTCTCCACGCCGAAGAGGCAGACAACGGCATTCATCCGTTACTGCCTCCCCGGCATGATGATTATTTCACTGCGCTGGAAGTACCGTCTTTGTGCCACTCAAATACGCCAAATTCAAACCCTTTCAGGTCGCCTTTTGCATCCCAGCTTAATGGCCCCATTACGGTATCCACGGAGTTTGCTTTCAGATCCGCGACCAATTTTTCTGGCTCATCGCTACCAGTACGAGTCATCGCCGTGGTCAGCGATTGCAGCGCAGCGTAGGTCGTCCAGACGAACGGACCCGTTGGGTCCAGTTTCTTGGCCTTCAGCGCATCCACAATCGGTTGGTTAGCTGGCACTTGGTCATAGCGCTTCGGCAGCGTTACCAACATACCTTCAGACGCATCGCCTGCGATGTTGGACAGCGAGGAGTTACCCACGCCTTCTGGCCCCATGAATTTGGTGGTCATGCCAGCCTGACGAGCCTGACGCAGAATCTGCCCCATTTCCGGGTAGTAGCCGCCGAAATAAACGAAATCGACGTTCTCTTTCTTCATACGTGCAATCAGCGTGGAGAAATCTTTATCACCCGCGGTCACACCTTCAAACAGCACAACATTCGCGCCGGCTTTTTTCAGGCTATCCTGAACAGAGCGGGCCAGACCTTCACCGTATTGCTGTTTGTCATGAACCACGGCGATACGCTGCGGCTTGAGTGATTCGACAATGTATTTCGCCGAGGTTGGCCCCTGATCGGAGTCCAGCCCCGTCGTGCGCAGCACCATTTTGTAGCCGCGCGTAGTCAAATCGGCGTTGGTTGCCGCAGGCGTAATCATGATCACGCCTTCTTCTTCATAGATATTAGACGCAGGCTGCGTGGAGGAGGAACACAGATGGCCAATCACATAACGGATACCGTCAGTGACGACTTTGTTCGCTACAGCAACCGCCTGCTTAGGGTCGCACGCGTCATCATATTCAACGCCAACCAGCTTGTTACCGTTTACGCCGCCTTTTGCGTTGATGTCAGCAATGGCCTGGCGCGCGCCAATGAACTCCATATCACCATACTGCGCGACGGGACCAGACATCGCGCCAACAACCGCAACCTTAATATCGGCAGCATTAACGGCATGGCTAAACGCCACAGCCACACAACTCATCAGCAATACTTTACCTTTACTGAATTTCATTCTTTTTACCCCATCTGTCATTATGGATATTGCCGAAAACCTGACCGCCATCCGCCATAACCTGGCTATTTTCTTATAAGTAAGAAAGGCTTAGGTTATTATTAGTGATAATTTCTAATAAGGCTTTATTTTTCATATTATTAAACAGGAATATTATGCTGCAAATCAACTAACACTGTCAGAAACAAGCGGAGCAAACAGCACAAAACGCCAGATGCAAAAACCAGCATTTAATTTATATATAGTCAGATATTCTACTTTATGCATTAATTGTTGATGGATTACTCGAAAAACAGAGAATGAGAAAAACATTTGCCCTATTAACCATAACGCTCAAATTACACAACTGTTCCACTACAAAACAACTACATTATTCTTCACTCACATGATGGAGTGCCGATAAAAATGAAACTAACCGTTGAATGCCTCACCCGGTTCAGCCCTCAGGATAAAATTGATCTGGCGAAAATTTGGCCGCATCAAAACATTGAGTTACTCGAAGAAGGGCTCACGCTCGATCGGCGGTTGTTCACCGCTCGTTTTAACGATCGGCTATTAGGCGGAGTGCTGGTCGAGATTGAAGGGGAATATGCGGAACTGAGCGATCTGATGGTGCGAGAAGTCACGCGGCGACGTGGCGTAGGGCAATTGTTGATTGACGAAGCACGTCGTCAGCTTCCTGAAGTTAAAGAGTGGTGGCTGGCCACGGCCGATCATGCCACGATCAAAGAAGAAGTGTTGGCGCGCTTTATGGTGTCCTGCGGCTTCTCACCCGTATCCGGCGGCTGGCGCTATATCCGCAGAAAAGAAACACCGCTGATCCTTGACGTCATCAATCCAGAGAAGCCGTAAACTTCTCTCGAATTCCTGACGCTCACCGCAGACACAAACAAAACGACCGGGCATTACCCGGTCGCTTACCAAGAGACGATGAAAGCGATTAGGCTTCTATCGCCGCTCGCAGTTTTTTCATCGCATTCTTTTCTAACTGACGCACACGCTCTGCGGAAACGCCGTATTGGTCGGCCAGTTCCTGCAAGGTGGACTTGTTGTCATCATCCAGCCAGCGCGCGCGAATAATGTGCTGGCTACGTTCATCCAGCCCTTCCAGCGCGTAGGTGAGTTTATCGGCCGCATGCGTATCCCAGTTGTCTTCTTCAATGCCATCGGCAAAGTCAGACGATTTATCCTGTAGGTAAAGCATCGGCGACATCGCTTTGCCGTCGTGAGAATCTTCTTCCGGCGTCGGATCGAACGTCATGTCCTGCGCCGCCATACGGGATTCCATCTCACGCACGTCTTTGCTGGTCACGCCAAGTTCACGCGCGACTAGTTCGACTTCATCCTGATTAAACCAGCCGAGACGCGTTTTCGTCTTCCGCAGGTTAAAGAACAGCTTACGCTGTGCTTTGGTGGTCGCCACTTTCACGATACGCCAGTTACGCAGCACGTATTCATGAATCTCAGCTTTGATCCAATGCACGGCAAAAGAGACCAGACGCACGCCAACTTCAGGGTTGAAGCGACGTACCGCCTTCATCAGGCCGATGTTCCCTTCCTGAATCAGGTCCGCCTGCGGCAGGCCGTAACCGGAATAATTGCGGGCAACGTGAATAACAAAGCGCAGGTGTGACAGAATCAGGTGCTTAGCAGCCTCCAGATCGCCCTGATAATGCAGTCGTTCAGCCAGCGCCCGCTCTTCCTCCGCCGTCAGCATCGGATAGGCATTGGCGGCACGAATATACCCTTCCAGACTGCCCTGGGGAACTAAGGTGAAAGTTTGCATATCTTTGGTCATTCAACCCTCTCAGTTGCTCTACTCGTCATATTACAGTCGGCTATCTTAGCACTGCTTCGCCGCATCGTTTTGCGTGAAAATGGCAAAATGCGGCACCTTAAAGCATATTTATCGAATACCTTAAAATCCGTCTATTCAGACTGTGATTTCGCTCGCAAGTTCCTATCATTTTATTCACCTCATGCCAGAGATCAAGCAGGAGACAAACGAACGGTGAATCAAAGGGAAAACACAGCGGGAAGTGCAAAGAAGAGATGTCGCTGAGGAGGTTTCCCCTGCAATACGGTCTGAATTACAGGGGATAATTATACCAGAAAACGCTTACTGTGGTGTAAAGCGGCGTAAATGTTGTACCGTTGCCAGCCAGGCGGCCAGCCAGCCAATCATACCGGCGATTAACAGCAGCAGCAGGGACTCATCCCAGCTTAGCCCTTTGACGGCAAACGTCGTACCGAAGACGGCGGCAACCTGCGCCACCACGGCATCCAGTTTCCAGACCAGCGCCTGCGATAGAATCAGCGACAACACCGCGCCGCCCACGCCCATCGCCGCTCCGCCGTTTAGGAACGGACGCAGAATAAAGCCGTCCGTCGCCCCGATCAGCTTCATCACGTTGATGGTTTCACGACGGCTGAAAATACTCAGACGCACACTGTTGCCGATCACCAAAAAGACGGCAATAACCATCAGGATGCCAATCGTCGCAGAAATTTGCCCAACCAGATTGGTCAACGCCACCAGTCGTGCGAACCAACTGTCGTCCATCCGCACTTCAGCCACGCCCTGCGTCGCCGCCACGCGATCGCGCAGTGTTGTCAGCGTGGTGGAGTCCTGAAAACTCATTTTTGGCGTGATAATCGCGACTGCTGGCAGCGGATTTTCTTCCAGCATATCCAGCGCGCCGCCAAAACCGGACCAGTTGCGGAACTCGCCCATCGCTTCATTACGCGACAGGTAATTGACCTTATCGACACCGTCTTCAGACTGAAGCTGTGTGATGACGGCCTGCGCTGCGTTGTCATCCAGCGATTTATCCAGATACACCGTCAACTGCGGCGATGGATACCACTGGGTGGCCGCCTGACTCACGTTTTTCCATACCAGATAACAGATACTGGGCAACGCCAGCGAGATGGCGATGACCATCACGGTCAGAAAAGTGGCAAGCGGCTGGCGCAGCATATCAGCCAGCGTATTGGTCCAGGCATAGCGCCACTGTTCCTGCCAGCCACCGCGCAGTGCTTTCGCTTTTGCGACAGGTTTTTTCGCATTACGGACATTATTCGCCATTGTGGTTTCCCCCCACCATGCGGCCATCCGACAGCGTCAGCACACGGTAATGACGGCGAGCGATCAGCCCGGTATCATGCGTCGCCATCAGCACGGTGACACCGACGCGATTGAATTCTTCAAACAGGCGTAAAATCCCTTCTGACAGCGCCTCATCCAGGTTGCCGGTCGGTTCATCCGCCAGCAACACCGCAGGTTTGTTCACCACCGCGCGCGCAATACCCACACG
Source organism: Pectobacterium wasabiae CFBP 3304 (assembly GCF_001742185.1). NCBI lineage: Bacteria > Pseudomonadati > Pseudomonadota > Gammaproteobacteria > Enterobacterales > Pectobacteriaceae > Pectobacterium > Pectobacterium wasabiae. The sequence goes on from NZ_CP015750.1 coordinate 1,553,766, forward strand.
CTGCTGTTCACCGCCGGACAACTGGATTGGATAGTTTTTCGCTTTATCCAGCAGGCCTACTTTGTCCAGTGCCGCAGATACCCGACGACGAATATCCTCACTGCTGGCGCCTGCGATAATGAGCGGCATCGCAACGTTGTCATAGACTGTACGCTCCATCAGCAGGTGATGATCCTGAAAGATCATACCAATCTGACGCCGTAGAAACGGGACTTCGCGTTTTTTCAGACGGCTAATATTGTGGCCGCCAAACAGAATCTGACCCGCGCTGGGACGTTCAATGCCACAAATCAGTTTCAGCAGGGTACTTTTCCCCGCGCCGGAATGGCCGGTCAGGAACGCCATTTCCGCTGGACGCAGATGGAAATCCACCCCTTGTAATGCCTGACGCCCACCGAGGTAAGCTTTACTGACCTGTTCAAAACGAATCATCCGTTTTAATCCTCTCGGGCAAAAAGTGCCTCAATAAAATCGTCGGCCTTGAATGGCCGTAAATCTTCAATGCCTTCACCTACCCCAATATAGCGGATAGGAATCGCAAACTGATCGGCAATGGCGAAAATCACCCCGCCTTTCGCGGTGCCGTCTAGCTTAGTCAAGGTAATGCCCGTCAGCCCGACGGCTTCATTAAACAGCTTGGCCTGACTCACCGCGTTCTGCCCGGTGCTGGCATCCAGCGTCAGCATCACTTCATGCGGCGCGTCTTCATCCAGCTTCTTCATCACGCGCACGATCTTTTTCAGCTCTTCCATCAGGTGCGCTTTGTTCTGCAAACGCCCTGCGGTATCCGCAATCAGGACATCCACGCCGCGCGCTTTCGCTGCCTGAATTGCATCGAAAATCACCGATGCCGAGTCCGCTCCCGTATGCTGCGCCACGACTGCCACGTTATTACGCTGTCCCCAGACCTGAAGCTGCTCAACCGCTGCCGCACGGAAGGTATCACCCGCCGCCAGCATCACGGATTTGCCCTGCGCCTGGAACTGACGTGCCATTTTGCCGATGGTGGTGGTTTTACCCACGCCATTAACGCCAACCATCAGAATGACATACGGCGTTTTGCCTTCGATATTCAGCGGGGCGTCCACCTTAGCAAGAATCTCCGCCATTTCTTCTTTCAGCTTCACAAAAAGCGTATCAGCATCTTTCAGTTGGCGGCGACTGGCGTGCTCTGTCAGGCTACTGATGATCTTACGGGTGGTCTCAACCCCGACATCCGCAATCAGCAGTTGTTCTTCCAGTTCATCAAACAGATCGTCGTCGATTTTCTTACCGCGAAACAATCCGATAAATCCGGAACCGAGATTCTGCCGCGTTTTCACTAGGCTGCGTTTCAGGCGAGCGAAGAAACCTTCTTTCGTCGGGCGTTCTTGCTCTTGTGCCACAACAGGCTCGTCATCCCAGTGCTCACTTTCCTGTTCTTCGCCCTGCACTTCCAACTGCGCAATGTCCGACTCCGCGTCAGCCACCGTCACGTTTTCTGCGATCTCGACCTGCACGATCGGAGCGGCGATATCTCGATCGAGAACGTCATGTTCGATCGTGTCACGATCGTCTGCCTCAGCGGTAACCTCACGCTCGGCGACCAATGGGGCCAGCGCTGGCGCTTCAACCTCTATCTTGTCTTCAACGACTCTGTTTTCTTCAACTACCTTGTTTTCTTCAACAACGCGACTTTCTTCCACTGCCGATTCTTCCGGCAGCGGTTGCTCTACGCGCTCCGGCGTAGGCTCAGCAGTCTGGTGAGTCGATGCAGCGGCATCCGATTCAGCAACGGGCACATCTTCAACGGCCGGCTGCTCTTGTTGTTTTTCTTCCTGTTTCCCGAGTCCCAGCCAGGAAAAAAAACCGCGCTTCTTTTCTTTTGACATGTGTAATCGCGCTCCACGCTGCTCACCGCAGCGAATCAATCAATGAAAATCATATTTAAACAACAAGTTTAACACTTTCCTGCCGACAGCAACACGCAGCCAGCGGGGGCAATGACGGACAATTCTCCGCGCTACTCGCAATCTTCGTAACGAAAGGCAATGTCCGTTACGAAGTGTGTCAAACGCCGTGTACGATCGAAAGACCGCCGACAGCACAAAATTTTAGCTTAAGCGCCTTAACGTCCATCTTAACATTCCCTCGACACGTAACCGCCGCTAGAATAGCGCCAGAAATTTCCTGCCCGCATCCACATCATGATGATGCGGCACAACAATAACCCTGTGAGCTATGGCTAAAAAAAATGCATCGTCAGCCGCCGGACAAATCCGAATCATCGGTGGTCAATGGCGCGGCAGAAAACTCCCGGTTCCTGATAGCCCCGGTTTACGTCCCACCACCGACCGCGTGCGGGAAACGTTGTTTAACTGGCTAGCCCCCGTCATTCAGCAGGCGCGCTGTCTGGACTGCTTTGCCGGCAGCGGTGCACTCGGGCTGGAAGCGCTGTCTCGTTATGCGGCTCATGCCACATTATTGGAGATGGAGCGTGCAGTCGCCCAGCAATTAACGCAAAATCTGGCACTGCTTCGGGCGGAAAACGCCGAGGTGGTCAATACTGATGCCCTGAGCTGGCTGGCGAAGTCGGGTACGCCGTTTGACGTGGTGTTCCTCGATCCGCCGTTCCGCAAAGAGCTGCTGAACAACACGCTTGCTCTGCTGGAACAACAGGGCTGGCTGGCACCAGACGCGTGGATTTACGTGGAAACAGAGGCGGAAAATGCGCAACTGACCATCCCGGAGAATTGGCAACTACACCGTGAAAAAATTGCGGGTCAGGTCGCCTACCGTTTGTACATCCGTCAGTGATCTTTGCAGCGACGTAAGGGTAAGAGATGATTTTGATTAACCTTGGCAGATTATTGATGCTGGGCGTGTGGGGATTTTTATTGCTTAATCTGATTCAGCCGTTTCCCAAACCGTTGAATATCTTCATGACCGTGGCGATGGTGTTTATGATCCTGATGCACGGTTTTCAACTGCTGCTGTTGAAATCCAGCCAACCGAAAGACAGCCCTGCGCTGGACCGGACGCTTCAGGCACGTATTTTCCTTTTTGGCGTATTTGAACTGCTGGCGTGGCAGAAAAAGCAGCCTAAGCCACCGAAGCCGTAACCGCTACTGGGGCATCATATTTCCTGGGCACCACGCGTCAATACCGTGCTGCCCTTTCGTCCCAAGGAGCGCGCAGCGCAAAAAATCAGGACTTTTTACCGGGAAGGTAAGGGAACGCGGTGACGTTATCGCCCAAATCAGAGATGCGAGCGCTGCCCTTTTCCGTCACGGCATCAATACGAATAATTGCCTGCAAAGGGATGAAACTACGGCTAACGCCGGAGAATTCCGTTTTCAGTTTCTCGGTTGACGGGTCAACCAACACCGTAGACTGGCTATCAAATACAAAGTCGGCAATTTCAATAAAACCAAACAGGCTACTCTGCACCAACTCACGCACATAAAGCTGGTAATTCTTACCGTTATTTATAAATTGAATACGATAAAGTGCGGATTCATTACTCATTCAACACAATGCTCCCTTCAGAGACGTCGCGGCGTAAAAACGGGCGATAACATAACATGAAGCTCACGAAAGGCGCATCCGTCTCATGCCGTGTTGTTTAACTTCCTCACAATCCCCTACACTGGATAAAGAACGGTTTATTTTTATCCAGACACAAACAAAAACACAAAAAGGACACGCTATGCTTTGGTCATTTATTGCTGTGCTTTTTTCTGGTTGGTTGTATGTAGATGCCAGCTATCGTGGCCCAACATGGCAGCGTTGGTTATTCAAACCCGTCACCATGCTATTGCTGCTGGCGCTAGCCTGGCAGACACCGCTGCTCGGCGTACCGGGCTATCTGATCGTGCTGGGCTTACTGGCAACGCTGGTGGCAGATACCCTGCTATTGCTCCCGACTCAACGCCTGCTTTACGCCTTTGCGGCCTATTTCCTCTCCCATTTGCTGTACACCATCGGTTTTTTTACCGGGCAAGCCTCGTTCACGTTTTTCTGGCCGCTGGCATTGACGCTGATCGTTGTGGCCGCACTCCTGATCGCCATTATCTGGGGACGGTTAGATACACAACGCTGGCCTGCCTGCGCGTTTATTATCATGACGGCGCTGATGGTCTGGGTTGCCGGTGAGCGTTATTTTGCGCTGGGGACAAACGCGAATTTCTCCCTGCTGACGGGCACGGCACTGCTGTTTATCGCTCATGCGGTATGGCTAATTCACCATTATCGTTTCCCGTTCCGTGCCCATCAGGCGATTGTGGCGGCGGGCTATTTTGGCGGTCATTTCCTGATTGTTCGCTCCCTCTATTTCTGACGTTCCCGACGCTAACGAAAGGCTGGCTAAGCCTTGAGCAGCGGTGTAAAGTTCCTGATGAGAATGGCTATCACTAATAACCCAGGAGGAAGACATGCACTCTCATCAGCACCACAGCGCTGAGAAATCAGCCTGCTGCAATAACGGCGTTCACCACGCGCCACGCAGTACCGCGCACAGCACGAAAAGCTGCTGTAATGCACACACGCAGCATTCGAACCACGCCGACCACAGTTGCTGTTCAACCAAGCATACGTCCGATGCCGCCGTTCAGACCGCATGTGGCACAGAGCAGCACTCGTCAGACAGCGGCGGTAGTGCGGATTCAGACGATCCCGATGGCGGAGACAGCGACAGGCCCCGATCCCACCAGCGTTTCAGTTGGAAAATCAGCGGGATGGATTGTCCCAGTTGCGCACGTAAAATCGAAAATGCAGTAAAAAATCTCACCGGAATTGAACAGGCCAAAGTGCTGTTCGCCACCGAAAAATTGGTGGTTGATGCCTACACCGATATTCGCCCTCAGGTTCAACATGCCGTTCAGCAAGCGGGCTTCACCTTGCAGGACACCGCACTTCCCATCGCCCCACCCGACACGTCTACCGTGCGTCGTTTCGTGCATGAATATGGTTTCTTAATACTTTTCACTCTGCTGGCTGCTGCAAGCTGGGGACTTTCCCTGCTAAGCGAGCGCGGCGGGCAGATCGCGTTTATCGCAACCACCCTTGTCGGGCTGATCCCAATCCTGAAAAAAACGGTGCAGCTCATTCGCACGGGTACGCCCTTCGCGATTGAAACACTGATGAGCGTGGCCTCCATCGGGGCGCTCTTGATTGGCGCGACCACCGAAGCCACGGTTATTTTGCTGCTGTTTATGCTGGGCGAATATCTAGAGTCTTACGCGGCAAGCCGTGCACGACGGGGCGTAACCGCACTGATGGCGCTGCTTCCTGAAGATGCTACGGTCGTCGGCAACGGGCAGCGACGCCTCGTCCCTGTTGCGAGTCTGGTCCCCGGAGATGTCATTGAAGTCGCTCCCGGCGGGCGGCTCCCTGCCGATGCGGAGCTATTGAACAACGACGCCAGTTTTGATGAAAGCGCCCTGACCGGTGAGTCGGTGCCTGTTGAGCGCACACCCGGTGAAAAAATTGCCGCTGGCAGCCTGTGTGTCGATCGGGTCGTACAGTTGCGAGTGGTTTCACAACCGGGCAACAGCGCCATCGACCGCATTCTGCAACTGATAGAAGAAGCGGAAGAGCGCCGCGCGCCGATAGAACGCTTCCTCGATAAGTTCAGCCGCTACTACACACCAGCCATTATGCTGCTGTCGCTGTTGGTGATTCTGGTGCCGCCGTTGCTGCTGGCACAGCCGTGGCAGGAATGGATTTATCGCGGGCTGACGCTGCTGTTAATCGGCTGTCCCTGTGCACTGGTGATCTCAACGCCTGCGGCGATTACGTCTGGGCTGGCTGCGGCAACACGCCGTGGAGCGCTAATTAAAGGCGGTGCCGCGCTGGAATCGCTGGGCAGCATCAAGACTATCGCATTTGATAAAACCGGCACGCTGACGGAAGGCAAGCCGCAGGTGACAGACGTGTTACCCGCCGCAGGTATTAGCGAAACGGCGCTGCTGACGCGCACCGCTGCGGTGGAATCGGGTTCGCACCATCCGCTTGCCAAAGCGATCGTCCAGCATGCACTGTCGAGCAGTACGTTCCTGCCGATGGCGGAAAACCGTAAAGCGCTGGCGGGTGTCGGCGTTGAAGGCACGATAGGCAGCAAGCGGATTCAGGTCAGCGCACCGACTCGCGTCGCGCCCGATCTGCTTGATGCCGACTGGTTGCAACGGGTTGATGCACTGGAAAGCGAAGGGAAAACCGTCGTGGTGGTGCAAGAAGATGACAGGTTGCTCGGCTTATTGGCGCTGAGCGATACGCTACGCCACGATGCGCGTGAAGCGTTGGATGCCTTACAGCAGTTGGGGATCCGCGGCGTCATGCTCACGGGTGATAACCCCCGCGCGGCGGCGGCCATTGCAGCGACATTGGGGATCGATTACCGCGCCAGTCTGCTCCCTGCCGATAAGGTCACGGCAGTCAGCGAATTGGGTCAGCAGCATCCTGTGGCAATGGTCGGCGACGGCATCAACGACGCACCGGCGATGAAAGCCGCAACGATCGGGATTGCGATGGGAAGCGGTACGGATGTAGCGCTGGAGACGGCCGATGCGGCATTAACGCACAGTCGCCTGACCGGGCTGGCGGCGATGATTAGCCTGTCGCGGGCGACACAGCGTAATATCCGTCAGAACATTACTATCGCGCTAGGGTTAAAAGCGGTCTTTCTGGTCACCAGTATTCTGGGTATTACTGGGCTGTGGCTGGCGGTGCTGGCAGATTCCGGCGCAACGGCGCTGGTCACGGCCAACGCGCTGCGGCTATTGAGAAAACAGGACTAATCGCGGTCTACGGTTCGCGGTGCAACGCCGCGCACCTGCGGCTTGAAGTATGACGAGTATTACCCTTTGCGCAGCAGATACCGATAGGGAATCTGCTCGGTCTCCTGCGCCAGAAGCTCATGCTCCATATACACGCAAAAACCGGGAATATCGCGAGTGGTGGCCGGATCGTCGGCAATAATCAGCAGCGTTTGCCCGGTTTCCATCTGGCGTACCGTCTTACGTACCATCATTACAGGCTCAGGGCAGCGTAGTCCCTGGGCATCAAGGGTTTTATCCGGGTTGGTAAAAGGATCGGTCATCAACGTTCTCAGTGCTGGAATCAAAAAACCGCCTTAGTTTACGCTGAGGATTTCCCGACGCAAGCGACGACAACGTTTGCACATAAAACAACCATCTTTTCTCGGCAAAACACATGTCCGTAGCGAAATAATTGCATTAGCGAAACAATTGCGTATTATGCCGCCGCGTTGCAGCATAAATCTGCACGTTATCTCTTGGGTTCCCTAACCCCAATAACCAAAAAGGTCACATTATGTATCGTTTTACTCCCCAGCAGCGGCTTACGGCGCTGATCTGGCTATCGTTGTTCCATATCCTGATCATTACGTCGAGTAATTATCTGGTCCAGCTCCCGGTATTGATTTTCGGTTTTCATACCACCTGGGGCGCATTTACCTTTCCGTTTATTTTTCTGGCGACTGACCTGACTGTGCGGATTTTCGGTGCGCCGCTGGCGCGTCGTATCATTCTGACCGTCATGGTGCCTGCGTTGGTGATTTCCTATCTAATTTCATCACTGTTCTATCAGGGATCGTGGCAGTCATTTGAGTCGTTGAATCAGGTGAATATCGTCGTGGCACGTATCGCCTGCGCCAGCTTCATGGCGTATGTTCTGGGCCAGATTCTGGATGTCCACGTCTTCAATCGGCTGCGCCAGAAACGCGCGTGGTGGGTGGCACCCGCCGTTTCAATCGTGTTTGGTAATTTTAGCGACACGCTGGCCTTTTTCTTCATCGCGTTTTACCGCAGTACCGATGCCTTCATGGCAGCAAACTGGGTTGAAATTGCGATGGTGGATTATGCCTTCAAGCTGTTGATCAGCCTGGCGTTCTTCCTGCCGATGTACGGTGTCATGTTGAACATGGTACTCAAACGTCTGAGCGAGCAGAAAGGCACTCCCAGCTATTACTCCGTCAGCAGTCACCATTAATTCCTATCAGGCGGCGATTCACGCCGCCTTTTCCCTTAAGTCACTCATCGTTTTGTAAAAATAACGCAGGTTCAAACAATGGTTTGCAACAACAAAATGCTTGTTTTTGCTACCTGAATAGGGTGCCATACTGTTATTACCTGTTTAAAAATATTACCTGTTAAAAAACGAGAGAAAGGGAACCTATGTCGAATGTAATCAAATACCTCGGTGTCGGCTTGCTTGTCGGACTGCTTGCTGCCTGTGATGGCAAAACGGATGACGCCGCAAAAGCAGGCGCACAAGATAAACCCGCCGCAGAAGCCAGCGCGAGCCAGAACATTGAATTAATGGAGGGTAAAATTGCGTTTACTCTACCAGCCGATATGCGTGACCAAAGCGGTAAAGTCGGTACACAAGCGAACAACATGCACGTTTACGCGAATGACAACGGGCAGAAAGCCGTCATCGTGATCCTAGGCGATAACACCACGGAAGAGTTGACCGTGCTAGCACAGCGTCTGGAAGATCAGCAGCGCACGCGTGACGCTAACCTTCAGGTCGTCACCAACAAAACCATCGACGTTGATGGCAAGAAACTGCAACAGCTCGACAGCATTATCACCAGCAGCGGACAGCAGGCTTATTCCTCTGTGGTATTAGGCAAAGTGGAAAACCAACTGCTGACCTTGCAGATCACGCTGCCAGCCAGCAATCAGCAACAGGCACAGAGCGAAGCAGAAGGCATCATCCACACGCTGAAGCTGAAATAATCGACGCTATTGTCTGAGAGTAGCCACTTCGGTGGCTATTCGAAGGACATAACAAAGCACGCAGAGCGGCGATAATGGATAGATCGTAAAGACGCTGTAAATACATCCATGTACGCTCGAGCCGCGCCATCCTTGGCGCGGACGCTTTACTCTTCTATTCCATTATCCCCGTTTTCATTTCATGAATTAGGATTGTCTACGGCCTGTATTATCGTTCTCTATACGCTGGTGATTCGCTGAGTCAGTCGCCACGTCAACGCCAGACCGCATAGCCCTAGCAGCGCCGCCGCCAGATAAATAGAAGCGATGCCGGTATAGCTCATCAGCACACCCGCCACCGGCCCGACGATGCCCAATGATAGGTCGAGGAATATCGTATAGGTTGCCAGCGCACTGCCCTGATTCTGTGGTGATACGGCCTTGACGGCTACAACACCCAGTGCCGGGAATACCAGAGAGAAACCCGCCCCCGCGAGGAATGCCCCCACTTCCGCCATGAGCGGTTGCGTTGCGCCCCACACCAGCAACAGGCCTACAATTTCAACCACAAAACACGCCATCGCTACGCGTAGCCCGCCAAATCGCTGAATACTGTTGGGGAAAACCAGTCGCGCGCCAACAAAAGCACAACTGAAAATGGTTAACGTCAGCGCAGCCCCATCCCAGTGACGATCGGCATAAAACAAGGTGATGAACGTGGCGATCACGCCAAAACCCGCGGAGGCGATCGCCAGAATAATGCCGTAAACCCAGACTTTCCCCAGCACTTCGCGGAAGGGGATCTTTTTACCGGGCGCGACCTGCACCGCTGGACGCGGCAGCGCAAAGATAATCGCCACGGCCGCACTCAGGATGATGCACACGGAGAGTAACTTTAGCCCGCCAACATGATTAAGCCAGACGCCGAGCGGTGCACCAATCGCCATAGCACCGTAAGTCGCAATGCCATTCCACGAAATCACGCGCCCGATATGTCGGGAACCCACGACGCCAACCCCCCAGAGCGTTGCACCTGTACCAGCGAAACTCTGTCCGGCACCCAGCACGACACGCCCGAAACACAATAGCAGCAGCGTGATGGCGGGCGATCCGTCGCTAAAAGCAGCAAGCAGGTAAAATACCCCGCTCAGCATAACGCCCACCAATCCCCAGACGACAATTTTCTTCGGCCCTTTTTCATCGGCGCTGCGACCGGCATGGGGACGGCTCAACAGCGTGGAGAAATATTGCAGGCTGATCACCAATCCGGCCCAGAATGCGCTATAGCCGAGGTGGTCATGCACATACCCCGGCAGCACCGCCAGCGGCAGGCCAATATTCAGATAGCTGGCGAAGTTGAACGCCACAATCGAAACGATGCGTAAATTGAGGCGCAGACCGCTCAACGCCGGTTCGGATGGGGAAGGTATTGGCATGAAAAATTCACTCGCTTAACGTCCATGTATGACGGACGTTCAAAAAACATCAAAAAGTAACATTCTTATATTGTTGGTTATAATCAAACTTATATTTTGTCTCTCAATAAACTAATCCCGAACACAGGAGAAACGCAATGCCTGTACCGGTAGACCCGGAACGTCAGTCACCATCGTCCACCCCAGAAGGGAATAAATCGCCACAGAAACCCCTCTCGTTTTTGGGCAAGAGCAAACGTCTGGCCGCACGAATTCAGGCGATTCCCAGCGTGGCGCACCTGATTCGCGCAGGCGAGCGTTTCAACGATCGCATGGGCAATCAGTTTGGCGCAGCCATTACCTATTTTTCCTTTCTGTCGCTGATCCCCATTCTCATGGTGTCCTTTGCTGCCGTGGGCTTCGTGTTGGCCTCCAATCCCGATCTACTGACAGGGCTGATCAATCGCATCGTTAACAGCATCAGCGATCCCAATCTGGCCAATACGCTGAAAAGTACCGTCAATACCGCCGTGCAGCAGCGTACCACCGTCGGGCTTACCGGTTTGCTGATCGCACTCTATTCCGGCATCAGTTGGATGGGAAACCTGCGTGAAGCGATTCGCGCCCAGTCGCGCGATGTATGGGAACGGAACCCGAAGGATGAAGAGAAGATTTACTTTCAGTACACGCGGGATTTCCTGTCGCTGACAGGGTTGGTCATTGCGCTCATCATTACGCTTTTCCTGACCTCCGTTGCGGGCACCGCGCAAAACATGATTGTGACCGCGCTGGGGTTAGATGGCATCGAGTGGTTGCGCCCCGCATTAACGCTAATTGCGCTATCAATTTCAATATTCGCCAACTATCTGTTATTCCTGTGGATATTTTTCGTCTTACCGCGCCATAAACCCAAGCGTAAAGCACTTTTTCGCGGCACGCTGATTGCCGCCGTCGGTTTTGAAGCCATCAAGTTCGCGATGACTGTCGCGCTGCCTAAACTCGCCAGTTCTCCTTCAGGAGCTGCGTTCGGCTCGGTCATTGGCCTGATGGCGTTCTTCTATTTCTTCGCTCGCCTGACGCTTTTCTGCGCCGCCTGGATCGCGACAGCGAATTATAAAGGCGACGTCTCGACAGACCAGAACGAGCAAGAGAAAGAACCGCCTTCTCCGCACTAAAAACAGCGGGAAAGCGCTGGTTTTCCGATCTGCGTCATGAAAAAATAAAACATCGTTTCAGAGCTATTGACTCAGTCTCACGTAATGTTGAGACTGAGGTTAATTTTCGCGTTTTTATACCCTAATAATTCGCGTCCCAGGGTACCTTTTAAACAGGCCAAAAGTGATGACAACAACTAACATTGCCGTAATCGGCGAATGCATGATCGAACTGTCGCAGAAGGGCACGGATCTTAACCGTGGATTTGGTGGCGATTCGCTGAACACCGCCGTTTACATTGCCCGTCAGGTAAACGCTGAGAAGCTGGGCGTGCATTACGTGACCGCACTCGGCACCGATAGCTTCAGTACCGAGATGGTTGCCGCCTGGCAGAACGAAGGGGTGAAAACCGATCTGGTTCAGCGACTGGACAACAAACTGCCCGGATTGTATTTCATTGAAACCGACAATAGCGGCGAGCGTACATTCTACTATTGGCGTAACGATGCCGCTGCCCGCTACTGGCTGGACAGCCCGGAAGCAGAAAAAATCGGTCAGGCGCTGGCTCAATTTGACTATCTCTACCTGAGCGGCATCAGTCTGGCGATCCTGAACGCCGAAAGCCGCCAGCGTCTCCTCGCCCTGCTGCGCGCCTGCCGCGCCAACGGCGGCAAAGTGATTTTTGATAACAACTATCGCCCACGTTTGTGGCAGAGCAAGGAAGAGACGCAACAAGCCTACACCGACATCCTGTCCTGTACGGATATTGCCTTCCTGACGTTGGATGACGAAGACATGCTGTGGGGCACGAAGCCGCTGGAAGCGGTGCTGGAACGGACGCACGGTTTGGGCGTTAGCGAAGTCGTCATCAAACGCGGTGCCGATTCCTGCATCGTGTCAGAGCGCGGACAAGCGCTGGTCGATGTCCCTGCAATAAAATTACCGAAAGAGAAAGTGGTCGATACCACCGCAGCAGGCGACTCCTTCAGCGCGGGCTATCTGTCAGTACGCCTGAACGGCGGCGGCACGCAGGAAGCCGCACAACGCGGTCACCTGACGGCTAGCACGGTCATTCAATACCGTGGCGCGATCATCCCGCTTGATGCAATGCCTGCGTAAACGTGACGTAGTGTGAGAATAAGCAAAAGGCCGCAACAGCGGCCTTTTCTATTTACTGATTGCGGGGTTACTGCGCAGCGGGAGCCTTGTCCTGCAGTTTGGCTTCTTCAGACGCTGCCGCAGGTACGTTGGCAACAGGTTCGACGGCTGGCGTCATAATCTGGTCGTAGGTTTCCTGCAACGCCTTCATATTCGCTTCGGGTTCACCCGGCTGTTGGATCAACATCATCGTCGTATCTTGTACCAGTTGCTGGTGCAGTTCCTGATTCAGGATGTCGAGCGTTAAGGCAGACAGATAAGCCTGACGCAGTTTCTGATACTGCTCGGGGGCAATATCCACCACGCCATTCTGCTGAGATCGCAGGCGCTGATCCATCAGGATGTCCGTGCTGGTACGCGCATAAGTGGCAAACAGCTTGTTCAGCTCGTCCGTCTTACGCGCGATTAATGCATCAAACTCTTGTTGTGTCAGCCCCTTTTCACGCAGCGTAGCCAGCTCGCGTGCCATAAACGTCACACCCGGTTCAACGCTCTCGCGATTCGGTACATCCATATGAATTGCGCACTGAGAACGGGTATAAAATACATTGCAGTCGAAACGGAGGTTGTTACCCTTCTGCGGACTCTTCTCCAGCACCTGCTGCAGGTGCCAGAACATCGCTTCTCGCGTCATGTCACCCAGCCAGTAGCGAACCAGCGCCTGAGATTCACGGATCGGATGCCACGGCGCATCCCACATCAGCGACAGCGTATCCTGCTGAGCGTTGTTATTCATCAGGCTGATCGCCTGCGGCGGCAGCGGGCTTAATGTCGGCAACGGCGCTGGCGCTTCGCGTTTCCCTTCCAACGGTGAGAAAGCTTTACCGATCTGCTCGAGCACGCTGCGGTTATCAACATGGCCAACGATGTAGAGCGTCATTGCATCTGGCGTATACCAGGTTTTATAAAATTGCTGGATCTGCTCGCCATTCAGCGGCGGTTTAACATCCTGAGCAGGATCGTGCGCCAACAGAGGTGACCCTTTCAGGCGATAGCGCCAGCTCGGGTCCTGCGGGTTAACCGGGAAGGTGGCAACCTGATCGGGCACCTTCAGCGCGGCCTGTAGCCTTTTTTCGTCGAACGTCATCTGTCCTGCACTTTCCGCCAGCCACGTCAGCGCTTCTTTCAGCAGTTCGGGACGATTATTCGGCAGGCTCAGGTTATACGACGTGAAATCATACGAGACAACGACTGGAGGAAGGGCGCGTGAGCTATTAGCGTCACGCAGCCACATGGAAGGTAGCTGGGCAGCGGACAGCTTATCGCCGGGCGCAAGGGCCAGACGGGGAAGAAAATGCGCAAAACCCACCTGCTGGGCGTTTTCCAGCAACGATCCGGCATTAACAACCAGGCGCAGCTCAACCCGATCGCCGGGGCGCTGTGGCGTGGTTAATAACTGCCAGGTAAAACCATTATCCAGTTTACCCTGCTGCCAGGCAGGATCGGGCTGTAGTGCTTCAGCCTGCACGCTGCTGCTGACCACGGCCAGCAACATACCACCAACGAAAAGCGCCTTTTTGGTGCCCTGCATGTGAACCCCTACTCATAGCTATCCAACATATAAATGTGGTTATTGTTGATCATTATGGTGGCCTTGCGTCTGCCACCGCACACTCTCGTGGATATATCACGGAAAAAATTGAAGACGCGAAGTGTACCATTCCCTTGGACAGCGCGCTTTTGTCTATGTCACTTCAGGAGGCGAAATAATCTGCAAAAAAGATAAAAATAGTCATATTTAACAATATTTTTACGTTTTTCGGCGGGTAAGAAGAGAGGGAGAAACGGTTTGGCTGGATTTGTTTACAGGCAAAAAATTTACAAACAAAAAAATTCCCCACGGATCGTTAACACCGCGGGGAACTGATTTAGAAAACCGAATTGGAATTACGACTGCGCCGTCGGCGTGGCCGCGTTATCGCTCTTCTTGTTACCAGACAGCTCAGCGTCCAGCGTCTTCTCATCCAGCTCGCGGCAGTATTTGGCTACCACGATAGTCGCAACACCGTTACCAATCAGGTTGGTCAGCGCACGGGCTTCTGACATGAAACGGTCAATACCCAGAATCAACGCCAGACCGGCAACAGGCAGGTGGCCCACGGCAGACAGCGTTGCTGCCAGCACGATAAATCCACTTCCCGTCACGCCTGCTGCGCCTTTAGAGGACAGCAGCAGCACCACCAGCAGCGTAATCTGATGCCAGATATCCATGTGGCTGTTGGTTGCCTGAGCGATAAACACCGCCGCCATCGTCAGATAGATGGAGGTGCCATCAAGGTTGAACGAGTAGCCAGTAGGAATGACCAGACCGACGACGGATTTTTTACAACCCACCTTCTCCATCTTCTCCAGCATACGTGGCAGCACGGATTCAGAAGAGGATGTACCCAGTACGATCAGCAGTTCTTCACGGATGTAGCGAATGAATTTGAAGATACTGAAGCCCGTTGCTTTCGCAATACTGCCCAACACCAGAAATACAAACAGAACGCAGGTGAGGTAGAAGCAGAGGATCAGTTGTCCCAACTGCACCAGCGTACCGACACCATATTTACCGATGGTGAAGGCCATGGCACCGAACGCACCCAGAGGAGCCAATTTCATGATCATGTTAATGACGCCGAAAATGACCTTGGAGAAGCTGTCGATTACATCAAAAATCACTTTGCCCTTTGGCCCCAGGCGGTGCAGCGCAAAGCCGAACATCACAGCAAACAGCAGAACCTGCAAGATATTACCGCTGGCAAACGCACCGACCACACTCGCTGGTATCACATCCATCAGGAACGGAATCAGACCCTGTTGCGAAGCCTGCTGGGTATAAACCGCCACCGCAGACGCATCGAGCGAGCTTGGGTCGATGTTCATGCCCACGCCAGGTTGCACAACGTTAACCACGATCAGGCCGATAATCAGCGCAATCGTACTCACAATTTCAAAATACAGCAGCGCGGCCGCACCAGTACGACCGACCGACTTCATACTTTCCATGCCTGCGATACCGGTGACTACCGTACAGAAGATAACCGGCGCAATAATCATTTTAATTAATTTAACAAACCCATCGCCCAGCGGCTTCATTTGCTCGCCAAGCTGGGGGTAGAAATGCCCCAGCAGGATCCCTATCGTAATGGCGGCAAGAACCTGAAAATAAAGACTTTTAAAAATAGATGTTTTCATACATACGTCCTATGGTGGGGAAAACACAGGAGGGAAATAGGGTACGAAAATGCCGCCTGTGATTGCGCCGGAAAGTAACATTGCAATAACAAGCTGAGAATGTTTTATAAGTTTAGTTTGTGAACAATAGGTTAAAACAAGAGCTGAATCACGTCAGCAAGAGTCATAAAGAAACATTAGTGCAATTTACTTGTAACAGATGCACATTTTTTCGGCAGATAAAACCCCATAAAAGCCGTCAAACCCCCGACACACGGGGAAAGTGCTTGTCAGGAAACGCCGCCATGAAAAATAACATTTTCGTTACCTATTGATACTCAGGAAGACGCGATGAGGAGATGAATACCGCATTTTTTATCACGCCGCGCCAGTTGCATGGCAAAGCGCGCCTGTGACAAAAGCAGCGCCGCCTCCTCTGGTCGAGGGTCGGTAATCGTCAGGATACCCGTGCTGACAGCCCGCACAGGCTGGGAGCCCGTAGGTAAGAAGGGGGAATTAATCGCCAGCATCACGTTTTGCGCCCACTCTTGCTCCCGTCCGGCGGATTCCAGTGTTTTCCCGATGATAGCGAACTCGTCACCATCGAGGCGCGCCAGATATATGCTCCCTGCCCCATTTTGTTCTTCTATCACCGTTTGGAGTTGCTTGGTCAACACAGCCATATCGCCCTGACTGGCCGAGGAATCAAGCCCAAAAACGAGCAGGCTAAACGGGGTAGCGTCCGCCAGACGCTGTTCAAGGCGTCGTATAAAATGCGCGTTGTCCGGTAGCCCCACGCTTTCAGTTCCGGCAGAGAGAGACTGCTCCAGCAACTGTTGATTACGATTGTAGCTGCGCACCAGCGCGCCCAGTTCATCATCCTGATGCCAGGGCGGCAGCGTAAGCGGGCGGTGGAGCACCGCATCCGGCGGTAGATTCTGTAACTCGACAATAATCCCACGCAGCGGGTGTATCAGTAAGCGGTTAATACACCAGGTAATGGCGATCGACATAATCAATGCCAGCAGCAGATACGTCGCCAACATGGTTGAAAAGGTGCTGACGATAAATTGATACATCCGATAGGAATCCGCCTGCAAGACCAGGTGCGCCAGCGGTGCCGAATATTGCGTCTGCGGCGGCGAATAGAGTGGAATAGAGATACGGATCGGCAGCTTAAAGACCCGCGCGATCCAGTCCGGCACCGGGCGTTCTTTCGGGAAATTAGCGTGTAACGTCTGGAAATCATCAGGCAGCAATACATCTGCCCGGCTAAGAAAGGCAACCGGCAGCAAGCTATCCAGAATATTGCCTGCACGTTGCACTTCACCTTGTAACACCGCATCCGTCAGCGGTTGACGCACGGAATACGCAATGCTCTCCAACTGCTTGGCATAATCTTCACGGCGCTGATGAACGAAGTGAAAAAGCTGTATGACGATAAACAGGCTGATCGTTACCAGTGCCACGGCAGACACGGCTGTCATCTGTTTAATCGTTAATGAACGTCTGAGCCGCAAGCGCTTTCTCCGTCAACCTGTTATGCAGACCTGAATACCTATCCCGCTAAATAAAAATAGACGGGCAACACGCCGCGCGAAAAACGCACCGCCACACGCAGTAACACGCTACAAATAGTATAAGTCAGCTTGTCACCGCCTCAACGCGGTTTTCTGCTGGTACTCAGGGGATTTCATCTTAATCTTAGGCTCCCGTAACGCGGCCTCAGAATAGGGGATATCCCCTGCATAAGCCAGCGCGGCTATTCAGGGACAGAGTGAAGATAACAAGCGATGAAGAAAGGCGGGCAGCGGCAGCGTCGCCGCTACCCGATAAGACGTGCGATGACGGGCTAATACTGCTCACTTAAGCCCGTTTTTAGGGGAAACACAGGGGCGTGCCCCACCACTGTGTTTTCCCGTGTATCTCGATGCTTGAACCACTGACATTACGTTATGATGGTTACACTATTGCGGATATGGCACCCAGTCTCCACCGTTCAGACGAATGTAGGGTTTTCCCTGATATTGCATCACGATCGCGTTCTCATTCTCCGAGATCGCTTCCGTTTGCGGCAGTGTGCTCGCCAGCGTTTGCCAATCCACAGAAGGCGCGGTGAACACTTTACCGTCCACCATGCGTGCAACCAGCTCCGAAATCGCCAGATAACTGCTCGGTGACGTCACCTCAAGCGCATTGCCCTGATGCGGTGCCTGCAAACCAAACAGTTTCACGCCGACAGGAATATGCGTAATGCTCGGGCTGGGGATATCGCGCAGCCCGGACATTTGCATCTTATCGCCAGCCAGCGCTGCGCCGTGCTCCGGTACTACCACCACCATGACTTTGCGACCAGATTTCTGCAACACGTCAAAAAAAGCATCCAGTTGGTCAAACAGAATCTTTGCACGTGGCGCATAGTCAGCCGACTGGTTGGTGCCTACAAAGCGGTTACCGTCATGCAGCGGAATCAGGTTAAAGAACGTTGCATTACGCGTCGTCGTCGCTTTATCTCGCTCGCCCAGCCAACGATTTAACAGCTCCAAATCGTTATAAATCGGTTCGCCGTCGAATGAGGTAATCTGGTGGCTGATGCCCTCCTGCGACAGCATCGGAATCTGGATGTCACCCTCTTCACGCACCTCGCGCAGGTAATTCCCGAAGATGCCGGAATGATCGAGCATCAGTTGCTCTTCAAAACCCAGCTTCACCAAATTACTGAACAGGAAGCACTGCTGGTTCACCGGCTGGTACAAATCGGTGTGAGACTGTTGACCACAGCTTGCCCGCAGCAGGCGAATTGACGCTGGTCCGCTATACGCGGTAGCGGAGTTAAACTGCCGGAACAGGATATCGAATTTCTTCCACAGCGGATGATTATCCAACTGCGCCACCTCTATATCCGACCATGCCAGCGAACAGATATTGATAATCAGGATATCAAAAGGCTGCGCATCCTGCGGCAGCGTGGTAGGAAACGCCGTGGTCCGCGCTTTTTCTCGCGTATAAAACTGGTTCAGATAAGCCGTAAGGTTCGCGTTCGTTGGCGGTAAGGTGGCCTCGGGCAGCGCGGTTCCTCCGCCCGTTGGGGAAGCCGCTGCCGAGGGGGTTGGCGTCGTCGCTACCGCGGGCATCAGCGAAACGGCAGGCCCCGCCAGATTGACAACGTTTAGCCATGCCAGCGCCGCCACGGTAAACACCGTAATACGAATCCACTGCGCGAAGAACAGGTAGGCCACGGTAATAACCACCGCCGCCCCGACCATTTGCCAGTTAATGAAGCGATTTAACAGCTCAAGCAAATAGGCGGCGCTAAAGCCAACAACCTGTGTCCCCTGGCTGAGAATACTGTTGATGCCCGGCAGCCAGGTGTCGTGGTAAAACAGCCCGATACCGAGCGGAATGGCAATAATATGACGCCAGCGATGCAGTGTGACATTGGGGATCGGGAGCAGCAAAAACGCCAGAAACACCAGATTAAGCAGTGGATGAAAATTCAGGTACCCAAACCATAACAGGGCAAACTTCAGCAAAAAATACAGATTCCAGGCACCGAGGCCACGCCAGTAGCGCCATATATGTTGCTGTTTTTGCGAGTCCTGTTGTTGCCTACGTGTTTTTTCGTCCATTTTATTTTTTAGTCTCTGCTGAAGTCGGCTTGGTTGAAGAAGGGCTACGCATCCAGACACTTGCTGGCTTCAGGTAGCGTGGCGACAATAGCCTGTTTTTCCAATACCGAAGCCAGTGGGGGATCACTCGGTGCGCCAGATAGCCAAGCGTAAAGAAGACAACCGCGCTTAATAGCACCAGTTGAACGATATCAATCAGATTCATCATGATAGTTCTCCCGGTACACGGGCCGGTAAATCGGGCGACAGTAAATCAATAGCAATAGGCTCACGCCGCGGCGTCTGGCGGCGCGGTACAGATTCGGTCTGCTGCAGTTGGACATAATCATTAATCTGTTGTTCCTGTCCGGACGTGCTGTCCTGCATCAACGATTTGATTTCCGCTACAATCTGTAAGTCTTGTGACCACACAATCCGATTACTGAACACTTCATCTACCGGCAGACGGAAGATAGATTTCAACGCGATATCCAATTCATTCAGACGACAATTAGACAGGAATAAAAACAGACGACCCTGCGCGATCGTGACGACATCGCCAAAACGTCGCAGCGTGCACAGCGTCAGCGCCTGTGCCGCGCGCACCCCCGGCACCGGGCGCAATGCCACCAGCACGCCTTTGCTGCCTTCTGGCATCAACGTACTATCAATCAACATCTGCACAGACTGCCGAAAGGTCTCAGGCGGCTGGTAGCCCTTAATCTGTAGCGGCCGCATGGTGGTCAGCAGCACCTCGACATCGACAGGAACATGTTTAGTAAAGCGCTGCCCTTGCACACTTTCAATCCGCGTCAGGAAGCGAGATAGTGGCTCTGAATGGGAGACAATAAGATTTGCGCCACACGCCAATAATAGACGCTCATCGCTGGCACGCAGGCAGGGCTTCATTTCCCGCACCACAATCTTCAGCAATTCGCCACGCTGCCGCCGCAGGCTATGAACCTGTTTGACGAGGGTATCGACCTGAATAGTCTGATTGAGTGCAAAAACGAGGGTAGCCGCATTCGTCAGCATGCCGGTTTGTACCAAAATGGCGTTGTCATCCAGTAGCTGCCAGTTTTCTGATAGCGCGGGAGCCCCTTCCATCACGCTCTTCTCCATCAGAAAAAGCCCATCGTCATTCAGAGACGGCGTGAGGACGGGCTCCTCTTCCGTCAGCATTTGCCAGCCATCATTATCGGGTTGCAGCATTTGTACCTTATTCGCCCGCACGCCTCTTTCCGTTGCCCACCATGACACCAGATACTGTGCACGATCCTGTTGCCATTGCAGGCTGGCCAAACCGTAAAGCCCGCGATGTTGGGAGATCAGCATATTCCTCAGCCGGGTTACGCCGCTGCTATGGCTGAGAACCACCAGCGTACACTGGCGCTGATGTAACCATACGGCCGTGTCATCCACCCAACGTTGTAATCTTTCCGGTGAAATATCTCGCCACAGACTGGCGGGCGCATACAGCACTAACAGGCGATGTTTCGGACGTAATGCGCGCATCAAGTCGTCAGTTAAATTCAGCAACGCAGCTTTATTTTCCGGCAATATATAGCAAGATAACTGTTTTATTTCGGTATTAAATAATGTTGTCAACAGCGCGTCAGACCGTTCCCCGCAGCCGATTAACGCCACTCTCGCGTCGTTATTTTGGTTGTGCATAATTTGTTGGCAAAATAATGCGGCATCAACCTGTCGATCAATATTCACCCAATAAAATCCCGCCAACTGGAGCGTAGCCAGTTCATCCCAAAGGTGACGGATACCTAATGAAAAGTTCTGCTTCATAGACTGATTTCTTTTCCGTTAATGGCGGCAACCAACCAATCAAAATAAACTCTAGCAGCCCCTTGGAGGATCACAACGTCCCGCCATTAATTATTCCGCCCCCTTAATACACCCCAAATAATTCGAGTTTCAGGAAGGCGGCAAGAGAGGGACAAATTCGTCGGAAACGAATTTGACCAGCCAACGGCTGGCCTCCGGTGAGAGACAGGATGTCTCTCATTTCATCCCGATGAGCTTACACAAGTCAGTGATTCGGGTGAGTAAACGTAGCCAACGCACATGCAACTTGAAGTATTACGGGTATAAAGGGTTCATTACTATTTTTATCTGCCCACATTGCAATCAGCAATTCGTTGCTATAGTTAATTGGCCTGCACGACTATTTTATTAAAGACAGCAAAGGCGTAAGCCTTTATCTGCCAGACTATCTGGTGTGGGCGCAGTAAAAGAACCACTACATCTGCCATTCAGATGTTTCCCTTTATCGTTCTCAATGATAATGGATAGCCTATTTCAGAGGCATGGGATGAATAACGAACCGACTCGTATAGATACCAGCGCACGCGCCGATTTAACCGAAAATGCAAGAGCCGATGACGATCTCCGGGTCCTCAGTCAGGCTTTTTCTTTGCCTGAAATAAACTATATCGATATTTCCCGTCAGGCGCGTCTGAGCCAAATGATGGCTCGCTGGCCGCTGCTGGATGAATTAAAAGAACCGGCTGGGAGCAACTGACAATGCCCGTTATTGCATTGCAAGGAATCCGCGGAGGTGTAGGAACCACCTCGATAACCGCCGCATTGGGGTGGGCTTTCCAACGGTTGGGCGAATCTGCGCTGGTGATTGATTTTTCGCCAGACAATTTGCTACGCATTAACTTTAATATGCCGTTTGAGCAGCGTCGCGGTTGGGCACGGGCGGAAGCTGACGGCGCATCGTGGCAAACCGGTGCCATGCAGTATCTCCCCGGTCTGGATTTTCTGCCATTTGGTCGCCTGAGCATGCAGGAAGTCGCCACGCTGCAACAGCATTACCACCAGCACTCCGCACTCTGGCAAAACAATCTAACGCAACTCAGCGCGGCAGGTCGCCACCGTTGGGTGCTGATCGACGTGCCGGCAGACAATAGCCCGCTCGCGCGCCAGGCGTTAGCTACCGCAAACACCGTTTTTCAGGTGGTGGTGGCCGATGCCAACTGCCATTCACGGTTACATCAACAGGCGTTAC